>CAUUDV010000007.1:0-38417 GCA_963544075.1 uncultured Acholeplasmataceae bacterium | reverse complement strand
AAAACAGGTTAACATAAAACCTGGCGAAAACGTTGATATTCCGAAATTTGTAAAATCTGAACTTAGACTAATTGCCAGATACAACTCAACCCTTGACCCTGATAAAATTGGCGATGAATTAAACAAACAAGGTTTAGTTGCGGTATCTTACTTCAACGGCGCTGAACGCGTGTTTTTTGATGTGGTTAGAAAAGGCGATCCTATTAAAAACCACTTATTTCAAAAACCAGGCTATGCTTATGCTGGTTGGTATAAGGACAGTGCACTAACTGAAAAATTTGATTTTGCAACAGAACGTGCAGAGAAAAACATTTCGCTTTACTTAAAGTTAGTTAAAGTAAACGACCCGCAAACTCCAAAACCGCAAAAATACCACACTGTGCAGTTTATTACACCAAATGATGCAAACCAATTGCTTCCACTTTCACATCCTCACGGTGAAAAACTAGATAAAAATTATTTGATTCCAAGCTTAGTTACTAAATTTGACAAAGATGGTAATTTCTATGAACTAGATTACTGGAATGTAGTAAATCCAATAACTGGCAAAGAAACTAAATTTGATTTTGACAAACCAATCACCGAAGACTTAATTTTAAAAGCAGTGCTGAAAAAGAAACCGTTGGTTGTTGAAAACACTAAATATGTAATTAAAAAACTATTTGAGTCTGTTGAACAAGCAGGTGAATTTATTGAAGACAAAGCCCAAGAAGAAACTGTGCTTGGACAAAAACCCAATGAAGACGTCACTTTAAGTCCAGATAAAACTACAGCACCTTATGGTTTTACTTTGTCTCCAGACACTATCTTGACAAAAACAATAAAACCAGACGGAACAACTGTATTTGAACTTAAATATGTCCGAAACAAATACAAGGTTAACTTTGAAATTAACTTCAACTCAACTCAGTTTCCTAATGCTATTCCATCAACTGAGTCAGACCAAACAGTTAGACACGAAGGCAAGGTTCAAAAACCAAGCGCAAATCCTACTTTAACTAAACCAGGATTTCAATATGTTTTTAAACACTGGCAGTTAAAAGATGAAATGAACGGTCAGTATAAAGAAACTAAACCTTTTGATTTTAAAAACTCAAAGGTTACGAGAAACCTAACCTTAGTTGCTTATTTTGAACAAAAATCAGTATCGGCAACCTACACAATTAACCACGTATTTGAAGGAATAGAGGGTCAACCTGACCACACTATTTCTGAAAACTCGCACACTGCACAAGCCGGAACTAAAATTACTGTTAACAGAAATAGCAGATTAGCCGGCCACGATCATGGTTTTATTGTTGCTCAGCAAGATCAGACTAAAACCATTGAAGCAGATGGTTCAACTGTTTTTACTTTAAGATATATTCGCAGACGCTTTAGTGTAAACTACGAAGTAAACTTTAACTCAAATTACTTTGACAATGCACAGTCTAGCTATATTCCAAATCAAAACGTGGAGTTTGAAGGCTATGCTAAAAAACCTACGCAAGCTCCTACTTTAACTACACTTGGCTACCGTTTCGTCTTTAAACACTGGCAGCTCAAATCAGAAATGAATGGTGAATACAAAGAAACCACACCTTTTGATTTTGCCAACACCAAAATTACTGAAAGCATTACTTTAGTTGCTTATTTTGAAAAAGAAATTATTAAAGCACCATATACTATTAACCACGTACTGCCTGGAGTTGAGGGTTCTGCCACAGAAACTATTTCAGATTCAAGCAACTCAGCCCAAGTTGGCACAGAAGTTACGGTTGACGAAAACAATCGTTTAACTAAATACGACGAAGGCTTTTTACTAAGTCCACGAAGCCAAACTAAAACTATTTTGGCAGACGGATCTACTACTTTTACATTAAAATATGCTCGTCGCACGTATACAGTTAACTTTGAAGTTAACTACAACGGCAATCACTTTGACGGAGTTCAGGCGTCTGTTCAACCCGAACAAACTATTTTATTTGAAGGAAAAGTCCATAAACCAGACTTTGCTCCAACTTTAACTAAACCGGGCTATACCTATACATTTAAACACTGGCAGCTAAAAGATGAGATGGGCAATGTTTACAAAGAAGTCAATGAGTTTGATTTCAACACTAAAATCACTAAAAACATCACTTTAGTTGCTTATTTTGAAGAAAAAATAGCAACTGCAACTTACACTATTAACCACGTTTTTGAAGGCATCTCACAAGGTCAAACTCATGTTGAAAAAACAGTTAAATCTGCTCAAGTTGGCAGCTCAGTTACTGTTAGCCAAAACGACCGTCTTACTCAATTTGACGAAGGTTTTGAAGTTCAAGGACAACCTGAAACCAAAACAATTGAGGCAAATGGACAAACTACCTTTACTTTAAATTACCGCCGCCGTACATACAGCGTAACTTTCAACTACAACTCGGGTGTTGTAAACTCAGCTCACGAAAAAGTTGAAAACTATTTGTATGAACAAATTTTGAGAGACACACAACATCCAACCAAAACTGACCCTGGAAACGTTAAAACTTATACTTTTGCAGGTTGGGAAGACGAAGAGACAAACGAAATTGTTGATTTTTCTAAAAACATCAAGGTAACTAAAAACATGCGTCTACGTGCTAGATGGACAGAAGAAATCACCAAGCGTCCAGTTTACCTAAAAATGATTTGGCAAGGAATTTCTGGTCAAGACGAAACTAAGGAAATTATCGTTGAAAAAGAAAGAGTAGTTGGTCAAACTGCACAAATCTCAGATAGCGATATTAGTGCGTTAATTTCGGAAGTTTTTAGAAATTTCCCGCATCCTTTCCACGAAACACAAGCTGACTTTTCAAAATCTACCACTTCCTTGACAGTAACTGCAACTCAAGATAAGCAGTATTTAACACTTTACTACAATGTAAAAACCTATACAGTTGACTTTGACTACTCAGGTTTAAAAGACTCGTCTATTTCAGATGAGCTAAAACAAACAATAGTTTTAAAATACACACAAAAAATTTCTCAACGACTGCTTATGCAAATGACTGCTGTTGAAAAGGAAAGCGATGAAAACAACGACTATGTGTTTGAAAAACTAATAGATGCAGAAACTGGACTAGAACTGGACAGCAACGTCGCTTACAATAAAAACCTAAAAATTAAACCCGTATTTAAAACTGTTCCGGCAACAGTATCTGTTACTCCACGAGTAGCAGATGCAGATAAAGACAAAGTAAACAGTCCAACTTGGCCTGAACAACTCGTTCAAGCGGGCACTAAATTTGTGTTTCTGCCAAAAGACAACATTAAAAAAGGTTGGAAATTTTTAGGCTGGACCACAAAACCAGGTCTAGGCGTGCAAGAAGTTGTGATAACTCGCCAAACTACTGAAGTTTACGCTGTTTTTGCACCTGCTGAAACTACCTACTCAATCAAACAAATCTTTGAAGGAATTCAAGGTGAAATTGAAGAAAAAACTACTACAATTACTAAAACTGCAAAAACAGCAGACTCAATTACTGTTAATCAAAACGACAGATTAACTCATTTTGACCACGGATTTATTTTAAAAACTCCTGCTCAAACTCAAATAATTGAAGCAGATGGTTCTACTGTTTTTGAACTTAGATATGCACGTCGTGAGTTTGATGTTAACTTTGAAGTTAACTATAACGACAACCAATTTAGCAATGCAACAGTTTCTCCAAACCCTGCTACCCAAAAAGTTAAATTTGAAGGTAAAGTTAAAAAACCCGCTGACCCTTCAGTTGAGAAATTTGGCCAAACTTTTGACTTCAAACACTGGCAAGACAAAACTGCGATGAATGGCAACTATTCAGAACAACCTGAGTTTGATTTTAATACCCCGATTACTAAAAACACTACACTAGTTGCTTATTTTGAGCAAAAAAATAGTATTGTCAACTATACAATTAACCACGTTTTAAAAGGCATAGCCGACGCTCAAGACCAAGTAATTCAAGACAACACCAAAACCGCTGTTGCTGGTTCTGAGGTTACAATTTCTAAAAATGACCGCTTAACTCAATATGACACTGGTTTTGAAGTTGCTGACCAAAGTCAAACCAAAACTATTTTGGCAGATGGTTCAACTACTTTTACTTTAGTCTATACTCGTCGTAAATACACAATAACTTACGAAGTTAACTACAACGGCAATCATTTTCCCGGTGCCGTTCCTTCATATGTTCCAAATCAAACAGTTGACTTTGAAGGAAAAGCTACCAGACCGCTTTCTAATCCAACTTTAACTAAACCAGGCTACTACTTTGAGTTTGTACAATGGCAAGTTAAAGATGAGATGAATGGGCGTTATGAAAAAATCCAGGCATTTGATTTTACTAACACAAAAATCACTAAAAACTTAACCCTAGTTGCTTACTTTGAACAGAAAGTTACAACTGCTAAATACACCATTAACCACGTTTTTGAAGGACTATCTGGTCAGCCTGACACAACAACTGTAGATAACTCAAAATCAGGGCAAATTGGTTCTCTTGTTACCGTTAACCGCGAAAACCGTTTAACTCAATATGACCATGGTTTTGAAGTTGAACAACAAAACCAGACTAAACCGATTTTAGCAGATGGCTCAACTACTTTTACCCTTAGATATAAACGTCGTAGATTCACAGTATCTTACGAAGTTAACTACAAAGGAAATCACTTTGAAGATGCTACTTCTTCTGTCCAAGCAAGCGAAACCGTACAATTTGAAGGCAAGGCAACAGTTCCTAGTCAATTGCCTACTTTAACTAAACCAGGATTTAACTACCGCTTTGTACACTGGCAACTTAAAGACTACATGTATGGCAGCTACCAAAAAATTTCTGCATTTGATTTTGCTAACACCAAAATCACAAGCAATATAACTTTAGTTGCTTATTTTGAAGAAGAAAAAACTACTGCTAACTACACAATTCGTCACGAGATTCAAGGAGTTGATGGACAAGCTGACGAAATTATTAAAGACTCAACTAAATCAGCACTTGTAGGTAGTGAAGTAACTGTTGACAATTCAAATCGTTTAAGCGGTTACGATGAAGGTTTTGATGTAGCTAAGCAAAGTCAAACTAAAACTATTGAAGCAGATGGTTCTACTACTTTTGTCTTAAAATATATTCGTAAAATTTATAAAGTAAACTTTGAAGTAAACTACAATAACTCTCATTTTTCGGGAGTTACTCAAACAACACAACCTGCACAAGACATTGCCTATCAAGGAAAAGTTGCAAAACCAGATTTTGCACCTGCTTTAAAGAAACCAGGCTACACATACACATTTGTACACTGGCAAGACAAGGCAGCGATGAACAATGAGTATAAGGAAGTTTCTCCATTTGATTTTGCTAACACCAAAATCACTAAACCCACAACTTTAGTTGCTTACTTTAAAGAAGAAGTGTCTACTGCTAACTATACGATTAACCACGTTCTACCTGGCGTTGAAAAAATCGCCGAAAGAGTTGTTACAGAAGTTAAAACTGGCAAAGTAGACAGTATGGTCTCTGTGTCTGAAGCAAATGGTCTTCAACAATACTTAACTGCTGGTTTTGATTTACCTGCTCAAACTGAGACTAAAAAGATTTTGGCAAATGGACAAACCACTTTTACCCTAACCTACGTACGCCGTAAATTTAATGTAGTTTATGACTACAATTCAGGTGAATTAAATGGTGAAAACAAAAAGACTGTTGAGTATCAATACGAGCAAACTTTAAAAGATATTGCTCACCCTGTTAAAAAAGACCAAACTGGTCAAAAAGTCTATCGTTTCGTTGGTTGGATAAATCAAGAAACTGGTAGTTTACTTGATTTTGACTACCCTGTAAAAGTTACCAAACCATTGCTTTTAAAAGCCAAATGGGAAGAAAAAGTTAACACTCGTCCAGTTTACCTAAAGATGATCTGGGAGAATTTAGACGGTACACAAGACGAAGTTAAAGAGGCTTTAGTTCAAAAAGAAAAACCAGTTGGTAAACTACTGAAAAGCGACGACTCAGATGTACAAAGAACTTTGTCTCAATTCAAAGCAAACCACCCTCATCCTTTCCACCACGATGAAGTGTTTTCAGCCAACTCCACAACCGCAATAGACGTTGAAGATAAGTTAGAAAAACAATACTTGACTTTTTACTTTAAAGCCAAAACTTACAACGTTGACTTCAACCGCACAGGATTGTCAGACCAATCAGTTGCAGATATTTTGAAACGCACTAACACCTTTAAACATTCAAATAAAATTTCTGCTGAGTTAATTGAAGCCATGAAAAAAGTTCAAAAGCCAGCAGATGACTACAATGACTACGAGTTTGAAAAACTAATAGATGAGTCAACTGGCTTGGAACTAGACGTTAACACACCATATAACAAAAATATAGTTGTGAAACCTGTCTTTAAAACTAAACCTGTTTTAGTTTCAGTAACTCCGAAAGCAACAGACTTGGATGTTGACAAGGTCAACAGTCAAGCATGGCCAGTTCAAAAAGTATTTGCAGGTCAACCTTTTAACTATCTGCCACTTGGTACTAACATTAAAAAAGGTTGGAAGTTCCTAGGTTGGACAACTTTACCTGGTGGTTCAGTTCAACAAATTACAATAAGCAGAACTACAACTGAAGTTTATGCTGTGTTTGCTCCAACTGAAACTACTTACACAGTTCGACATATCCTTGAAGGAATTGAAAACGAAATTGATGAAGTTGTCAAAGAAACTTACGGCAAGGCGCAAACTAACGACACCGTCACAATTTCTAAAAGCAGCCGTTTAACTGAGTTTGACACGGGTTTTGTTGTCAAAACACCTAGTCAAAGCAAAGTTATTCAAGCAGATGGCTCTACTGTGTTTGAACTTAGATATGAACGCAAAACTTTTGAAGTTAACTTTACTGTAAACTACAACAACCGTATCAAAGACGCAAGTGTTTCTCAAAATCCGGAAACTCAAAAAATTAAGTATCAAGGTAAGGTTAAAAAACCAACTGTTAACCCAACAATTGAAAAACTTGGTCGTACTTTTACCTTTAAACATTGGCAAAATGAACTGGCTATGAACGGACAGTACACAGAACAACCTGAGTTTAACTTTGCTAACCACCAAGTACACAAAGTCTAAACTTAGTTGCTTTCTTTGCTGAAGACATATCTAGCGCTAAATATACAATTAAGCACATTATCAAAGGAGTTGATGGTTCTCCAGATAAAGAAATAGTTGAAACTAAGTACGCCGAAATTAACTCACAAGTCACAGTTAACCGCAATAACCGCAAAGACAACTATGACCATGGTTTTGATGTGGAACAACAAAACCAAACTAAAAAAATAGAAGCCGATGGTTCTACTTCATTTACTTTAGTCTACACACGAAAAACTTACCGTATTAACTTTGAAGTTAACTACAACAACACATATTTCTCAGGTGCCACTCCGTCTATGGAGCCAGATCAAATCATTGGTTTTGAAGGTAGAGTCAAGAGACCAAACAACCACCCTACTTTAACTAAACCAGGTTATACATTTAAGTTTATTCACTGGCAACTTAAAGACGAAATGAACGGCAATTACGCCAAAGTCTCTGCTTTTGATTTTGGCAATGTTCAAGTTAACAGAAACTTAACTTTGGTTGCTTATTTTGAGTCTAGTGCAGCTAATGCTAAATATACAATTAAGCACATTATCAACGGAATTTCAGGTCAGACTAATAATCAAGAGATAGTCGACAACAGCCGAACTGCGCAAATTGGTAGTTTAGTTACAATTAACCGAGAAAATCGTCTGCCAGGTTACGACGAAGGTTTTATAGTTGATCAACAAAACCAAACTCAGGCAATCAAAGCAGATGGTTCTACTGTATTTACCTTAGTGTATCGTCGTCGCACGTTTACCGTTTCTTTTGAAGTTAACTTTAAAGGCAATCACTTTAAAGATGTCAATGCTTCTAGTCAAAGCCCGCAAACTGTGGAGTATGAAGGCAAAGCTATTAGACCTGCTCAATACCCAACTATTCAAAAACAAGGCTTTAACTACAAATTTATACACTGGCAACTTAAAGACGATATGAACGATACATATCGTTTCGTAAGTGAGTTTAACTTCAACACTAAAATCACTAAAAACATTACTTTAGTTGCCTTCTTTGAAGAAACTGTAACCACAGCCGGCTACATCATTCAACACATCATTGAAGGAGTTGACAACGTTAAGACAAAAACTATTGAAGACCCTAAAGTCACAGTAAACGTTGGAACTAAAGTTACAGTTAACCGAGACAATCGCTTGGTTGGCTACGACGAAGGCTTTAACATTGCCGACCAAACGCAAACTAAAATTATTGAGGCTAACACCACAACTTACTTTATCTTAAGATACTTCCGTAAGCAGTATAAAGTTAACTTTGAAGTTAACTACAATGGCGATCATTTTAGTGGAGTTACTGAGTCTCTTGAACCTAGCCAAACAATTAAGTATCAAGGCAAGGTCCGCAGACCTGAGTTTGCGCCAACCATGATTAAAGAAGGCTATACTTATACCTTTAAACATTGGCAGTTAAAAACTGACATGAACGGTGAATATAAAGAAATTTCTGCTTTTGATTTTAGTTCAACTACTGTCAGCCAAAATATTACTTTAGTTGCTTTCTTTGAAGAAAAACAAACTACTGTAAACTACACTATCAAGCACGTTCTGCCTGGTGTTGACAATATCCCTGAAAAAATAGAACTTGAAACTAAAATAGGCGTAGTAAACTCAATTGTTAAAGTTACTGAGGCTGACCGTCTGGCTAGACTAGAAGAAGGTTTTGAACTTGCTCCTTTTTCTGAAGAGAAAAAAATACTGGCAAACGGGCAAACTAGTTTTGTTCTAAACTACACAAGAAAAATCTTTACAGTAATCTACGACTACAATGGAGGCGAAGTTAACGGAAGCTCACATACAACAGTTCAGTATAAATACGAGCAAATCATTAAAGATGTTAAGCACCCTACTAGACTTGACCCTAAAGACGAAACGATTTATAAATTTACCCGCTGGGTAAATGCTTTGGACAACTCAAGTATTTCATTTGACCCAGACAATAGCCCAACTGTGGTAACCAGTGACCTTACTTTGAAAGCGAAGTGGCAAGAAACTCAAGCCACTCGTCCTGTCTATGTTCGCCTAGTTTGGGAAACTCTAGACAACTCACCAGACGAAGTTAAAGAATTGCCATATCCTATCGACGCGACAATTGGCGGTAAAATTGATTTAAAAAGGTTTGATTCAATTATTAGTGAATACTTGCGAAATAATCCTCATCCAAACCACATAAACGACTACACAAGGAGTCAAAATACCATATTTGAATTGATAGTAACAAAAGAAAAAGACAAGAAGTTTTTAACTGCTTACTACAAGGCCAATACCTACACAGTTAGGTTTTATACCTATAATGAAACCGATTCTTCTTCAATTTCTGACTATATTAAAAGTGGTGAGACTGTTAAATATTCACAAACCGTTTCTAAGAAATTCTTAGATGAACTTGCTCAAATTAAACCAATCACAACAGATCAATATTTTGACTATGAGTTTGATCGCTTTATTTTAATTAGTTCAGGCACTAAGTTTGACCCAACTGTTGCATACAACAAAAACATATTCCTAGAGGCTAAATATAAAAAGAAAAATGTTACTGTTGATATCACTCCAACCGTTGACGACGAAGACTTAGACAAAGTAGAAAACCCAACCTGGCCATCTATTCAAGCAACTGCTGGCAATTACTTTAGGTTTAATACAAATACTAACGTCAAAAAAGGCTGGAAGATTATTGGTTGGACTTACGCTCCAAAAGAAAAACCTTCTGATTTTATCATTACTAGAAACACTACTAAAGTCTACGCAGTATTTGCGCCAGACTACACAACTTACACAATTGAGCATATTTTTGAAGGAATTGAAGGTGATATCGCTGAAGAAGTTCGCACAGTTACCAGAAGAGCAATTTCTAATACCCAAGTAACTGTTGATGGCAAAGATGGTATGTGGAAGTACTACCACGGTTTTACAATGTCAGACAGTCAAACTAAACATATTGCACCAGACGGGTCTACCGTATTTAAGTTAAGATACAAACGCAAAGTTTTTGAAATAACTTGGGATAGACATTTTATAAATCATTATTACTTTTCAAACCAAGGTCTAAAAATAAACGATATGCCAACTAAACTAATGCTGAAGTACGGTGCAAAAATACCAAAACCGTTAATTAACCCTAATATTACTTTCCACGGCCGCACATATACATTTAAACACTGGCAAAACAGCAAGGAAATGAACGGTGCTTATTTAGAAACTTCTGCTTTTGATTTCAGTACTTACCGAATTGCTGGACCTGTTGACCTCTTGCCTTTCTTTGAAGTTGAAATTCACAAAGTCAATTATCAAATCGTGCACTACCTTGAAAAACAAGGTGAGTCTGCTGATTTAAACGATAAGTACGACGAAATTATTGAAACTAAGCGAGACCAATTAGTGGAATTGGGTGCAAAATACGAAGCATATCCTAAATTAAACAATGACCTTTACTTTTTAGATACAAGTAAAGCAAATCAACTAACAGCAGAATTAACTCCAGGTGTAAATACCGTTAAGGTTTATCAGTACTATTCACTTAAGTCTGTCACTGTATACTACAAAAAAACTAATAATGACCAATATCCAGAGGCTGTGCAAGTTAAAATGACTCGCTTGGTGAACTTATCTCGCAAACTTCCAGATACTGATTCAGAAACCTTTGTGGGTTGGTCTAAGTATCCTGATAATCTAGATGGTCCTTTAACTAAATTTGTTGCCCCTATGACTAACCAAAGTATTTACTTATATCCGGTTTACCAAGCCAAAGAAAGAGACATTACTTATGAAATCCGCAAGGAAAAGTTAGACGGTGAATACGAGATAACTAAATTTAAAAAAGACAAAGCAAAAATTGGTTCATTTTACGCCGCTAAATATGAAAACCCTGACCCTGAAAAATACGAAATGACTTTTTCATATCCTACAATCACTGTTCACAAAGATGACCAACATAATGTCATTACTGTCTATTTAAAACTACACATCTATAAAGTAACTTTCCAAGTAGAGGGTGCACCGCAAGATCTATACCAATTATACGAACGCCAACTTAAACACGGTGCTGCAATTGGCAAAATTAATATAAGTCAAGTTGAATATTATGGCTTTGACCGTCTGGATTTTCGTATTGACGGCCAAAAAGTTGCAAAACACAATTTAGCCGACATTGAAACTCACTTAGTTACAAAAAACACAGAAGTCTCCTTGAAATTTGGTTGGTATGAAGAAGTTAAATATCAATACCCACAAACTTTAGTTGAAAATCCAGGTAGTTTGCAAGCCGAAGAAGTTAGCGAAAGAACACTTAACTTCAACGCAGATGGCTTTGACCTTGTTGCTAAATTTAACCGAGTATTTGTTAAAGATACACAAGGCAATCGCTTTGAGAAATATAACGGCAAATACTTTAAGTTTGAAGATGTTGTTTGGAAGAAACTAGCTACAAAAGAAAGTCTAATGACTGAAAAAATTATTGACTTTTCGCCATACACTATATCTGCCAATCGTGGTGAAGCTGGATATGAATTCAAAAACTCAATTTTCAAAGCAATGCTTAAAGATATTGCTGCGGTTATGGGAATTGCTGAACTTACGCCACCTACCTGGCATCATGGCGACAGCGCTCTTTATCACTCTTTAAATCCAAGCAAGATAAACAAATTAATTAAAGAACCAACAGACTATGCGAAAGAAATTCTTGGACCTTGGCCTGGCGAAACTACTCAAGTGTATCGTGGTATTGATTTTGCCAAACTAATTCCGACTAGTTTAACTCAGTATTTGAGTAGTTGGAATTTTCAAGATGCAAAATATAACAATCAAGAAAGACGTCAATGCGCATACCTTACTGCTGAAAAACATCTAGCTTACAATAGTTCTTATATTGATGGAATCATAGGTGTTTATCGTTCAAATCAAACCTATTTTTCGGATACTACATACTCAATGAACTTCATCGGTGGTGTTGTTCCAACTCGTCCATACATTTATTCTTAAACTTTTGTTTAAGTTTTATTGCAAATAAACAAATCAAAAAGTTTTTTGGCAAAACAACACAAGGTTCCTATTTCTTAAATTTTTCTAGGCTTAAATACTACGTTTAAACTCAAAACGCTAAATTATTTTTTTAGTTAACTTTTATTCAACATATATTGGGTTATTGATGTTGTAGTTGGCATTAGATAACTTATTGAAATCAAAACATACATCTGCTATGTAGAACACTAATAGATTAGTGTTAAAAGTACCCTTCCTAGAAAACTAGGTTAAGGGTACTTTTTTGTTTAGTTTCTTATTAACTTTTCCTTAAACAAACAATAAAGTAAATCACTATCTACAGATGGAGCAATTAAATCAGCATTCTTTTTTAATTCAACACAATCTGAGTTTTCCATACATACCGATACATCTGCATGTTTTAACATCTCAAAATCATTTTCACCGTCTCCCACCGCTATTACTTTACAATCTTTTCCAATTAACTGATTTTTGGCTAAATAACTTTTTAAAATTTCAATTCCTTTTTGCTTTGAAAAACCTTTTAAAGTGCAGTCAAGACCCTTTTGTTTATTCCAAAAATAAAAGTCTAAACTACTAAAACTATTTTTAATTGAACTCAAGTCTTCAGGATAGCTTGAAGACAACCAAAGTGAGTAAATTTCTTTACTTAAAATACTTTTATTATTCACAAGTTTAAACTCTTTTTCGCGCATTTTTTCAGCGCTGTCGTGCATATTTGCGTAATACGCAAACTTGCTTGTTGTAAACCCTAGATTAACTCGTTTACTTGCACAAATTTCGTTTAATTTAACGACATCGTGGTTGAAAAAACAATGTTTAGAAATTAACTTTTTTTGAAACTCAATATATTGTCCGTTTGAAAGTACTAAAAAATCAAGATACTTCAAAACTGGTTTCAAAACTTTGATTTTCGGCTTTCCCCGTCCTGTTGCAACTCCGCAGAGAGTTTCTTTGTCTTCACTCAACTCTTTAAGTAGTTTGCGTGTATTTGGCAAAATTTGTTTGTGTTTTTTGGAGTATAGAGTGCCGTCAATATCAAAAACAAAAATTTTTTTAATCATTTACAAAAAGTCTCCCTGTGTAGTTAATTAAAGCGAAGACCCTTAAAGGCTCTTGGTCTGCTTTGTATATATTATATTATGGTAAAATATTTAAGTATGCACGGAGGAATTAGACATATATGAAAATAGAAAAATTAGAAAAAAATCAGATAAAAGTCACAGCAAAAGTCTCACTTGCTGACTTTGAAAGCGGACTTGACTACGCATATCAATTAGTAAAAGAAAAAGTAGAAATCAAAGGTTTTAGAAAAGGACAAGCACCACGTTCTATTTATGAAAACAGATACGGCAAAGCTTCACTTTTTAACGACGCTTTAAACTTTGTTATCAACGCTAAGTTTGAAGATGTGCTTTTTGCCAAAGAATATGAAGTAGTTGCAGAACCTACAAACGTGGAACTGAATCCAAAAGAACCAAAATTAGCCGAAGAAGAGTTTGAAGTCATTTTAACAATTCCGGTAAAACCTGAAGTTAAACTAGGCTTGTACAAAGGCATTGAAATTAAAAAACCAAACACTAAAGTAACAGCAAAAGAAGTTGACGAAAAAATCACGGAAGAACTTAATCGCTCTGCTAAACTAGTTGCTAAAGACAAACTAGTTGAAAAAGGAGACACTGCCAACATTAACTTTGAAGGTTTTGTAGACAACGTGGCTTTCCCTGGCGGAAAAGGGACTGATTTTGATTTAAAAATTGGCTCTGGTCAATTTATCCCTGGTTTTGAAGAACAACTAATCGGTCTAAAAGCAGGTGAAGAAAAAGATGTTAACGTAACTTTTCCAGAAGACTATCAGGCTGCTGACTTAAAAGGTAAGGCTGCTGTTTTTAAATGTCGTGTTAATTCAGTTAAAGTATCTGAACTTCCTGCTTTAACCGATGAGTGGGTCAAAGATCTGAAAAAAGACAAAATTGAGACAGTTGAACAATACAAGGCCCACATGAAATCAGTTATTTCTCAACTAAAAGAAAAACAAGAAAATGAGCGCATTAAAAAAGAAGCACTTGAAGAGGCTTCAAACAACGCGGTTATTGAAATTCCAGATGCGATGATTGAAGCACAAGCTAACCGCAATCGTCGCCGTATTGAAGAAAGTCTGAAAGCCTATGGTTTAAACTACACACAATACTTAGAGATGACTGGCAAAAAAACAGAAGACGCTAAAGCTGAAGAGAAAAAAGCAGCATACGAACAAATTCACGAGGCTTTAACACTAGACGCAATTGCAAACGCTGAAAAAATAGACGTAACTGATGCAGAAATTGAGGCACATTTTGTAGAAATCGCCAAACAATACAACACTTCTGTCGAAGAAGTTAAAAAACAATTAACCAAAGAAAACGTAGCCAAAGACTTAAAAGTCGGCAAAGCTCACGACTTTATTGTCAAGAATGCTAAACTAGTGTAAAAATGGATTTAAATCAAGAAAATTTACTGCCAGTTGTTCCACTTAGAAACTCAGTGCCGCTACCTGCCACTTCACTTCGTCTAGACATCGGCAGACCAAGTTCTGTAAAGGCCTTGGACGCCGCGGAACGCGGAACTGGCAAACAAATAATTTTGCTAATTCAAAAAAACCCAGACATTGAAAATCCAGAACAAAAAGACTTAGAGCAGTTTGGAGTAATCGCCAAAGTTGGCTTTAAGATAAAAAATGACCTGCCAGGCACAGAAAGTTCATATAAAGTGAAATTCCATGTCTCTAGACGAATTAAACTAATAAATTATTTTCCTGCGTCTAGCCAATCTCCATTTGCTTCCTGTTCTTTTGAATACGCAGATGTAGAAAGCCAAAACTTATCTGAAAAAGCCTTAGTTACACAAAAATTGTTAGTTGAAAAAAATCGTGAGTTTTTAAAATCAGCGCCAGGCGACTCAAAAGAACTTTCCAATGTCGAGTTTAATTCAGCCGAAGAAGTTTATCTGCTTGGCAATAGTTTAACTCGCGAGTTTGCGCGTAGACTAAACTACCTAAACGCAAATACTATGGAAGACTTGCTTAAAACAGCGCTGATTGACTTTGAGTATCTGTCTATGACTAATTCTTTGGAGAAAAAAATCCAAGAAGAAGTACAAAGATCGATAGACGAAGCACAACGCGAGTATTTTTTGCGAGAAAAAATGAAAGCGATTCAAAACGAACTTGGAGATCGCGCCCGCAAGATTGACGAAATTGAGCAAATCAGAGCCGCAATTTTAGCCGCTAAAATGCCTGCGCAAACTGAGACTAACTTGCTAAATGAACTTAAGAAATACCAAACTGCCTCTTCATATTCTCCTGAAGCCGGCTCAATTAAAACTTATCTAGATTTTGCAGTTTCTCTTCCTTGGAACAAATTTTCAAAAGACTGCACTGACATTAAAAAAGTCAAAACAGCACTTGACAAAAAACACTATGGACTAAAACAAGTTAAAGACAAAATTCTTGAGTACTTGTCTGTCCAAATTAAGACCAAAAAAGTCCCGCAAGCAATTCTTTGTTTAGTTGGACCTCCTGGAACCGGAAAAACTTCCTTAGCAATTTCTATCGCCGAGGCTTTAAATAAACACTTTACCAAAATTTCTTTAGGTGGAGCAGATGATGAGTCTGATATCCTAGGTTTTCGCCGCACTTACGTTGGGGCACTTCCTGGCCGAATTTTGAAAGGCATGGTAAAAGCCGGCACTAAAAACCCACTTTTCTTACTTGATGAAATTGACAAAATTGGCAAATCTCACCGAGGAGATCCAGCGGCCGCACTTCTTGAAGTTCTAGACCCTTCGCAAAACTTTCGTTTTGAAGACCACTTTTTAGAAGAACCGTTTGACTTGTCTAAAGTGATGTTTATCACAACTGCCAATTACTTGGAAAACATTCCAGAACCTTTAATGGACAGAATGGAAATTATTCAGTTAAGCAGCTACACCGAAGTTGAAAAATACCACATTGCCACTGAATACTTAATTCCGGAAAACTTAAAACTAGCCGGAATTAAACCAGGTCAACTTACTTTTACAGATGCAGGCATTTATAAACTAATTCAGCACTACACTCGTGAAGCCGGAATTCGCGAACTAAACCGACTTATTGGCACCATTTCTCGTAAGTTTGTCAAAAAACTACTAGCTAAAGAATTAACTTCTTTAGAAATAAATGAAAACAACTTAGAAGAATACCTTGGAAAGTTTAGATTTTTCCACAATATTGCAGATCAAAAGGACCAAGTTGGAGTTGTCACCGGCCTTGCTTATACTGCGTATGGCGGCGATACCTTAAAAATCGAGGCAAATACTTATGCCGGCAAAGGCGATGTTGTTTTAACCGGAAAACTTGGTGACGTCATGAAAGAATCTGCGATTACCGCGCTTTCTTTTGTGAAATCTAAAACCGAAGAGTTTGGAATTGACCCTGAAATTTTTGCGAAAAACACAATTCACATCCACGTCCCAGAAGGCGCTGTTCCAAAAGATGGACCAAGTGCTGGAATTACTATGTGCACAGCAATTGTTTCGCTTTTGACAAAAAAACCAGTTAAACACACAGTCGGAATGACTGGAGAAATTACTTTAACCGGCCAAATTCTGCCAATTGGAGGCCTAAAAGAAAAAGCAATTTCTGCACACCGCTCAGGCCTGAGACAAATCTTGATTCCAAAAGACAATGTCCGAGATATTCAAGATATTCCTGCAGAAGTGCTTAAAGACCTTGAAATCACACCAGTTTCTGAAATCAAAGAAGTTTTGAAAGCAGCCTTAGTTGCTTAAATGAGTAATTTTTATTAAATGTTTGTCAAATCAGTATTTGATTTAAAAACTAAACCGACTGACTTACCCGAAGTTTTGCTGCTTGGACGCAGCAACGTAGGTAAGTCTAGTTTTATTAACAACTTTTTTCAAAGTAAAATCGCAAAAGTTTCTCAAAAACCCGGCAAAACTATTGCGCTTAACTACTTTAAATACAAAGACTTGTTTTACTTAGTGGACACACCTGGCTATGGGTTTGCTAAAGTTGACTTTAAAACTCAAGAAAACTTTACACGTCTACTTGGAACTTATATTGGCATGCAAGGCTACGCTTTAGTTTTGATGTTAATGGATTTTTATGTAGGTCCAACTCATAAAGACTTAGAGATGTATGAATATTTGTCAAGTCAAGGCATTTGTCCTTTAATTTGCTTTACTAAAGTAGACAAAGAAAAAAAGTCTAAGGTATTTAGTAAAAAAAATCAATTTCAAAAGCAGTTTCCAAACTCTGAATTATTTTTTGTAAATAACGAAACTGCCTTTTCTAGTCAAGTCTTAATTGAACACTTAACTAATTATTTTAAGGAGAAAACAGCATGAAAAAAATTATTATCATGACCGATTCATCCCCAGATATTTCGCCTGAATTTAAAAAATCAGCAGAAATTTTTCAATTTCCTTTTCAAATTACTTTCAATGAAGAAACTTTTCCTGACAACGGTGAAAATGACGCACTTGAGTTTTTTGCCAAAGTCAATCAAGCTAAAACTCAAGATGTTCCAAAAACTGCAGCCCCTAGCCCTGAGGTTTTTCTGAGTCTAATTGAAAGTCAACTTAAAGGAAACGATAACTATTTAGTTTACTTTGGCATTGGCTCAAGATACTCAGCCTCTTTAAACTACTTCCAAATTGCCCTAAAGAACTTAGCCCCAGAATATAAAAACCGTACTTTTTTTATAGACACCTGGCAAATTGCTGCAGGTGTTACTATGCTTATTAAAAAAGCAGTCGAAATTAAAGACCAAGTTAAGTCAATTGATGAGTTTTTAAATTTCTTAAACGAATACAAAAAAGGCATGGTTATTGAGTTTATCTCAAAAGACCTTAGTTACCTAAAAAGAAGCGGCCGAGTTTCTGGTATGCAGTCGCTAATTGGCTCTATTTTGCAAATTAAGCCAATTTTCCACTCAGAGCAAAACGATATCTTGCCAAGAAAGTCAATAGGCACACACATCAAAGCCTTGGAAAATGTGTTTAATGTTTTTTTTGAACACTATAAAAAAGGCGAGATTGACGAAAAAACCGTGGCGATTGCCACAATTGACGATGAACGCTTTGCTAAATATTTAGAAGACAAAATAAGTGAGCATTGTCCAGATATCAAGATAGTTCGTTCGTTTTTAACTAAAACTATTTGTGTGCATTCAGGCGCTAACATTACTGGGCTTTGCTATCACGTTAAAAAAAGACTAATTTAGAAAAACAAAATGGATAAAAAATATAGTTTTGCAAATGATAATTTAATTTATGAGCGTTGGCTTAAGGCCAATGCTTTTTTACCTTCCGAAAAAGGCAAAGGTTTTACTGTCGTAATTCCACCACCAAATATTACCGGAATTTTGCACATCGGCCACGCTTATGACAATACCCTGCAAGACGCCGTAATTCGTTTTCAGAGAATGCAAGGAAAAGCGGCACTTTACTTTCCTGGAACCGACCACGCTGGAGTTGCAACTCAGGCTAAAGTTGACGCTAGACTAAAAGAACAAGGTACTAACCGTTTTGAAATCGGTAGAACTGAGTTTTTAAAAGCAGCCTGGGACTGGAAAACAGAGCACGAGGACACAATTCGCCGACAATGGCAAAAAATGGGACTGTCTCTAGATTATTCTCGTGAACTTTTTACCCTTGACAAAGGACATTCTGAAATCGTTGCAAAACGTTTTATTGAACTTTATGAACGTGGTCTAATTTACCGAGACTACAAAATCATTAACTGGGACATTCAGGCAAAAACTGCGCTTTCAAATATAGAAGTTGTACATAAAGAAAGCAAATCTAAACTTTACTTTATTAAATATTTATTTAAAGGAAGTGAAACTGACGGAGTAGTGGTTGCCACTACCCGCCCTGAGACTTGCTTTGCCGACCAAGCGCTAATGGTTAATCCCAAAGACGAAAGATATAGCACTTTAATCGGCAAAACTGTTTTAATTCCAACTACTAACACAGAAATTCCGATAATCGCTGATGAATACGTGGAAAAAGACTTTGGAACTGGGGTTGTAAAAGTAACTCCTGCTCACGACCCAAATGACTTCGAGGTTGCCAAAAGACACAATCTAGCCAAACCACTTTGCATGCATGAAGACGGAACTTTAAATGAAATGGCTGGTAAATATGAAGGCCAAGACCGTTTTGCTTGCCGAGCGAATTTACTTACAGATTTAACTGAAACTGGTCAGTTTATTAAAGCCGAAGAACACCTTAACTCAGTTGGCTACTCTGAGCGTACAGACACAGTAGTTGAACCTAGACTTTCGTTGCAGTGGTTTTTAAAAATGGATTATTTTTCTAAACTCGCGCGTAGTTCTAAAACTAAGTTTTATCCTGCTAGATTTAAAAAAATCTTTATCAACTGGATGACAGATACCCTAGACTGGTGTATTTCTCGCCAAGTTTGGTGGGGACACCGTATACCAGTTTGGTATAAGGGCACAGAAATTAAAGCACAAATTGAGTCACCTGGCGAAGGTTGGTGCCAAGACGAAGACGTCCTTGACACATGGTTTTCTTCATCTCTTTGGCCGCTTTCTTGTCTTTCACAAAAACCAGGCGACCTTCTGCGTTTCTTTCCAACACAACTTCTTGTAACTGGGTATGACATAATATTTTTCTGGGTTTCTAGAATGATTTTCCAAAGTCTAGATATTGCCAAAACTGATCCTTTTAAAGAAGTTTTAATCCACGGACTTGTCAGAGCAGCAGATGGACAAAAGATGTCAAAATCGCTTAATAATGGGATTAACCCATTTGATGTTATTAAAGAGTTTGGAGCGGATAGTTTAAGATATTTTTTAGTAACTTCATCTTCTCCTGGAACTGACATTAGATATGACCGTGTTAAAATTGAGTCTGCCTGGAATAATTTAAATAAACTTTGGAACATTTCTAGGTTTATTTTAAATGATTACACAAAGCCTGTAAAATCAGTTTTTGTAAAAACTTTGGCAGATAACTATATCTTGGCAAGTTTAAATGAAACTATTTTAAAATACACCCGTTTATTTAAAAAATATGAGTTTCAAGAATCAGCAAAAGTTCTGCAAAACTTTATTTGGCAAGACTTTTCATCTGAATACTTAGAAATTGCAAAAGTACAAAAAAGAACTGAAGAACTAAAAGATAACACTAACAAAATTTTAGTCTATGTGCTTAGCCAAATTCTAAAACTACTGCATCCTATAGTTCCTTTTGTAACCGAAAACATTTTTTCAATGTACAACTCAGAACTCATAATTACTGCTCATTGGCCAAAGGCTAAAAAAGAGGACAACAAGGCAGTTTTTGCGGATTTTGAAATATTTAAAAAAGTGCTTTTGATGGTGCGTTCATATATAGCCGAAAACAAAATTACTAAAGCCCTGTCTGTTACTTTGGTTGCTAAAAACGCAAAAACTAAATCAATACTTTTTGAAAACCTGGAAAACATTCGTTCAATTTTAAAACTAGCAGAACTGAACCTAGCAGACGCATGCCAAGTTGAGTCTGCTGAGTTAATTGATGCTAATTTCTCGGTATTTGTACACGCAGAAAAACAAAACCCAGAACAACTAAAAGAACAATTTAAACATCTTGAGGCTGAAATTAAAAGATCTGAGTCAATTTTAAATAATTCTGGGTTCTTAGCTAAGGCTCCTGCTACTAAAATTAATTTAGAAAAAGAAAAGTACGCAAAATACTTAAAAGAGTTTGAAAAAGTTAAAAATGCGCTTGAAAGATAAATTAAAACTTTTACTTGAACATCTTTATATTAGAACTGGCTTTCCAAAAGATGAAAATATTTTAAGAATTAAAAAAGCCTTAAAATATTTAAATCTAGACTTTCAAAACACTTTTAAAGTCCATGTGGTTGGCACTAACGGCAAAGGTAGCACTGCGATTTTTTTAGCCAAACTTTTTGAGCGTAAATATAAAAAAGTCGGTCTTTTTACTTCTCCTCACTACATTGACTTTAGTGAACGAATTCAGGTAAACTCTAAACAGATTAGCGCAAAAAAACTATACACTATTCTAACTACGCTACTTTATGATGGTTTTTTTCAAGCCTATTCTTTTTTTGAGCTAACTTTTTTAACAGCCTTGATTTACTTTAAAGCCCAAAATTGCGATTGTCTTGTAATTGAGGCTGGAATTGGTGCAAAAAATGATGTCACAAACTGCTTCAGATACAAAGCGTCTTTTTTGACCAACATTGGACTTGACCACACTGAAACGCTGGGCACTAGTCTTGAAGATATTTTTAAGGATAAAATAGCAACCCTTAAAGACCATCAGCTGTTTTTTACAAACGATTCAACTTTTTTTGAAGAAATCAAACAAATTGGCGAAGCCAACCGCTCTCCGGTTTTTTTAACTGATTTTAATAAGTTTGATATCAGTAAAGAAAATCAAGTCATATACGACAAAACACATGTTTTTAAAACTAATTTTAACGAAGGCTTTTTAAAACAAAATTTGGCTTTAGTTTTAACTTATTTTCTAAACTTTACCGATATTTCTGTCAAAAAAATCCAAAAAACCTTGAAAAAAACTAAAATCCCTTTTAGATTTGCTAAATTAAAGTCAAATATTGTAGTAGACGGTGCCCACAATCTAGCAGCAATTTCTCAAATCATTCCCGAAATTAAAAAACTCAAAAATCCGTGTGTTGTACTTTCTGTTTTAAAACCTAAAGACTACGCAGGTATTTTTGAACTTTTTTTAAAAGAAAAAATAGAAGTTAAATATTTAGATTTTCCAGATATTCGCTGCTATTCATTTAACGAAATAAAAAATCCTAATATCAAATATTTAAATTCACTTACTGAACTTAATTTTAAAGACAATAAAACCTATATTTTTACTGGTTCTATTCACTTCGTTGGCTATATAGTTTCTGAACTTAAAAAAAATAGAGTGCTTAAATAAGCACTCTATTTTTTTTAAAAAACAACTTTTTAAAGAATGATAGTTTCTTTATTTTCTATATCTTTTGGTTGAATTTTTAATTTTGTAATTTCGTCTCTTAGGAAGTTGGCTTTTAAATATAGTCCAACGATTCCCACAATTGTAACAAAGAAACCAACAATCAACAGAATATCGTGAACTTTTTCAATGTCAAACTCGTTAACTAGAGCAATTATGTAAAAAACTAAATAGGTAATGCCAATCGCAGTTATTCCAGAGAAAAACACAATCATTGTAAACACGTATAGTCCGATTAAACTTGTAAGTAAAAAAGGTAATACCAGTATAACAAAAACTGGTATAAAAAATAATGAACATAACAACACAATAGATAAAATAAATGCTGTTCTTGTTTGTTTTAAACTTCGTTCAAGTTTTTGTAGTTTAATATCTTGCACTAAGCACCTCTCAATACACAAAAATTATATCTCAAAAACACGATAAATGAAAATTGTTGGCAAATACTTGCAAAACTCAATATTGTTTGTCAAAAGAAAATGTAAAAAATACACGCGAACTTACAACAAAACCACTGCCTTAAGCTAGTTTTTACGTTGTTATATTAGTTGAAATATTTAGAAAAATTTTATAAAATTATAAGGTATGTGGTCCGCTGCAACTCAAATAATTTATTAAAAATTAGCATGAACACATTCTTTTAAAAAATCTTACAAGGAGGACCCAATATGAGTTTAAAAGGTCAACAATTACTTGCTGAGTTAACAAAATCTTACTTAAAGCAAGATGTCCCTAGTTTCGGACCTGGTGATAACGTTAAAGTACACGTTACCATTAAGGAAGAAAAACGTACCAGAACCCAGTTGTTTGAAGGTTTGGTAATTAAGAGACAAGGTAGAGGAGTTTCTGAAACTTTTACTGTTAGAAAAATTTCTTACGGTGTTGCAGTTGAAAGAACTTTCCCAATCCACTCACCGCTAATTGCCAAAATTGAAGTAACTAGACACGGTAAAGTACGCCGTGCTAAACTTAACTACATCCGTAATCTTTCAACTAAGGCTGCCCGTATTAAAGAAGTTAGAAAATAGTTTTTTTCTTAACTTAAAAAAAAACATTTTAAAAGCCCCACATTGTGGGGCTTTTAATTTACTTGTTTAGTTTAATTCAAAGTATTGTTTTAAGATTGGTTTCTTTAAAAGTGCTTGTCTTTCTTCTTCAGTTAAGTATTTTTTGTCAATAATAACCTCGCCAACATATTTTTTAAACCAACTTACAGACATCGGATAAATTCCTGAAAACCCAGGTTCAGTTCCCCATGAGTTTTCTACTTTAAACTTAGTAACTTGTTTTTTAACTTCAGAAAAACCAGTGAAAACCATGGCGTGAGTGAGTCTAAGTTCTTGCATTTCAATCCTGTCTTTTTCTGAGTACTCAAGGTCTAGGCCAAAAATTTCTTTCCAAGCCACCATTTCACTCGCAAAATGTTTAGAGTCGCTTTCTTTGCCAACATCGCAGGCAAACCAAACAGGCAAGTTGTCTCTAAGCTGAGCAACTGTTAGTTCAATTAGTCTTTGTTTTGGTAAGTTAAACTCAACTTGGCATGGCGCGCCTTCCATATTAGTGCAGTACTCAAGTTCATATGGTTGCATAAACTCAAAGTTACGTGAGCAGTCTGAAGAGACAGTCACGTAGTCATCCAAATTAATGTCAATGTATTTTTCAAAGAAGGTTTGCGGTGTTAAGTTGCGTTCAATGTGGTATTTTTTGTCTTTATCGGTGTATTCAAAGTCAAATTTTTCAATTGGTGCTGGCATTGAACTAGAAATAACTTTAAAAGCATCTAAAAATGCTTTTTCTCTAAGTTCTTTATTTAATTCAACTTTGCCTGCTTTGAAATTACTTTGAGCGTCGGCTGCGTATTTTTTGGCAATTAAAGTAATTAAACTTTGCATATGGTGAGTATTTGAAGTTTGTGCATTTTCGGGTTGTACAGATTTTGGCACAATTCCATATTTTTTAACTAAATTAACAAAGTATTGCCAGTAGCCACCGTCTCCAGTTAAAAGTTCGTTAATGAACATAAAACGGCGGTCTTCTGGGTCTAGACTTAAGTTTTTGTCAATTACTGAAAAAAAGTAATTTACTTTTTCCAGCAAATCGTAGTATTGCAAATAAGACTGAGAAAGTTCAAAACTCTCTAGTTTTAATTTTTCCGCTATCTGATATCTTAAAAAAGTTAAACCTGAAAACATCCAGCAGCGACCAGACTGTTTTTGGTTTGAGATGTTTAAAGCAGGGATAACATGTGAAAAATGTGTGCTAACTAGTTGTTCACTTTCTTGAACATAAACAACATCTGCTAATTTAGAGCGTACAAGCGCTCTTTTAATTGCACTAAGTTGTTTGTTCTTTGTGAAACTTTTGTTGTATTTTTTAAGCAGGTCTTTTGAAATTTCCATAATTATTTTCCAACAGGAGTTAAAATACCTTGGTCAATTGCCTCTGGGTAAGGGTATTTTTCTTCACGCATTCTAGCAAATATCACGTAAATTAAACCGTGTTCATAGTCTATTCTGGTAACTACTCCATAACTTCTTTCTTTTTCTACTTTGACTTTTTGGCCAATTAGTTTTTTGTCTTCTATTCTGTCCATAAATTAGTACCTCTTTGGTTTTAATTTTACCACGAAACACACAGTAAACCTAAAAATAGACGGTTTTTTCGCGATTTTAAAAATAAAAAAACGAGATTTTTTAAATCTCGTTTTCACTTTCTAACTCGGGTTTTGACTCTGTACTTTCTTGCATTTTACTAAATATTTCACTAACTGAAATTGGAGCGAATAACTTACCTTGGAAACAAAGGTCTTTGATTTTTTTCAAAGAGTTAAAATCTTCTTTTTTAGTTAAATCTTTGACAATTAAACAAGAGTTAGTTTTTTTAGTTTCAAGGGCAAACATCTTGATGAACTCAGTGAAACGAATACCGTCTGTGTATCTTTGGACAACTCCTTGAAAACCGTATCTTAAGTAAGCCGAGATATTTTTGGTAAACACTTTATGTTTATTCTGTTCAAGGCTTTGTTTGAAGTTTTCAACTATGCCAGGCAGTTCTTCTTCGTTTGGAAATAGGAAGCAAATGTGCGGTGCCAAATATTTGTATTTCAGTTTACTGACTTGTTTTTTAAAGTCCAGAGACATTAAAGACTCTGCGGAAAGTGGCAACAGAACATCAAATATTTGGCCAAATCTTTCAGTAGCTATGTTTAGTGCGTCTACAACTTCTTTAAATAAAATTGTATCGATTTCTGTGGCTTTTCTGTGTTTTTTTGCAATCTCTTTGACTTCTTTAAAATCAAGGTCATAGCCGTCTAGATTAAAGCCCGCTTGGTAAAGCACAACATTTTTGTTTTCATCAACTATCGGCAAAAGCATTAACTTCAACTTATTTGGATAGTTTAAAATTAGTTTGATAACGTCGTCTTCAAAAATATCTTGGTGCAAATCTTCTTTTTCAAAAATATGGAAAACTTTGCCGTTGGTTTTTGCAAGGTTTAAAGCAAGGTCTGCAAACCTATAGATTTTTTTAAAAGTTTTGTTGTAGGTAGCAGTTGGATATCTAAGCGCAGAGGCATTAAATAAAAAGGTTAACTCTAAGCAGTTTTGTTTGCCAATACTTTGTGCTTTTTTACTTAGTTCACTAAGCACATTGCCCAAAGCTCTGATATCGTTAAAATCTACAAACAAAGCAAACTTGTTGTCTTGAATGAAGTAAATTGACTCAGTGTTGAAAAACTCTTTTAAGACATCTAGAAACTCAGCGATATATTTTTCTTGAAGTTCCAGTGAGTAAAGGTGGCGGTTGTCAAAGTTGAGTTCTATTAAAATTAAGGAAAACTTATCAATTAACTTACTTTGAAAAGTGCGCTCAAGTTCAGTGTGTGAATACAGCCCGTATATATTGTTGACCTTCGCGGTTTCGGCAAGCGTGTTAATTGTACTTTGTTCTTCGTCTATGTCTAAAACTAGTGAAAATACCACAACTTTGCCAAGCACATCAACAGAACTTGCAAGTTCCATTACTTGTTTTTTTCTCAGTCTATATTTTTGTTTAAGGGAGTTTCCTGGTTTTAAACTACAAGTTAAAAACTCTTTTTTATAACTAATTTTGTCGCTACCTGCAATTTGCGTGCAGTATTGGTCTAGTGTAGTTATTTCAATTCCGTCTAAAAGCGTGCGCATTCCTGTGCTTAGATGAACTTGTTCGTCTACGTAGTATTTAAACGCTAGATTTGAGTTTTCTTTTAATGTTGCAAATAAGTTAGTAATTTGTTTCAGTTTAAGTAAGTTATTATCTTTTTCAAAAACATCTAAAATAAGCGCTGATAGCAACTTAAAGTATGAATACTCACTTTCTTGAAAGTTATGGCTTTGCACGACAAACTTTACGTTTTTGCTTAAAGAAAAACAGTAAAGTGTTTGGTATTCGGGTAGGTAGGGACCGCCTGTAAGCGGGTTTTTAAACTCAGTTAAATCGCCTTGTTGGTATATTTTATCAAAATTAACTTGAACTAGTTTACTAAAAACTGTATCGGTTAACTGAATATCTTCAATATCTTTGTTGTACAGTCTTTCTTTTTTGTAGTTATATAAAGTTTGATTTTTTAAAATCACTAAATCAGCAGCTGGCACCAAAGCCTCGCTTTTAATTAAAAGACTACGAAGGGTTTCTCTTAGACTTAAGTCTTGCGGAATTTTGGTATAAAAAGTCATAACATCAAAGAAGTTTTGATAAACTTTGGCTTCAACTTTTATACCTTTTTCTTTTACTTCTAAATTAGGTTTAGAAACATCTTCTAGTGAAACAACAGACTCTTCGTCTAAAATTAACTTTGTTGTTTTGTCTTTTTTTTGCTGAAATTTAGCAATTCGCTTCGCAGTTTTTTCTTCGTTGTTGCGTTGTGAGTTTGCTTTAAAAAACTTGAGTTGTGCTTCTAGAAACATTAAAATTAAGTCATTGTCTGTTAACTTTAAAATATCTTTTTCGTATTCTGACTGAATAATATCCGCGCGGTGATTGTTTTGCTCGCTGACTGCGATGCAATAGTGATAAACTTGCGAAATTACTTTGTATTGGCTCATGCTTTTACAATCTTTTAAAACTTGTTTAAGTTCATCTGTCCAACCAAGCGCAAACAACAATTTAAGTTCTTGCTCAAAGTCACGTTCATCAAATCTGGCATTGGCTTGATTTAAATAGTCATACGCTAAGTCTAATTTGTTTTGGCTGACAAAAAAAGAAACCAGTTCTTTTAAATAGTATCTAGCGTATTGCTCTGGCAAATCTGATTTTTTCAGCTCAGAAATAACTTTTTCTGAGTCAAATTTTTGTTCAAGTTTAAGTAAGTTTGTCTCTAAGTAAACTAAATCAAAGTCAACTTTGTATCCATATTTTTCTTTGATTTTTAAAAAAATCTCGCGAGCGTTTATTGCACTGCTACTTCTTAAATACGCCCAAAACCAATTAGTTAAAAAAAGCAGATAATCTTTTTCTTCGGCTTCTTTGAACTTTGGCCAAACAGAGTTAGAAACTTCAATTGTTTCTTTGTGCTTGTGGTTTTCTAAAAGTATTTCTTGCATGAAAAAAACTGCAAGTCGGTAGTCTTGCAAAGAAATTGTGTTTTTATCTAAAAAAGACTTAATGATATAAACTGTATCAACTGTGCGTTCAAGTAGCAATAATTTCTCTATATTCATTTCAAGTCCTCAATTGCTTTAATTGCATTTTTAACTTCATTATTTAAATAAGTCTCAATTTCTTGCCAATTTAAATTAAATAAACTTGCATTTTCATTAGTTTTTTTAAAATTAGCAACCGCATTCCAAAAAAGCATTTGAAAAAGGCGTGCAAAAAGCACAGCTTTAATTTCGGTTTTGTCTGGTTCTTTTTCAAAATAAAGTGCAAAAAACTCTTTAATTTTTACTAAACTAAGTCCAGTGAAACTAGCGATATCTTCAATTGGGTACCCAGTTCTAGTAAACTCAAAATCAGAAATTAAAGGTTTTGCTAAATATTTGTCTATCAAAATATTGTCAGTCTGAAAATCGCCGTGAATTTGACAAGGTGAAAATCCGCTAAACAATTCTTTGTGTTCTGCTTTGAATAACTGATATCCTTCTTGAAAAACCAAATTATCGGTAATATAATTAGACATTTTTATTGCTTCGTCAAGACGAGAAATATAGTCAAAAGGTTTTGCTTTTTTGATTTGATGAAGTGCTTTTAGTCTGAAAATCACTTCTTTTAAGTCAGGTTTAATATCTAAAGCAGCCTCTACAAATCTAGATATTTTAATTCCGGTATCTGCGTTGTGATAAAAAGTTTTTGGACAAATTGAGTTTTTTTCAGCAATCTCTAGTATTTTTTCTTCATCAATATACGAAATAAATGGATAAACGGGAAAGCCAGGGATTCGAATGGTGTAGAGTTTACCAAATACTTGGAACTTAAAAACAAAGTTTTGGCGACCTTTTTCTAGTCTTTCTATAAACTCAGGTACAAGACCAAAAGTGTCTTTAATAAATGCGCAGGCAGTTTTTTTAGGATTAAATAAAAAAGTCTTATTTTTGACTGATTTTATTAACTTAGAAATTGCTTGCCCGCGGTGCGAAATTTTATTTTTTTCGCTTAAAGAAAACTCACAAAAAGCACGTTTAGCACCGCGTGGCCAAAAAATGTTGTCATACAAAAAAGTATTTTTTACAAACTTAGCACGTGGTTTGACCTCGCCTTTAATTTCACCATCAAAATACTTAGCCTCACCGTTAAAATAAAGACAAAGTACTACTTTAAACAAGGCTTTTTTACTCAAACCCGCAAGTTTTTCAAATAAATTTTTTCCTTGGTCTTGAAAAATTTCTGCTTCTTTTCTTTTAGTTTCAACACCAGGGTATCCTTCTAAAGCTTCTATTTCTAGTCCTGAGTCATCGGTGATAGTCGGTAAATGATACTTATTGAAAAAATAACGCGCTTTGATTAACGCGTTTTCTTGAAAAGTTTTCCCGTATTCTTCTATTTTAGTTTGGTCATTTAAATCAGTTAAAGAAATTATTTCAAACCCAGTATTTAAAAAAAACGCTTTAATTTCTTTAACTTTATTTAAATTATGACTTGCAAAAAGCAGTTTAGTCATTTAAGATTTCTTGGAATTTACTAATTTTGTTTTGCTCGCAAAGCACTATTACTACGTCATTTTTCGCTAAAACTTCATTTTTAGAAGGCATTTTAGTCACACCTGCTCTGCGAATTAGTACAATGTTTACCGAGTAAGTTTCGGGAAACTGTAGTTCTCTTAAAGTAATTCCGTCAAAACGGTTAGTATTGACAATCACTTCGTAAACTCCGTAGTTTTGGTCAAGTGCGTAGTGTTCAAGCACGTTTTGCCAAATGATTTTGCGAACAGTTTGTTTACTTGCGATGTTATCTGGATAAATAGTCACAGAAGCCCCAAGCATTTTAGCAATTCGCTCTTGATATTCGTTGGTAACCTGACAAATAATATTTGTCATTCCTAAATCTTTTAAGATAGTTACAATAATCATTGCAGTGTCAAAGTGCGTTGGAAACGAAACAACTGCCCAATCAGCGTGGCCAAGTCCAAGGTCCTTGTAGATGTCTGCAGTTGTCAAAACCCCAGTTGCCGCGTGTTCAACAAACGGCTCAACTCTCAAAGTTTTTTCACTAGTTTGATCAAGCGCAATAACGATATGTCCGTTTTCAGACAAGTCCTTGCAAATTGTTTGCCCGAAATTATCAAGGCCTACTACTAAGATAGTTTTTTTCACGATAAATACCTCAATTTGATTCTTTCAAAATAAATTAAAAAGACGGCTATATTATAACAAAGCCTAAGTTTATTTAGTATAATTAGTTGATATGTTTAAAGAAAAAAGAAGTTATTATATTTTAATTACATCAATAATTTTGGCAGTTACAATCGGCTTTAGTTTTATTAAAAGTCCAACTAATTATAACCTTTTAATTTGCTATATAGTTGCCAAGTCTATATTTGGAGTTAACTTAATTGCCACAACTATTGGTCTCTATTTTTATAAGTTTGAAAAAAATATGGACGATATTTTGTATTCAGTGGCAGGATTTTTGATGTTAATTCCTTTTTATATCAATTTATTTGACCCAACTAAAACTTTTTCGTTAATTTTAGCAATTGCGTTTATTGTAGTTGGTATTTCTTCTATTGCTATTGCTGTTCCTTTTTGTTTAACTACAACCTGGAAGGTCAGAGAAAAACAACTAATGAATACATATAAACAAGCAAACCCCAAAGAGGCTGAAAGTGATTTAATTGAACCTGAAGTTATTGAAACTACCAATATAGATTCAAATGTCGTTGAAGGCCAATCAAATGAAAGCGAAGTTATAGAAGTTGAAACTGAAGAACTAGAAACAAATGATACAGAAGCAGCACTAAAAGAGCCAGAAAACTCAGAAGTAAGGAGCGCCAATAATGGAAATCATTGAAAAAAAACCAGATGAATTAAAAGAAACTAAACCAAACACCAATCCTGTAGATCAATTTGGACCAGACTACGAAAAACAGTTTGAACCAGTTAAAAAAACTAAAGCACCACAACGCTACGAAGTTACTAAAAAAACTGTGCTTTGGGCAGTTTTAACTTTCTTACTTTACTTCTTTATGTTTGTTTTAGTTAGTGGAATTATGGCTATATTTCAAAAAGCCAATAAGGGCAAAAGCAACATCCTTTCTAAGGTAACCACTAAAGAAGAGAGTTTTTTTAAACAAATTAAACACTCCAAAACTAACATCGGGATTTATAAAATTAGCGATGTTAATAAAATTAAAGAACTCGAAAAGAAACACAACTTAGTTTCTAAAACTTTTGGCGAATACACAACTTTCCAAAGCAAAGAAAGCAGCGTAGTTTACGCAAACCTAGTTGAACTTCAAAACTTGTATATCCAAACTCTTGCTGAAAAAGCAAAAATTAGTGAAATTCTTAAAATTAAATTAGACAATACTAAAACACTTACTCCCGAGCAACAAACCGCTTTAAATAATTTTGAACAAGCCAAAAAAGAAAACAAAATCTTGAATCGCTTAGTTTTCTTTGATTTCGCAGAAACTGCTGGTTTTGGCATAACCTTGCCACAACTAATTTACGCAGATTCTCAAGACCGCAAAATTATTAGTACTTTTTCTAACATCAAAGACGTTAAACTAGATAAATACACAGTAGTTGTGCGCAAGCATCAAAAAAACAGTCAAATCGAAGGATACCAAAAAGTAGAAGCACCAAGCGCTGAGTTTCCAGATATTTACATTAGTAAAACCAGCAGACTAATTGGTTTGACTTTCAAAATTCAAAAAGATCTGTATCCTGTGCTTTACTCAAGGATTCTTGCCAATGTTCCACTTGCGGGTGCCGATAGACGAGATGTTTACGAACGCGTGTATATTGATCAAAACATTCAAAAACTACCGTTTTTTGTTAAAAATACAAACTATGAACTAGAAACCACTGCTTTGCTTAAACACGATGTATTTTTTGCCGAAAAAATAACTTCGCAAGTCAATGCTTTTGCTTTATTTAACTTCATCGGCATGGCAGTCGGATTTGCCGCTATTTTTGGGCTAAACTTTGTATTTATTAAAAAAGACGCCCTTTCTTTAAATAAAAACTGGTTAGTTTTACTATTTGGTGTCGGTATCTCTTTCGGAGTTTCAATAGTTGGCGGATTTGTTGTGCAATCTATGCGCGCAGGCATTGACGGGTTCTACGGATACGCGCTTTCTCGTGAATCTCTAAACCAACAAACCATAGAAACGGCGATGCGCGGGGAGTTTAAATGGTTTTTGATATTTACAGTCTGCATTTTTGGGCCAATTATTGAAGAACTAGTTTTCAGAAAAGCGATATTTTCACTGTTTAAAACCAATTGGCCAGGGGTTTTAGTTTCAACCTTGGTGTTTGGCGCAATTCACGTAGTCAACGAGTCTTCCTTTACTTTATTTGCTTACAACATTTTTGCGTATTTAGTAGGTGGCTTGGCATTTTCTTTAGTCTACGTTTACTCAAAGCGAAATGTTGTAGTAACTTCTGTTCTTCATATTTTGCACAACACGATAGCGGTGCTCACACTGTTCCTTACTTAAGATAATGCAGACAAAAAGAATTGTTAATTTTGTTTTAACTATTGTTGCTTTTATTTTATTTTTAGTTGGTTTTTTCTTTTTAATTGCTGACTTTCGCGTTAAGTTAGTCTATATTATTTTAATTTCGCTTTCAGGTGCTTTCTTTGGTATTACTATTATTTCGACTTTAGTTTTTAACACAATTGAGCAAAAAAACAGCGATAAAGCCCAAATTTATCTAGAACACGAACGCGAAATTTTTGACGCAAAAATTCAGAGACATTTGGTTTTAAAAAACTTAACTGTTGCACCAGGTACTTACATTTTTGCTGTCACTAAAGACCTTAAGTTTAAGTTAGTAAACTCGGATGACTTTAACATTGTTTATTTAATTTCACCTAGCCATTTTAGCGAAATTTCTTTTTCAGGAAATACCTTAACTTTAAAAACTCAAAATAGTGTGAATACACTTAAACTAAACAAAAACATTGAAGAAATTAGAAACACAAAAAGTTTTAACGACTTTTTATATGTTTTGAGTCACTATAACTTAATTTAATTAGGAGATATATGGAAATTAAAAAGAAACACATTTTAATAGTTTTATTGGTACTTTTACTTACCTTTATCCTTGCACTTTCTGTAGCTTTAACACTGCATTTTAAAACCAAAGCAAATGAAAAATTCAATCCAGAAACTCGAATGAAAATCCCAGTTTATCTAAAAGCAGTTTACGAAACTCTAGATAGTTCTGCTGACCTTGAAAAGGAAATTAAACTTGGCGATTTTAAAGTAGGCACTGAACTTAAAATTACGCAACCTGAAATTACGGCTAAATTAAAAGACTTAGTTTCTGAAAACCACGAAACTAAACCCGATTTAGCAAAATCTACAGAAAGTTTAAAGGTACAGTCTGGCGCCAAAAAGCAATATTTTTTGCTATACTTTAAAGCCAAAACTTACCGTGTTAGTTTTGATTTTACAGAAAGTGGAATTGACCTGTCTTCAGTTTCAGATATCTTAAAACAGCCACTTAGCTTAAAGTACACAAACAAAATTCCCGAGCAAGTGAAAACAGCATTGTTTGCAGTTAAAATGAAAGACAGTGAAAATCACAGCTTTTCACTTTCTCATTTTGTACTGGAAAACGGCGAGACTTTAGATTTTGAAAAAGTATACAACACAGACTTAAAAATCAAACCAGTATTTACTAAAACAGCCTTAGAAGTAGAATATACAGTAATGCACTTACTTGAAAAGCAAGGTGAAAGCAGTGTTCTTGACAACACTTTTGAAGAAATTAAAGAAGTAAAGAAAGACACTGTTTTAAAAACAGTTCAATATAGAGAATATAGTGCTTTGGATAAAACTAAATACGAAAAAGACACCGCGCACAGTGATAACTTATTATCAGCACAATTAAATAAAAGTGGAACGCGAGTTGTTTTAAAACAATACTATAGATTAAAAACTACTAAAGTAAATTTTATTGGAAATGATAGCATTGATATTACTGGCCCTAAAACTAAGTTAGTTAAGCAAACTAGAGCAGTTGAATATCCGTCAGTTAAGCCAAAAACTGGCTATACCTTTATTGGCTGGGCTGATTCTATTTCAGGACCAGTTCAAGCAAAGCACATAGTTGGTGTAAGAGAACTTAACCTGTATACTCAAGTTGAGATTCAATCTCGTAAAATTACTTACATAATTAAAAGTCAAAATGAGTATGGAAATTACAAAGTCTCTTATCAAACACAAGAACAAAAAATAGGAGAAACTCACACTGTTTCTTTTGCCTACAACAAAGCAATTTATTTTGATCCTGAGTTTACAAGAACTACCTTTAAAGTATCTGCAGACAACACTGAAAACACAGTAACGATTACTTTAAAACGCCGCTACTTTACAGTTTCTTTTACTGTTATAAACTCTACTGTTGTACCACCTGCCAGAGGCGTGTATTATGGTGCAAAAGTCGGTGCAATAGACACAGATAGTTTATACAAAGACAGAATCCTTGATTTTTATATTGACAATGCAGAAAAAACCAAAGCAGAAGTTGAAAACTATATAGTCTACAAACCTGTTAGAATTGAAATCGTAGTTTCTGTTCCAAAATATTTATATCCTCAAACTAAAGTAGATTTAATGCAATCAGATATTTTGAGAGAAGAAACAAAACCACAAAGTTTTGAGTTTAAATCAGACGGCAAAACTCATAAATTTAATTTCACTCGCACATATGTATTTAGAAAAAATAGTGCATATAAATACGAAAAATTCAACGGCAAATATTTTAAGTTAGAAGAGGTTGAGTTTGTCCAAATTCCTGGCGCCACTGGATTTTATTCTAAAAAAATCATTGACTATACACCTTTTAATATTTACAAAAAAGATGTAATGGAAAACTCTAAATACGAAAACTCAATCTTTAAAGGTCTTTTGGAAAATATTTCTAAAACTTTTGGAACTACAAACTTGCACCCTTTAACTTTTGATAAAAGCGACAAAGTGTTTGGAGTAAATGACATTGCCAGAAACGAACCTGAAAAACTTAGAAAAGAATCAACTGACTATGCTACCGAAATTTTAATGTCCGAACTTAAACAACCTAAAGTCTTTAGATACACGTCTTTGCGTGCTCAAAATATTAGTGCCTTTAAACCCGAAGACTACGACAGCGACAGATGGATGCCGTACTATGCACCTGGTCATCTTGGTTCATGGTGGCTTGCTACGCAGCAAGGCGATGCCGATCCTAAGTCATATATTGTTTATAGAAAAGATATTAACAATAAAATGGATTGGTCTTATTTCTCAGTTTACAATGTTTTTGGTGTTGTTGTCGGTAAGAAATAATACCTACACCCCTTCTAAATTAGAAGGGGTTTTAAATTACTTAAAAATAAAGACTTTATAGTAAAATATTTGTGCACTTTGCGATAAAGCGCTTTAAAATAAGGAGAAATATGCCAAAAAAGAAAAAAATCGCGATCTGTTCAATAATTGCGGCAACTGTATTTCTGTTAATTTTCACAATCACTTTAACTAGTGTGCTAGCAACTCGTAAATCTAATAGCAAAATTTACAACGATAAAAATAAAACTGTTGTTGGTATTAAATTAGTTTTCGAAAAGTTAAACAACCAAAATACAGAGAAAAGTGTATACCGCACAGTTGGCGAATTTGAACACGGTAAAACTGTAAGTTTAATGTCAGATGAAGTTAAAAAAGTCTGGACTGCGCTAAAATCAGAGCAAGATTTTTCCAATCACAATATAGACTTCAACCCTGCACTTTCTAAAGCAGAATTGACAGTAGACGAAAACAAACCAAGCCAAGAATTAGTATTTTATTTTGAGTTAAAAAAATATACAGTTGCTTTTGATTTTACAGACCCTGAAATCAAACAAGATACAATCCACGCTTACCTTAATAAAATACATGAACTTAAGTATACACACTCTTTAAGCCAAACTATAAAAAAACATCTTTTTAATGTTAAAAAAGTTGTAGCAGGTATGGAACACGTGGTTTCTCACTATGTTGATGAAGACGGAAATAAAACAGATTTTAACACGGCATTAAATAAAAACATTAAAATCAAACCTGTTTTTGTTTCTTCTACTGTTAAGGTTAAATATATTGTTAATACAGAAGATGAAAACGGTCAAATAATTACTAACGTCCGTGAAGTAAACGCAAAAATTGGCTCAACCCACCAAATTAATTTTAAAAATCCAGACAAAAACGTCTATCAAACACCAAAAGTTAGCAGACAAAGTTTAGTTGTATCTGCAGACTCTGCTCAAAACAGCGTAACAATTGACGTTAAAAGAAAAGTTTATAATTTAGAATTTGAAGCAAAAGGTGCAACTAAAAAAATAGATGCACATACTCGTAGACACAGTGAAGAAATTAGAAACATAGATTTTCAAGAAGACAAACACTTCCAAGTTACTAAAATTGAGTTAAACGGCACGCCTGTTACTAAAGCAGAACTTTTTAAAACAAAGATTGTAAAAAACTTAAAAATCACAGTTTACTACAAACACACAATAGTTGAAGGCGTAAACTTATATCCACAAACTAAAGTTCAACTTAATCAAAGCGACATTCAAAAAGAAATTGTTTTTCAAACTCCTGCAACTTTCAATTCAGTTGGTAGAGTGTTAACTGCTCAGTTTACAAGAACTGTGGTTTACACTAGTTCTGGCGATGCATATGAGAAATTAAACGGAGAATACTTTAAATTTGAAGAAGTTGAGTTTGACCCAATTCCAGACAAAAGGACATATTTTACTAAAATGATTTTAGACTTTGTTCCGTTTAGTATTCATCAAGACAACAAACTGGAAGTCGCTGCATTTGACAATTCTATTTTTAGAAGTTTACTTCAAGAAATTTCTGAAATCATGAAAACTGAACTGTTTGCAGTTACAGCAGACGATGGCGAGTTTGGTGTTGAAAAAACTGCAGATAGTCCTGCAAACCATTTTAAACTAATTAAAAATCCAACTGATTTTGCGCTTGCTGTACTTGGCAAAGTTAGCGGACCGAATGTAGTTTATCGTGGTGTTAATTTATCTCAATTTAGACCACTTAACTACAACCATGAAAACTGGATGCCACAGTTTTTTGTAGACTCAAATCAATATTGGTGGACTGCAACCCAAGAAAGTACTAATCTTAATTTAGTTAGATACATTGAAGAAACTGGGGACTATGGCTTTACAGATGTTGCTAAAGTCTATGGTTTAGTTGCTGCAAAAAGATAAAAAAAGTTTATTTAACAAGACGCTAAGACTTGTTAAAAAAATGACCATCACAACTTGATGGTCATTTTTTTCGTTTATTTAGTTTTGTTTTGCCAATTTTTATATTTTTGAGTTAGTTTATTGGTCAGACTTTTAATTGAAAACAGTCCAAAATTTTTTAAACTTAAATTAACTTGATTTAAAAACAATTTATTGAAAATCAAGTCATCGCTTTGAATGCGGCTTTGAATTGACTTGTTGTCATCTCCTCTTTTTTTCATTCTACGCTTGCGCACAAACTTAGGAGTTTCAACAAAACAAACAAATGCATTGAAATCAAGAAAATCAAGCAAGGCGTTTACGCCAGAGGGGTCCAAAATAACGACACCGTCTGAAATTATTGCGTCTTTAGTAATTCCGTAGTAGTTGTTTGCGTATTTTGAGCATTCTATAAACTGATTTGTCTGAATTTTGGCTTTAAACTCATTTTCTGAGATAAAATAGTAGTCAACTTTGTCTTGTTCACCAATTCTTTGCTTACGAGTTGTAGTTGTAATAACTTTTTTGAAACCGTGTTCTCTAATTAGTTCTTTGGCAATTTCAGTTTTTCCAGATGCACTTTTTCCGATTAAAATTATCATGACAACCTCTTTTTGTAAGCAAAATAATTATAACAAAACAGACTTAAATTACCTAGTTTGCCGATGTTAAGAAGTGAGTTTCACTTAGAAACTTTTATGGCTACTTTGTAAAATAAAACTGGTATTTTTCGTAAACTGTACCTTTTAATTTATTAAACTCAATAAACTCAAGCGCAAAACCGTTGATGCAATATCTAAGCCCAGTTTCTGTTTTTACAGCAAGCGCAGGAAAGACATGCCCAAGGTGTGAGTCTTGGATTTTTGAAGTCACTTCAATTCTTTCTTCTGCAAGTGTATTGTCTTTAAAATAGTTAAGAGCAGTTTGGAAAATTGGTCTGGTAAAACTAGGCCAACCACAGCCTGCGTCGTATTTATCTTCACTTAAGAAAAGTGGCTCTTTTGAAATTTTGTCAATGTAGATACCTTTTTTGTCGTTTAAATTAAACTCACTTGAATGTGGGTGTTCAGTTTCTTTGTTTAGCATAATACCTAAACTTTGTTTATCTAAGTTTAGTTTCTGAATTTCTTTTGTATCTAATTTTTTAAAATTGCTAACCGAATTAAAAGCAGTGTTTGGGTTGATATGACAATAGCCAGTTGGATTTTTCTTTAAGTAGTCTTGGTGATATTCTTCAGCTTTGACATAATTTTTAATTTCTTCGATGATAACATGTGATTTCTTTCTGTTAATCTTTTCAACATATGCTTTAAAAAGTTCAGCGATTTTTTTAGTAAATAAATCACCTTTTTCAATGA
>CAUUDV010000006.1:0-39936 GCA_963544075.1 uncultured Acholeplasmataceae bacterium | reverse complement strand
AAATTACTTTTTAGTCTTAAAAATCTTGTGCTAAATTTCTGAACTCAGGTTTTATTACTTTTAAAAGAACCAACATTAACCACCGATAAAATCGCAAAATTGCTACATAAAACAAAGAGAACTGCGGAACGATATTTAAAAGGACTAAAAGAAAAAGGTTATATTAAAAGAGAAGGTACAGACAAAAAAGGAAATTGGATTGTTTTAAAATAGCCAAACTTAATTAAGTAGTAAAGTTATATGGGTTATAACTTCGCTATTATAAAGTAATACACGGAAAAATTTTTCATTTGTTTTGTAAGAATTGATATTATTTTGTATTGTAAAAAATTTTAATTTGTTTTAAATCATACACGAACTTGTTATGTTTCATATACTTAAACTCAAAATGTTGTTTAGTAAATGACTTTACAAATTGAAAAAACATACTAATTATAAAAAAGAAGAATACAGCAAAAACTAAAAAGATAATCAGTTTCCAAAAACCATATTTATCATACAGTGCTTTGCAAACAAGTGTAACAATCAAATAATAAAGAGAGCTAAGTATTGTTATTGCCTTGTTTAAACTAACTGAAAAATTGCTCTTTTGTTTTTCTTTAGCCTCTTCTATCAATAAATTAAGAACATCGGTTTTTTCAATATTCACACCACAACTTTCAAGAACTTCAATCACTTCCTTAATGTATTTTTCTGAGTTTTCGCATTCATTTTCAGTATCAACATTATTTTCTTTATTTTTAAAAGCCAAAAAAAGTAAAAAAATTAAAAACATAGTTAATAAAATCAAAAAGCCCGCCAAATAAACTAATTTAGTGTTAAAGATGTAAAACAAAAACAGAGTAGCGATTACTAACATAAACAAAACAAATAAGACCAAGGCAAATTTAGTTTTTAGTGGCATTTTTTGTTTTTTGTTTTCAAGCAAAGAACAGTATCTAGAAAATAAAATATCAAAATTCACAATAACTCCACACCCAACATTTTCACTAAGTTATTTTTAACATTTTCTTTTAATTGACTCACACTAACTTCTTTAATTTCAGCAATAGCCCTGTAAGTCTCTTCAACCATATATGGTAAACATTTTTTTCCTCTATATTTACCTGGTGCTAAAAAAGGACTATCTGTTTCTAGCAGTAAGTTATCAAGTGGAATTTCTTTTACCACTTCTCTTAAAGCATTTGCATTTTTAAAAGTAACTATTCCAGTTATTCCAATCATAAACTGCATTTCATTTACAAACTTCAAAGCAATTTCTAAATCACCGTCAAAACAATGAATAGAGCCTTTTAACTTACCGCGATATGGATAAACTAAGTCAAAAACTTCCCTGTAAGCACTTCTTCCGTGAATAACTACAGGTATTTTATTTTTAGAAGCGAACTCAATTTGCTTTAAAAAAATCTCTTTTTGTAAATCAAAATTATCTTGACGCCAATAAAGGTCTATTCCAATTTCTCCAAGACCGACAACTATATCTTTATTATTTTGCCAAAGTTCAATTAACTCCTCAAAACTGTCTTGGCAGTTTTGAGGGTCAATTCCAATAGTTGCATAAGTTTTGTATTTGCGTGCTAGTTCAACAGTGCGCGCGTTGTCACTCGCACCAGTTCCGCAAATTATGTATTTAGTGTTATTTTCCTTACATTTTTTTTCGTTTTCTTCACACATCTTATCTTGGTCTTTTTCAATAGAAGCAAGATGTGCGTGGTAATCAATAAAAGGTGTGTTCACTTTTTTAAGAAATATAGCCGGCTGTTTTTAGTTGACTTGCCACCCAAGTTGCGTTAAATAGATTTTTTGCACCTGATTTGTTGTCTTTGGTTGTATATTTATAGTCTGGTTCAATTCCAAGTTCCGCCTCACTGTGTGCTGCTCTAATGTCTTTCTTTTCAGTAACATAGACATTGTTTGAAGAGTAGTAGGCAACCATACCTAGTGGGAAGTGTACAGGAGTAGTAGCCGATGCTCCACCTTGAGTTTTAAAGCCAATTATTTTGCCTAAGTTATTGTCTCTAAACATACCTGTAAACATTGAACCTGATGAGAAAGTAGAGCCTGAAGTTTGCACAAAATAGTTTTTAAAGCGAGGAACTTCTGAATTTGTGTATTTAGTTTGAACAGTAGTAGTTCTGCGTTGACCAGTAATTGGGTGGTATTCAGAGTAAGTAAGGGTTTTGCCAGGTCCCGCAATTAATGCAGCTAGGTCTACAGCAGCCGCTACCACACCACCACCGTTGGCAGCCATGTTGATAACAATATTTTCAACACCTGGATGTTTGCTTTTAATTTCTTTAACTGCCTTAATATACTGTTTAACTGTACCTAAAATTGGGTCTCCGTTTTCATCTTCACGATCAATTTCAAAACCTTTTAAGTTAATAATAGCGGTTTTTCCGTCTTGAGAAACTGAGTATAGTCTTTTGTCAGAAAGGTTTTGTTTTGCCCCTAACAAATTCCAAAAACCGATAAAAAATTTACTTTTTTCAGGTTCTTCGTTATCTGCGTAAAGAGAAACGTTTTTATCTTCTTCGGTGTGCAAGTCATCCAAGGCTTTAATCACTTCTCTCATCCCGAAATAGACATCGGCAGATTCGGTACTCAAAATTTTGTCGGCAAACTTTTCAAGAGCATCATTTGCTGCTTTTCGTAAAGGAATGTTGCCATAAATCGTGTTAAAAAAGAAAGCCATGGTTTTCCAAGTAAAGCCAGAAACTGATTTTGGCATTTCGGTTTTAAATGAGTTCACGTAGACGTTTTCGTCTTTTTCAGCCTGTGCAATTGCGCCGTTGCCTTTACCTACTAGATAATTGGTATAAATTAGTGAACCTGTGTAGTAGGTTGCGCGTTCATTTGTCTCTGAGTTTAAAACTAAAGAAAGAATAGCCAAAGGCAGTAAAACTTCGTCGTCATTAGTTTGATAAGAACCTAGTTTATAGCGGTTCAGTTCATAAGTTAATGGTCTTGCGTTTGTTAAACTTAGTTTAGTTAGTCTGTAGTTTGCGTAAGCGGGTTCAGGCTCATTCCACGCTTCGTTGTAGGCAAATACTTCTTCTAAAAATTTAGCATCACCGATTATGAAACGTTGTGCTGTGTGTTCGTAGATAAAGGTATATTCTTCTTTTAATAAATCTGGAGACTCTGGTTTAATTTTGTTAGTTTCAATAACTAGTTTAACAATAGTTTTAGTTTTAGTTTCTTCAACTTCCATTTTTTTAACCAATTCATATTTGTGTCCTTGGTAGATGTATTCGTATTTGTGTTGGTTAAAGTCAACGATACCATCTAGTCCTTTAAAGAAGTTTTTAACAGAAATATAAGGAACCTCTTCTTCAAGCATAGTAATGGCCATTAAAGGTGCGTTTGAACTTGTGATGTATTTACCTTTAAGTCTAGTTTTGTGTCCCACTAAATCAGACTTAGTGCTGTGCGGTTTAAACTTAGGGTCGTTTGCAGGTAGACTTAATTTATCTTTTAAATCAACCAGTGGAGTTAGTGGTGCTTCTGGTTCAGGCTCGCCTTCAGTTTCATAAGTAGGATCCGGATCTGGTTCTGGTTTTGGAGTTGGCGGATTTGGCTGTGGATCTGGGTCTGGTTCTGGTTTAGGTTGTGGACCGGGTTGCGGAGTAGGTGCTGAACTTTTTAGCACAACTAACTCAAATTCACGATAAAAATCTTCATAAGTTGCTTTTAAAATAGCAGTAACTTCTCTGTCACTGGGTTCAACTACCACAGTAGTTTTCTCTAGTCTAATTACATTTTTATTTGGTGTATCTAGTTCCCATTTAACAGTTTTACCTTTAATAAGTGAATCTAGGTTAAAAGAAGATTTCAAGGTTTTTTGAGTTTCACCTTTTGCTAATTTTAGCCTGTATTCAAATAGTGCTGCTTTGTCTGAAGTTGAACATGATGCTAACGCCAAAGCAGTTAAAATTAGGGTAAAAAAATATATAATTTTTTTTGGCATATTTCCTCCACAACATTAAATTGCGTCGCTAATATTATATAATAGTATAGACAAAAAGAGACAATTTTATATTAAAATACTGCAAAAAAGGTGTATTATTTATGGAAAATCAATATATATTACTTAGATATGGTGACTTGATGTTGAAAGGCAAAAACATCAAAGCATTTAAAAAAGCAGCCAACCTTTTGGTTAAAGAAAAGACAGCTTTACACTGCGTTAAAGTTGAATTTTTATATGACCATGTTTTACTTGAGTTTTCTGAGGGAAACAGACAAAAAGTAGTGGACTCACTTTACCTACTTACTGGTTTTTCTTCCTTTAGTTTTATTCACCTTGCAGATAGTACAGCCAACGAAATTAAAACAAAAGCCTTGGCTGTAGTTGAACAAGAAACCACTGAAAACTCAACATTTAAAGTAGTAGTAAAACGCGTAGATAAGCAATTTTCACCTGATTCACAAACTTTTTGTAAAGAACTTGCTGGCTATATTTTAAAGCATCAAACCAAGCACTTAAAAGTAGATGTACACACTCCTTTAAACACCTTGCATGCTGTAATTAAGCCAAATAAAACTTACATTTACTTTAAAAAACATCCGCTAATTGGTGGTCTGCCTGCAGGAATTTCTGGCAAGGTTTTAACACTTTTAAGTGGCGGAATAGATTCGCCAGTTGCTGCATTTTCAGCAATTAAAAAGGGTTGTTTGGTTGAACTTATTCACTTTGAATCAACTCCGCTAACTCCAATTGAGTCTTTAGATAAAGTTTTTCAACTGGCTAGAGTTTTGGCAAAATATATGCCTGGAAACTCAATTAAAACCCATGTTGTAGCGTTTAAAGAAATTCATGAAGAAATTTTAAAAAAAGTACCAGACGCATACATTATTACTGTGATGCGTAGATTTATGTATAAAATCACTGAAGCCGTTGCTCAAAAAGTCGGTGCACTTGGCGTTTTTACCGGAGAATCGGTAGGACAGGTTGCCTCGCAAACCTTGCAATCAATCTACACAATTAACGAAGGTGTGTCACTACCAGTTTTTAGACCACTTGCTGGAATGGATAAAAACGAAATAATTGCTATTTCTAAACAAATAGGCGCATTTTTAATTTCAATTAAACCATTTGAAGATTGCTGCACCGTTTATCTGCCTAAAAACCCAACAACTTCCCCAAAATTAAGTTTAACTAAAGAATACGAAGATAAAATTAACAAACCGGAGTTAATTGGAAAATGCCTAAACTCATCTGTTTTATCGCTTACCATAAAAGTAGATGACACTTATCTACCGTCTGAGTTTGGTCTTGACTTTAGTTCAGTGTATCCAGAAATTTTAAAGGAAAACAAGTAAATGCGCGAAATTACTTCTAAAGAAAATAAAGAAATCAAACTGTATTTATCGCTTTTAAAAAAGAAAGCCAGAGACGAAAATAAACTGTTTTTAGCCTATGGCCCTGACTTTGTAAAAGAGGCTTATGAGGCTAATTTAGTCAAAGAAGTGATATCTTGTGAACTTGCAGATTCTCCAACAATTTTAGTCAGCAAACCAGTGTTTGATTTATTTAAAGAAACTAAAACTGAACTTAGTCCGGTTGTGGTTTGCAAGATTCCAGAAACTAAGATTTACTCAGATAAAATTCTTTGTCTAGCCGACATTCAAGACCCAAGAAACGTGGGAGCCTTAATTCGCTCAGCAGTGGCTTTTGGATTTAACACTGTTTTGTTTTCAGAAAAAACAGCCGATGCTTTTAACGAAACCGCTGTCAGAGTTTCCAAGGGCAGTATTTTTAGATGTTCAACAATTCGCGCAGACCTTGTAAAGGAACTCACCGAACTTAAAAAACAAGGCTACCAAATTATTGGAACTGTACACACAGCACCACATAACTTTAAAAAAACCAACTCTAAGCTAGTTTTGGTTCTAGGAAACGAAGGTGTGGGGATACCGGGTGAGTTAAAACCACTTCTTGACACTAACTTTAAAATTGTCACTCAAAACGTTGAGAGTTTAAATGTCGCAGTTGCAGGGTCAATTGCAATGCATGAGATTGCCAAATGAAAACCATTGTAAATTTATCTTATTTTGAAACAGATACACTTACCACAGTAGTCTCTAGACTAAATGAGTTTAAACCAAAGCAAGAAATTACTTTAAATCAAGTAGGCCTGCTTTCTTTTTTTGATTTATTGACTAACTTAAATGAAGAAAAGTTCAGTAAACTAAAAGAACTTAAACTGAAAATCAACTCAGTGTATTTACCAGTTTACGACACTTACTCAGAACTTACAGAGCCTGCTAGTCTACTTTTTTTAAAAAGACTAAAAGAGTTAAATGTCAAAACTATTTTAATTCGCCCCATTTTTTTGAAAACCACTAAATTAGAACTAAAAAAAGAACTACTTAAACTAAAATGGCTTTTGCGTGGTTTAAAAATAATTTTTCAGTTAAAAGAAAGTCAAGACCATCTCGCTTTAAAAACTTTGATTGACAAAAAACTTAAATTCAAACTATACTTTGACCCAGTTTACTTTTATTTAAACAACTTAGGGGCAATTGGTAATTTTAAGATTTTTTTAAAACACATTTCATTGCTTAGAATGACTGATATTGATGAACTTGGACAAGGTGAATTTTTGAACTTCGGGATAGTTGGAGTTAGTCAAATGGCCATGCAATTAAAACTACATGGTCTGAAGCCAGACTTGGTTTTAGATAGTTGCACAAACTGTTTTTTTCAAGGCAACAAACAAAACTCTAACTTAAACAAAAAGTCTAGAAACGTCTTAGAACTACAACTTCTAAACCAACCTGAAGTTGATTTTAACTCAGTTTTAAACTCTGAGTATTTAGGTATTCAGAGACTAATTTCAGCAATTTTAGACTGACCAAAATTAAACAAAATTAGTCTTTAAAACAGGTATTTCCTTTGCGAAAATACCCGTTTTTTTATATAATATTATATAAAGAGGTCAAAAAAATGAATACACTTTTAAAATTTAGTACCGCAGATATAGTCTTTATTTCAATACTATTTTTCTTACTGGTTTACTTTACAATCAGAGTTGCGTCTGTTTCAAAACGCAACTTTTTTGGCTTCGTTTATTTTTTAGTGGCTTTGCTTTTTTTAATCCCACTTTACTTTTTTTGGTTTAGCCGCAGTGCTGTGTTTTCAAAAAAAGCCCTGCCTTTGACCTTGTCTTTTAGTTTTACTTTTTTTATAGGCTACTTAATTTATTCACTCGCAGATGTTCAAAAAGCAATCACTAAAGTCTTTAAAGCAAAAGAAGAGCGTGCAACTACACATGGTTCAATTGAAACTAAAGAAGAAGTAATATCAGCGGCAGTCGTGCTTTCTTACCGTAAAATTGGAGCAATTATTTGTTTTGAGAAATACAACTCACTTAGCCATTACGCCGAGAAAGCCATTCCTTTAAACTCAACTGTCAACAAAGAACTGCTTTTAAATATTTTTACACCCAACACTCCTCTTCACGACGGAGCAGTCATTATTAAGAACGACACTTTAATTTGTGCCGGTGCTTATTTTACAATTTCAAAAACAGAACTAGCAGATAAAACCACCGGTTCACGACACCGTGCGGCTCTTGGTATTTCTGAAGAAACCGATGCTTTGACCTTAGTTGTCTCTGAAGAAACTGGAAATATTTCGATTGCCTACAACGGGGTTTTGATTAAAATGAAAGACGTTGAGCAACTGAGAAGCTATTTAAACTTATACGTTTAAAAAAAGGGCAAAAACATGAAAAAAATCATTAAAATATTTAAAAAAATCTCTGTATACTTATTTTCGCCCATTTCTTCTTTGGCTTTTTTGCTTTCTCAAACTAAGGTATATACGCTATTTAAATCCAAAGCATTTGCGTTCGGCTTGGCTTTCCTGGCCGCCACTACTTGTTTTCTTTTGTTGTTCTTTTTAGCCAGATAAACTTTTTAAATGTCTAAACTACACATCGCACTACTTTCTTTATTTGCTGTTCTGTTAGTAGTTTCATTGGTTTTTGCACTACTTGCAGCAACTAGAAAAAAACGACACACCACTGCTGTGTTATTTTTGCTTGCAGAAATTTTTATTTTAGGAACTACCCCACTTTTGCTTTATCTAACTCCGGCTATTTCTCTTAACTTCCTAATTTATCCGCAAGTTACCGCTCAAGCCTTTGTTTTTTCCCTTGCATTAACTAACTTGATTTTGATTTTCAGTGAGCACACTGTGCTTACTGGCTACGAAAATACTGATAACAACTTTTACCTATATTTGGCTCCAAACGGCTACATTAAGTCAATTTCTAAAAATCTTGCCTTAGAACTTAACTGCTCGGTTTTAAAAGCCAGAAGATACCGATTTTTGGATTTATTTCTAAAAACATCGCGCGTGGCTAAACTAAACACCAAAGACTGCACGAACCACGCTTTTTCTGCTTTTTTTCAGCCACTTTTTATCAACGAAGAGACAAAAAGTTTTAATTTAGAGTTTAAAAACCATTCAGGCGAGCGAGTTTATCTGCACGCCAATGTTTTTCACCTTGGCTCTGAGTTAATTTTTACCGGCAAACTTTTAAAAGGCATGTCTGCAATAGAACACGAAGACGTCGTGTTTAAACTAAAAGAAGACTTAAAAGATATGTCTGGAAAACTAATGGGTTTTTTTGAAATCTCTGAGTCTGGCTACACTATGTATGACAAACAACTTGGCAAAATTTGGCTTTCGCCTTCTATGCTGGAACTACTTAAACTCCCTAAAAACTACGCTAACTTAAAGTTTACAGAATACGAAAAACTAATTCATCCAGATGACTATATAAAGGTACTTAAAAAATACACAGAAATTAAGGCAAACTCCAACCAAACTCAGCGCTACCGCTTAAAAAGCGGAAACAAATACATCTGGTTTAAAGAAAAAGCAGGTGCAACCAAAGAAAATGAAAATTGCGTGATTTCTTGTTTTAATTTAATTGAAACTGCTGACTTTAGTAAGTCAAACATCCAACTACTTGATGAACTCAAAAACTACTCAGACTTAGAGCTTGACTTAGAGCAGTTAATCAAAAACAAAACCAAGTTTGAACTAGTTTTTATCAAAGTTGCCAATATTGACAATATCAACAAAAAATACGGCAGGGAAATCGGCAACATGGCCCTTGCTCACTATGTTTATAACTTAAAAAAGGCGTTTGTGACAGAAACTGGCTCAATTTACAGAATTGGCGGGGCTACTTTTGCCTACACTGTGACTGACTTGGTTCGTTTTGGTGCCCTGAAAAGTGGCGCTAGCAGACAAAGCGGATACTTAAACTTAAAAATGGAGTTTGGTGGCTCAAGTTTTACGCTAAACGCCAAGGCCGGTGCGTTTTTAGTTGAAAACAACTTAAACTCAGCGCAAACTATTTTAAAAGCCACCAGAACTGCGCTTGAGACTACTTTTTCTGAAAACTACGTAAGTAATTTTCTGTATGTAGGAGATGAATACCGTGTTTAGTAAGCAAGAGGCTAGAGCCTATATTTTGGCTGAACGCAAAACCTACACTACTACCGAAAAACAGAAGAGAAACGAAATTGTGCTAAACAAAATCAAAGCACATCCTCTATATCAAAACAGTAAAACTGTTGCGCTTTACTTTCCAATTCAGGGAGAACTAGACATCACTGCTTTAACTAAAGAAAGCGAGAAAGTTTTTTTGTTTCCAGCATTTGTTGAAAATGAACTGAAATATGTTTTGCCAAAACCCAACACTCAGTTTATTAAACGCTTTAACTTTTTTGAACCTACTGACTTTACTGTATGCTCAGAAAAAATTGACTTGTTTTTAGTGCCATGCTTAGCAGTTAACGAACACGGCCAGAGATTAGGCTATGGAAAAGGCAACATTGACAGGTATTTTGCTTCTCTTAAATACTTGGCTGCCTTAATTCATGTAGCCGACCGCTTGATTTCGTTTGAAGCCGAAGCGCACGACGTAAAGGCTAAAGATATCGTCACTCCTTTTAAAAACACAGCACTAATTTTAGCAGCAGGAAAGTCTTCTCGCTTTGGTGAAAATAAAGTCTTAAAAAAACTCGTTAATTTACCAGTTTTTATGCATTCTGTTAACACTTTTTTAAAAAATGGTTTTGAGTGTATTTTGGTTGCGCAAAATGAAGTATTAGATACTTTTTCAAACCCCGAGTTTAAAAACCCAGCGGTATTTACGCTAGCTGGCAAAGAAACCAGATTTTTGTCAATGAAAGTCGGACTTAACCAAGCAACCGGAACTTATGTTTACGTGCACGATGCTGCAAGACCAGTAATTCTAGATGAAGACCTTGAAAACATAAAAGCGGTTTTAGAAACTAAACAAGGCGCTGTTTTAGCAAACCCAATTTATTCGTCTTTAAAAAACTACAACGGAGAAACCCTTGACAGAACCAACTATCTCACCACAATTACACCACAAGCTTTTTTAAAAACAAAGTTAAAAGAATGTGTATCCGTTGCTAAAAAAACCGACTATCAAGATGAGTTTGAATTGTTTTCAGAACAAAGCGAACCTTTTACCTTGTTGCTTTCTGAAAATAGACTGCCTAAAATCACAACACCTGCTGATTTTTCACTGACTAAATCATACTTTTTAAAACCTAGTTTAGTTGGTAGTTCTTTTGACATTCACCCTTTTGAAAAAGGTGGAGAACTCACTCTTGCTGGAGTTTTGATTGAAAAAGACATTCACTTTTTAGCAGTTTCAGACGGAGATGTGGTTTTGCATTCCGTAACCGAAGCAATACTAGGTGCTTTAAATTCAGGAGATTTAGGCGATAACTTCAAAGAAACCGATAAAATCAATCAAAACAGGTCTTCATTTGATTTTTTAGCGTTTGCTTTAAAGAAAGCAAACGACTTAAATTACCGCGTGAAAAACGCAGACATTACTGTGATGCTCGAACAACCTAAACTAGGTCTTAAAAAAACCTTAATTTCAAAAAACCTAATGCAAGCACTTAACTGTTCTTTGGTTTCAGTTAAAGCCACTACTTTTGAAAAAAATGGGCTAATTGGCCAAAGCCGGGCAATCGGTTGCCTGGCTACAGTACTTTTGGAGGAAAAACTATGTTAATTGAAACAATTTACGGTAACTTCACCCTGCTTAAAGACTACAGGTCAGTTTTTTCACAAGAAGAATTTCAAAACCGTTATTTTCCTGAAATTTATGATAAGTTTGACTTTATTGTAGGTGACGTGACTGCAAACATGCTGAGACTTAAAGGTTTTACCAAAAAAGAAGGTAAGGCCAATTTCACCTATATTCCTGACTACTTAAACTCAACTTGCAACTTTAACACTGGCTACTTTATCTTAAAACGCCTAGACACCCCTGAACTTTCTGAATACATCAAAACTAAAAAAACTGAGTTTTTAGCGAGTTTAACCCAAAAATACGCAGACCTTTTAAACAGTCTGCCTGAAAAATGTACGAAGAAGTAAAAGCGTTAATTGACCGAGTAAAACCCTACATTCAAGCAGATGGCGGCGATATTGAACTAGTGGCCGTTGAAGAAGGTATAGTCTACGTTAAAATGCACGGCGCTTGCGTGGGTTGTAATTTAATTGATTCAACCTTATTTGATGGTCTGCTAGCCCTACTTAAAGACAACGTAGAGGGTGTGATTTCGGTCGTAGAGGTTTAAATAATGCAAAAAAACACAGAGTTTACTACCAGTAACTTTAAAGAAACCCAAAACTTAGGTAAAAAAATCGCAAAGTGTCTAAAAGCACCTGCAGTTATTTTGTTGTATGGTGATTTAGCGGCCGGAAAAACCACTTTTACACAAGGACTAGCTAAAGGTCTTGGAATTGACGCGGTTGTAAATTCCCCTTCGTTTACCATTATGCGTTCATACGAAACAAAGTCTGGCATGCCTTTTAACCACCTTGATCTGTATAGGTTAAACGGAGTTGGTGCAGACTTTGACTTACAAGACTACATAGACCAAGGAATTTGTGTAATTGAGTGGCCAGGTCAGGCTACTGATTTGCTTCCAAAAAACCGAATTGAAATTAGTATTGAAAAACTCAGCGAAAACTCGCGAGTTTTTCAAATTAAGGAAGTTAGCGAAAGCATGATGCTGGATTTTGCTAAACTAACTAAAGGTGAAAATAAATGAAACTAATCATAGATACATCTAACCACGCTCTGATTTTGTTGTTAATTTGGCCAAATGGCGAAACTAAATGTTTTTATGACCTAAATACTCGCGACTTTTCTGCCAACACCGCAGAGCAAGTTAGTACTTTTTTAAAAAGCAACTCGGTAAAGCCAAGCGATTTAACAGCTGTGATTGCCGGAGTTGGACCAGGTTCTTACACTGGAACCCGAGTTGCCGTTACTATTGTCAAAACTTTGGCATACGCCTTAAATATTCCGGCGTACTCAATTTCTTCACTTGCTTTGTTTACCTCTGCTTTAAAGGAAGAAAAAACAATTATTTATAAGTCTGCTCGCAACCAAAACTACTATGTTGGGGTTTTTCAAGAAAACAAAGCCCTGCAAAGTGATGCTTTACTTAAAGAAAGTGAACTAAATGAACTAACTTCTAAAAAACCTGACTTTAAAGCAATTGAACTAAGTTCAATCACTGAGTTTAGTGGTGAGTTTAACTTAAAACTAATTGAAAATAGTTTAGTTTCTGTAGACGCATTTGCTTTGGAGCCAAATTACTTAAGAAAAACTGAAGCCGAGATTAACTATGATCATAAAAATAACAGATGAGCCCACTTTAGGTTTAGTTTTAACTTCTTTAAAAGAAGACTTTGGGCAAACTGAAGACCTTAAGTCGCTTTCAAACCGAGAGGTTTATGGTTTTTTTAGCGAAGATACATTACTTGGCTATATTGTTTGGCTAAAAGTAGTAGATGTTGCCGATATTTTAAACTTGTTCGTATTTCCTGAGCACCGCAAATCTGGCAAAGCCACTGCCCTGCTTCTTGCAACAATTGACACACTTAAACAAGCAGGCATTAAAACTTTTTATCTAGAAGTTAAAAAATCAAACAAACAAGCAATTTCTGTTTACGAAAAAGTTGGCTTCAAGGTAGTTAGAGAAATTAAAAACTACTATGAAAACGAAGATGGGCTTGCTTATATGTATGGAGAGATGATATGAAAATTTTAGCAATTGAATCAAGCTGCGACGAAACTAGTGCCGCTGTTGTTGAAAACGGTACCAAGGTACTTTCATGCGCTGTTCGCAGTCAAATTAAGACCCACGCTAAGTTTGGCGGAGTGGTGCCAGAAATCGCTGCTCGCGACCACGTTTTGGCGATTAACTTCGTTGTAGACCAAGCTCTGAAAGACGCTAGCATAAAACTAAGTGAAATTGATAAAATTGCAGTCACTCAAGGACCTGGTCTAATTGGTGCTTTGTTTGTTGGAATTAATGCCGCACAAAGTCTGGCTATGGCTTTAGACAAACCGCTAATTGGAGTTAACCACTTAGTAGGACACGCTTATGCTGCGGCTATTGGCAAAGAACTTAAGTTTCCATGTCTAGTTTTGTTAGTTAGTGGTGGACACACAGAACTTTTAATCGCGCACTCTCACCTTGAGTTTGAACACATTGGCCAAACTTTGGACGACGCAGTCGGAGAGTGCTATGACAAGGTAGCCCGAGTACTTGGCTTTCCTTATCCTGGTGGCAAAACTATTGATGACCTTGCGCAAACCGGCAACCCTGAGGCTTTTTCTTTTCCAAGACCAATTTTAAAACAAGGTTTTAACTTCTCGTTTTCAGGTCTAAAAAGCGCAGTTATCAACGCTTACGCTAAAATTGAAGACAAAGTAAGTTTAAATAAAGCAGACTTTGCTGCGTCTTTTCAAAAAGCAGTGCTGGACACCATTATTTATAAAACTAAAAAAGCCTTGAAGAAATATCCAAATTTAAAACAACTAATAGTTGGTGGTGGGGTTTCTGCAAACAAAGGCCTAAGATCAGCGCTTTCCAAGGAAATCAAGGGAGTTGAAGTTTTAATTCCTGAGTTTAAATACTGCACCGACAACGCCGCGATGATTGGCGCAGCTGCTTACTTTCAAGTCACTAAGTTTGGGGCAAACGATGGCCTTCGTTTAAAAGGCTACTCAGTTAATAACTTATAATTTATCTAGTGAGGACTTAAAAATGGAATCAAATTTTATTAAAACTATTATTGAAAACGACATAAAATCAGGCAAACACGCAGAAATTATTACCCGTTTTCCACCAGAGCCAAATGGTTTCTTGCATATTGGACACGCCAGAGCCATCATTATTAACTTTGAACTAGCGAAAGCCTTTGGTGGAAAAACCTACCTGCGTTTTGATGACACCAACCCAAGCAATGAAAATATGGAGTATGTAAATAGCGCAATTGAAGACATTAAGTGGCTGGGTTATGAGCCAGCTCAAATCTTTTTTGCTTCAGACTACTTTGACTTTATGTTTGAAAAAGCCGTAGTGTTAATTAAAAAAGGACTTGCTTATGTTGACCGTCAAACTGCCGAAGAGATTTCTCTACAACGTGGAAACATCCAAAAACCTGGTGCTAACTCACCCTACAGAGACACTCCAGTTGAGGAGAATCTACGTTTATTTTTAGAAATGAAGGCAGGTAAGTTCGCGCCTGGTGAAATGGTGCTGCGCGCAAAAATTGACATGTCTTCGCCTAACATGAACATGCGAGATCCAGCGATTTACCGAATTACTAACCAAGAACACTTTAGAAAAGGCAAAGCCTGGTGTATTTATCCGCTTTACGACTTTGCGCATCCTCTTGAAGACGCCAAAGAAGGCATTACTCATTCTCTGTGTTCACTTGAGTTTGAAGACCACCGCCCACTTTACAACTGGGTGGTTGAAAATACGGAATGCGAAAACCAACCAAAGCAAATTGAGTTTGGCAGGCTAAACATTGAAAACACTGTACTTTCCAAAAGATATTTAAAGGCTTTGGTTGAAAATCAGTTAGTAGCGGGTTGGGACGATCCAAGAATGCCAACTATCAAAGGATTGAAGAAAAAAGGATACTCACCTGCGGCAATTCGTGCCTTTATTTTAGGAGCAGGTCTTTCTAAAACCAACGCAGATTGCTCTCGAGAAATGCTAGAGAGTTTCGTGCGCAGTGATTTAATGGAGACAAGTGCACGCCTAAACGCGATAATTGACCCGCTTGAAGTTGAAATTACTAACTTTCCTGAAGGCGAAGTTGAGGCTATCAAAGTCCCACTACTTGAAGGAAAAGCAGAAAGAGACCTTTATTTTTCTCGCCATCTTTATATTGACAAGGCTGACTTTTTAAAAGAAAAGCCAAACCGCCAGTGGAAACGCCTTTATGTTGGTGGCGAAGTTAGACTAATGAACGCCTACTTTATTAAGTGCGAAGATTTAGTTTTAAACAAAGCAGGCGAAGTTATTAAACTGCTTTGTACATATGACCCCGAAACTAAATCAGGCAGTGGTTTTGATTTGCGTAAACCAAATGGAACCATTAACTTTGTTGAAAAAACAACTGCTAAACCTGCTACTTTTTTCTTTACTGCTGACTTGATTGACAATAGCAAAGAAGGCGATTTAATTCAGCGCTTTAACCGTGCATCTTTAGTTGAAAAACACGGGGTTGTAGAACCTTATTTATCAGAAGTTCTGGCAGGCGAAGTAGTTCAATTTATCAGACAAGGTTTCTTTTCAAAACAACAAACTAAGGACAACTCACTTGAGTTTGTTGAAACAGTTAAACTAAAATCTAACTTCAAAAAGTAATGATAGATTACTTAAAGGAATTAAACCTGCAACAAAAAGAAGCGGTTTTATGTAGTGAACCAAGTTACATAGTTGCAGGTGCTGGCACTGGAAAAACTAAAACTCTGACTACTAAAATCGCCTATCTGATAGATAAAGTTGGAATTTTGCCCACCAGAATTTTGGCGTTAACTTTTACTAACAACGCGGCTAAAGAAATGATGGAAAGAATCCAACTCATTCTTGGAAGTGAACATAAACTAAAGTGGTGTTCAACTTTTCACGCGTTTGCCTATAAAATTTTGAGACTACATATTGAAGATATACCTGGGCTAAATTACAAAAAAGATTTTTTAATTTTAGATGAACAAGATGCAACTTCTTTAATTTCTGAAATTAAAAAACAAGTAGATACTGACCTCAAATTAAGTAAAGGTACCATTCTTGAATGTATTTATAATTTAAAAACCTTTAATTTACTGAATTTTCAGTTAGATGAAGATAAAGAAAATGCAGTTGCTTTTATTCAAACTTGGCTTGAGAGAAATCTGACACAAAATTTTGAAAGAAAAGACTATATTTCTATATTTCAAATTTTTTTAAAATATTTTAAATATATTAAACAAAATAACTCACTTTATTTTGACGATTTACAAATTTATTTATATCAGCTACTAAGAGACAACGAAGAAGTTTCAAATAAACTAAATAACAACTTTGACTATATTTTGGTAGATGAGTTTCAAGACACCGACTATATACAATTTCAAATTCTTAAACTACTTAGAAAAACAAATAAACAAATTTTTGTAGTTGGAGACCCTGATCAGTCAATTTACGGGTTTCGTGGTGCCAGGTTTGAAAATAATTCAGACTTTTTGACTTATTTTCAAGCAAAAGAATTACTTTTATCTGAAAACTACCGTTCTTGTCAAAAAATCTTAGATGCAGCTAATAGGTTAATTGCAAAAAACACGAAGTCTACAAGTACTGAGAAAAAACTTTTTACTTCAACTGAAAAACCAGGCGATGTTTTTTTTACTCAATACGACAGCGATTTAACTGAAGTAAATGCTATTGTTGACACTATTAAAAAAGGTTATTTAAGTGGTAAAAAATACTCAGATTTCGCTGTACTTTTTAGAGCAGGTTATTTAACCAGACAGGTGGAAAACGCTTTAATTAAGGCAAAAATTCCCTATATGGTTTGGTCTTCTTTGGCTTTTTTTGAAAGATCTGAAGTCAAAGACACCCTCGCTTTTCTTTCGCTTATTTACTTAACTAAAGACAATTTTATTGCTTTTAAAAGAGTCGCAAACAAACCAACCAAAGGTTTTGGCGAAATTTCTCTTACTAAGTTATCGGAAGTCTACCTTGAAACTTGTGAAAAACTAGACTTAGGCTATGCACCTGATGTAATTGCCTTTGTCAAGGCTTATGGTCAAAACTCAAAAAAAGCAAACTTCGTAAAATACGCAGAAGACATAGAAAGATACCGTAAAATAGCTGCGGAAAAAACTAAAGTTTCTGAAGTTATTGAGCTGTTTTTAGACGAAGAGCACGGTGCTCAGTATGAAACTTATTTAAAAAAGGAAGAAAACTTCACAGATAGACTGCACAATGTTTTAGAACTTGGTAGTTTCTTTTTAAGTTATGAAAAAGAGCATCCCAATTTAACTAAAGCAGATTTATTTAAAAAGGCTTTAGACGACATAGCACTCGCTAAACCTGCCGAAGAAAACATAGAAAATATGGTTGTCTTGGCAAACATTCACAAAGTTAAAGGTCTTGAGTTTAACACTGTTTTTCTGTATGGATTAAACGATAAGGTCTTTCCAAGTGCTACCGTGATCAATAGTTATTCACTTGAAGACTTAGAAGAAGAACGCAGAGTTTGTTATGTTGCAGTTACCAGGGCAAAAGAAAATTTGTATATTTCTGGAGCAAGTAGGCGTGCACTTTTTGGTAGATTTGATGATTTTGAACCGTCTATATTTTATTTAGATATGCAACCTGAAAAACCAGAGCCATCTTTTGATGAAAGAATTTATAGTTATTTTGAGAAAGATGAAAAAGTTAACTATCGTTTTCAAGAAAGATATGAACGCAAACAAAAAATTAAAGAAAAACTAATTCACAGTAACAAAACTCTTGCTACTTCCGGTAATTTACAAATTGGTGATAAGGTTTCGCATACTGTTTTTGGAGCAGGTGTGGTAATCGCAATTAAACCTAAATTTGTTATTGTTGATTTTGATGGAATCCAAAAACTGCTAAGCGCCACTTTTTTAACGAAGATTAACTAAATGAAACACCACTAAATAAAAAGGTACCTTTAATCCTAGATATTAGGAATAGGTACCTTTTTATATATTGGCTAAAGTATATCTTCTTCAACTAAATTTTTAACCCATTTACCTTTCTTCACATATAGGTAAGAAAGGCCTAGTTTGGCGATTTCACCGATTTTAGAAATTGCTAAAATAGCAATTAAACCTAGCCCAAAAACAGAGGAGTTTAAAAAGTAAATTAAAATCAAAGAAGGAAAAGTAATAATAAAGGTAGGAAGTTGGTCAAGTAAGAAAGAGTCTAGTGCCTCACCACCTGCTCTTAAGATAAAGTAACAAGTCGCATTTACTCCATAGAAGGGAAAAACAAAGGCAAATATCAAACTTAAGTAGTATGAGTTTAAATAATGTGCTTCATTCGGACTAGTTAAAATTAAAAGAAAAAGCGGTGCGATCAAAACTAAAGCAATAACTACAAAAAACGCTAAAAATAAGGTAATGGCAATTAGTTTTTTCGCGGCTTCTTTGGCTTTCTCTAAGTTGTTTCTTCCAAGTTCTGAGCCAATTAAAAGAGCAGATGCTGAGGCTAGGCCTGAAAAGAAAATAAAAAACAAGTCAACAATAGACTGCGCGTAGCCCATTTCTTTAATCCAAACAGGATTACCTTGGGTGATTAAAAAGAAAATAGCAACCATACAAATTGCCCAAGAAACTTCGGCAAATATGATACCAATTCCTTTTTTAAAGTAAGTTTTAACTAAATGTTTGCTAAAGTAAATCTGACTAAAAATATTTTTAAAAAGTTTACCTTTTGAAAAAACAATTGCTAATGTCAGCAAAGTAATAAACTCAAATAATCTAGATACAACTGTAGCAATCGCACTGCCTTTAGCACCAAGTGCTGGAATTGAACCTAGACCAAATATTAAAAAGCGGTTTAAAACGACGTTTACAGCAATTGAAACAAGGCCTGCTACAATAGATGACTTATGTCTGTCAATTGACTTTAAAAAGATAGAAATCATTAAATTACTAACTATAAAAATGGCCGAAAAAGAAATTACAAACGAGTAGTTAAGTCCTTCTTTTAAAGCAGCCTGATTAGCAGTACCTGGAAGCAGACTTTTAATTAAAAGCGGGTTTAAAAAATATAGTAGCAAAAATACAAAAACCGAACTAAACGCGGCTATAATTGCACCAAACTGAATACATCCTTTTAGTTTCTCTTGTTTGTTAGCGCCAAAATACTGTGAGACAAAAATAGAGAGACTAACGGCTACACCCACGGCAAAATAAAGCATGATAAAAATCAGTTTATTGGCAGCCGTAACTCCGACGAAAGAGTCGGGTGAAAAGCGGTTGACCATTATGGTGTCAATGTAGCCAGAAATTGAAAAAATCACTTGCTGGAAAATTGACGGAAGCATTATCAAGGCTGCTTTTTTGTTAAACTCACGGTCTTTTAAATAATTAAAAAATAGTTTAAATGGGTTTTTAGTTTTAGTCATTTTAAACACCTGATTTAAAGTTAATAATCAAAAAAGGGTTCTTTTTTAAAAGAACCCTTTTAAGAGGAGGTCTAACCAAGGAGGTTGGACTTATCTATTCTTGCCTTTAACGGCGTCAGACATAAATTTGCCTGCTTTAAAGGCAGCAGACTTTTGTCCAGGTACAATAATGTCTTCACCAGTACGCGGGTTCTTAGCGTGTCTCTCCGCACGGTCTCTAACTTCAAAAGTACCGAAACCAGTTAGTGTTACTTTTTCTCCAGTTACCAAAGTGTTGATGACAACATCTGAAAAAATATCTACAAATTCGCTTGCACGTTCATAGGTGATTTTTGCTTTTTCAGCAACGATTGTAATGAATTCTGTTCTGTTCATTTTCATCTCCTTGAGTTCAAAAATAGTATAGCACAATTGGTAAAAAAAGTGGTAAAAAAAGCCTTATAAGGCAAATAATTCAAAATTCACCGCGCAAATTGTTTACTCTAAATTTCTCAATCGCGCTGTCAATAGAACAGTTTTTAAAAAGAATTTCGTAAGCCGTATAGAGTAGTGGAAGGTGCAGATTTTTGGATTTTCCGAAGTGATAAATTCCTTCAATATTGGCAATTCCTTCAATAGTTTGAACGGAGGTTTCAAGGATTTTTTCAATAGTTTCGCCAGCACCCAGTCTATAACCGCACGTGAAATTACGAGATTTTTTAGAAAGTGCAGTTAGCATCAGGTCACCAATTCCAGGTAGTCCATAGGCCGTTTCTTTTTTTCCGCCATAGGCTTCAATTAACATAGCAATTTCAAAAAAACCACGGGTTAGTATACCTGCGCGTACGTTTTCACCCATTGCACGTCCATCCATAATCCCAGAAACTATAGCAAGCGCATTTTTGCCGACTCCAGCAACCTCGCAGCCGATTACGTCTTTAGTGCGGTAAGTTATTACATATTTACTGTTTTCAATAAGTTTTTGAACAGTTTTTGCAAACTCTAAATTAGCAGAAGCTGCTGTTAAAAAAGTGATTTTTTTAAGGATTAACTCCTCGGCATATGAAGGTCCAATAAGTGCTGCATAATCTTTTAATAAAGCGGTTTTAATGCATTGTTTCACAATTTCAGAAACAGGCAGTAAATTGCCTTCTTCCAGACCTTTTGAGGTGTTAATAAACGAAACTGGTTTTACTAAATAAGTACTTAGTTCGGTTAATACCGAACGGATATATTTAGTTGGCAGAGAAATTACGAAAATTTCACTAAACTCAGCGCTTTCTTTTAAAGAACTAGTGGCTTTTATGTTTTTGTCAATTTCTGCTTTAAAAATTGGGTGTCTACCTGCGTTGATTTCTGCTCTATATGCTTCGTTTATTTCGTAGACTAATATTTGGTGGCCACTGTCTGCAAAAACTTGGGCTAAAGTAGTTCCCCAAGCACCACCACCTAATACAGTTATTTTCATAGTTTGTCTGCTCCTTTTCTGCGAACTTCAAACTTAAGTGGTACACCACTGAAGTCAAAGTATTTCCTAAATTCATTAGAAAAATGGCGAATATAGGAAAAATGCACGTATTGGGGATTGTTGACAAACAACAGAAAAACTGTTGGAAAAGTTTTAATTTGCGTGCAGTAATTAAACTTAGCCTGACCGTTGTTAAACTGTTTGGGTGGGTTTTTAAAAGTAATCTCGGCCAAGATATTGTTTAAGGTAGACGTTGGTATTTCTCTTTGTGCGTTTGTATAAATTTGCTCGATTTTCGGAAAAATAGTGTGAACTTTTTTATTTTCAAGACATGAGACGAAAACAATTTCTGCGTACTCAAGGAAATTAAAACGCTCAAAAAACTCGCGTTTAAAATCATCTTTAGTCTTTGTTTTTTCAACTAAATCCCATTTATTTGCAACAACAAGACATGCCTTGTAGTCTTCTTTTAAAAGTCCGGCAACATGTTCGTCTTGAGCCTCAATGTTAGCCGCATCAATCACTAAAACCGCAATTTGAGCATCACTTAACGCGGACATCGCACGCAGTACTGAGTAGCGTTCGTTGTTAGCCACAACTTTTGAAGGTCTGCGAATACCAGCAGTGTCAACAAAAACATACTCTTTTTCGTTGAAACGGTAAGTTACGTCAACCGCGTCGTGTGTAGCTCCGGCAATATTTGACTCAATTAGTCTTTTGTGTCCAACTATTTTGTTAATCAACGAAGACTTGCCAACATTAGGTTTGCCAATTATACAAACTTTCACTGAGTTGCTTTGTGCAGATTTTTGCTCTTTTTGATTAAAAGTATTGATTTTATCTAAAAGGTCACCAGTTCCAATTCCATGCTGTGCACTGACCGGAAATAGTTCAGAGCAACCTAGATTGTAAAACTCATAAGTATCTAAAAGCATATTTGCGTTGTCTACCATGTTGACAACGACCAAAGTTGGTTTTTTGTATTTTCTTAAAATTTGACTAATTTTTAAGTCGTCTTTAGTTAGTCCCGCTTTTGCAGACACTAAAAATAATACCAAGTCAGCCTCAAGCACAGCAACTTCTACTTGGTATTTAATTTCTTCTTCAAAAGAAAGTGCGGTAAATTCAAGTCCGCCGGTGTCAATTAAAGTAATTTCTTTGCCTTGCCAAGTAAGGCGACCGTATAGACGGTCGCGAGTAGAACCGGCTTCTTTGTCTTCAACTGCTTTTCTTTCGCCGATTAGTCTATTAAAAAGACTAGACTTGCCGACATTGGGTCTGCCGACAATGGCAACTTTAAAACTCATTTAGTAAGTTCCTTATTTGCCAAGTAAATCCCCAATTGTGAAAACTTGACCTTCGGCTTCTTTATTTGCTTCTTCTACGAGTTTTTTTGTCTCTAAATCTGAGTTAATTTTGTTTAATTTAGAAATAGATAAACTAAGTTCCCATTTAAGCGGATTTAAATAAGTGACGATTGCCTGAACTTTTTCACCAACTTGAAAGTACTCATCTTGCGCTTGTCCTGTTTTTAGTCCAGACTCAGAGTAAGCAATAAAGCCAGTAACTTCGCCCATTTCAACAATCAGGCCGCTGTTAAATGGTTTAATTTCTTTAATTTTAACTTCTACAGTATCGCCAACTTTGGCCTTAACTCTAGACCAAGGGTTGTCAATAAGCACTTTTTTAGAAAGGCAAATTCTTTCGTTTTTCTGGTCAATTTTAATAATTTTTAGTTCAATTTCTGAGCCAATTGGGTGGTAAGCCTCAAAGTTGTCATTTGGGTTGTGTGAGTACTCAGACTTATGTAAAAGCCCAGAGACACCTTTTGCAAGTTCTACAATTAAACCAAACTGAATACCTTTAGTGATTTTACCTTTAACGGTTGCGCCAACTTCGTTAGCAGCAATGTAGGTTTGAAAAGGGGTGGCAAAAGTTGCTTTGTATGAAAGGTCTAGTTTCCCTTTTTCTTTAGAAATTACTTTTAAAGTAACTTTTTGGCCTTCTTTTAAAACACTGGAAACAGATTCAACCGGAATATGGGAAACTTGTGAGATTCTGACTAAACCAACTAAATCAGGAGATACTTTTGCAAGTGCTGAAAGCGGGTTTACTTTAATAATTTCGGCTTCCACTAAATCACCAATTTTAAGTGAGTTTAGTTGCTCTTGTCTCCTGATTTCTTGGTTTTTTTGCTCTTGTTCGCGTTTTAATTCAGCAATTTCTCTGCGTCCACAAACTACTTTTCTAAAGTCTTCTTCGTCATTTAAGTCTAAAATCTCAACTTCCACTAAATCATTTACTTTAACGGTTTTCACAATGTCAAATCCGATTTGAGAACGAGGAATGAATATTTCTTGGCTTTTAAAGTAGGCGACACAACCGCTTGGCAAGACTTTTGCGATTTTAACTTCAATGATTTCTTTTTGCGCGAACTTGTTTTTAAGTTCAAGCCAGTCTTTTTCAGCAAGCAGTGGTAAGCAAGAAAGTAGAATTTGTCCGCGGTCTGCGTCTCTTTTGGTGATAACTGCTTTGATTTCATCGCCTTTTTTAAGGATTTTAGCAATAAACTCAATGTTTTTGTCAGTAGTTATGTTGTCAAGGTAAATTTTACCTTCTGTAAAATCCCCATAAGTTACGAGTGCTGAGTTTTCTTTGGCGTTAATTGAGTAAACTGTGCCAATTACAGTTTGTCCAACTCTAAAGTCTTTAACTGAGTCTAGTAAATTATTGTTCATTTTCAATTTTCTCCTTATATAAACTTTGAATTTTGTTTGCAACTTCTTCAATTGTTAAGTGCGATGTATCTAAAAACACGGCGTCTGCGGCTTGTTTTAAAGGTGCAATCTTACGGTTCGTGTCTTTAAAGTCACGAGCACGCAAATCTTCTTCTATTTCTTGAAGTGGTGTGTGAATGTTTTTCATTTGGTTTTCTAGAAACCTACGCTCGGCTCTGGTTTCAACAGATGCGGTTAAAAAAACTTTCAAATCAGCGTCTGGCATCACAACTGTGCCAATATCTCTGCCGTCCATTACGACATTTTCGTTTGCAATTATTTTAGTTAAAGTGTTTAAAACAAATTCACGCACACATTTAAGTGAAGACACTAGTGACACGTTTTTGTCAATTTCAGGAGTATGGGTAGCGTCGGTCAAATCTTTGCCGTTTGCAAATATAGAATTATTTTTAAAACTTAAAGTTAGGTTTTTTAAAAAAATGTATTCCTCTTCGTTAGCTAGGTTAATTTTTAAGTTTAGCGCTAGCACTGTAATTGCTCTAAACATTTGACCTGAGTCAACGTGGATGAACTTTAGTTTACTTGCCAAAATCTTGGCAATCGTTGACTTGCCGCTAGCAGACGGACCATCTATTGCGATTTTGAAACCCATTTAATCTCCTTAACTTTTATTTGTATTTATAATGCGTATAGTTTTTTAACTTCAATTTTTTTAAGCGCTCTAACAGTTCCTCTGGCTTGTCCTTCCACGGTTAAAAAAGCAAACTTCGCCCGATGGAGTTTTAAAACTTCAAAGCCTTGCGCTTTAAAGATGTTTTTAACTTCGTGATTTTTACCTTCATGTATTGTAATTGAAACCAAAGACTGACCTGCTGTTTTGTTTGTAGAAATAATTTCTGCACTGTCTGGCTTAGCAAGATAGTCGTTTTCAATTTTGATACCTTTCAGTAACTTAGTTAAATGATTGATGTTATAAATGCCTTTAAGTGAGGCAAGATATTGTTTTTTAACTTCGTTTTTAGGGTGAGTTAATTTATTTGTAAGCACACCGTCATTGGTTAAAAGCAAAGCACCTGTGGTATCCCAGTCTAGTCTACCAACTGGCCACAGGTATTCGTTTTGATACTCACTCGGCAGGTCGGTTAGGACAGTTTTGCGTTTTTTTCCATCAACTCTAGTTGAAATAGTTTTGATGTCTTTGTTTAAAAGTAGGTAAATTAGTTCAGGTTTCTTTCCAATTATTTCACCGTTTACCTCAATTTCATCAGACATAGACACTTTTGTACCCTGTTCTGAGACAATGAGTCCGTTTACCTTTACCCTTTTTTGCTCAATCAATTCCTCAGCCTTGCGTCTTGAGCAGTAACCACTTTGCTGAATCCGTTTAGCTAAGCGAATTTCTGTTTCCATTTATAAAACTTTAATTTGGTTATTTTTCGCGAGATACATACGAACCGTCTGAGCTAGAGACTACGATACGGTCACCAACGTTGATAAATAGAGGAACTTTAACTAAAAGTCTGGTTTGAACAATTGCGTCTTTCGAAGCAGTTGTTTTAGTGTCGCCTTTAACACCAGGTTCAGTTTCGGTAACTTCTAGAGTAATTTTTTCAGGTAAGATAATACCTAAAATCTCTGAGTTGTATTTAATAATTTGAATTTCTAGACCTTCATATAGATATTTTTGTTCGTATTCCAAAAAATCACGAGAAATTTGATGTTGTTCGTAAGTTTCTGAGTCTAAAAATACTAAATAACTGCCATCTTCATATGAGTAGATTGCGTTAATTTTTTCAATTTGAGCCTTTTCAATTTTTTCATCTGGATTAAAACGAAAATCAGTAATGGCGCCAGTTCTTAAGTTCTTAAGTTTAGCGTTTACCATCGCCTGTCCTTTTCCTGGTTTATGGTGTTGGAACCAAAGAACTTGAAAAAGACCATTGTTGTACTGAATAGTCATCCCATTTTTAATATCAGTTGCTGTCATATTTTTCACCTCTAACTCTTTCAATTATAGCAAATTAAAGTATTTTTGCTATTTTTCAGTGCAAAAATTGGCAGTTTAGTTTTTAATAAAAACACTCGTAAACGGTTTTAAAAATGGCAAAATTTGGTAAAAACCGATTAAATTAGGTAAAAATCGCAATTTTAGGTTAAAGTGTTCTAAAATTGTTATGTTTATCTTTAATTTTATTTTTATATTGCTTATTTTAGGTATTTTTCATTTAAAAAATAATAATTTAGACTTTTATTAAAAAACGCCATAATAGTTTTTGGAAGAAAAACATTCATTCATTTTAAAAAGGAGATTACTAATGTCTGAAAGAATTTTATTGTTTATTTTAGTTGCACTAATCGTAATTTTAATCATTGTTATGCCTGTTTTATTTATTTACTTAATTAAGAAAAGTAAAACAAAACCAATCAACCAAACTGATATTTCTGATTTTTCACTTTTAGACAAAACTCTTTCAAACTCAAACGAAGTTGTTAAAAACATAATTACTGAAAAACTGCATGAATTTGAAAAAGCACAGAACGAAAACAGGATAAAGGAGCTTGAGAAATACAACGAATCGGTTGGCAAAATCATTTCACTTAAAGAAGAAATTACCAACTCTTTTACTTCATTTAAAGAAAACCAAGCAAAAACTATTAGTGATAACTTAGAGAAGAACTTCGGGCAAACTAAAGAAATTATTGAAAATATCACTCAAAGACTTACAAAAATAGATAGCGCACAAACACAAATTACTGACTTTAAAGAAACGATTGATGACTTTAACCGCGTGCTGACTGACAAAAAAGCACGTGGCAATTTTGGCGAGTTTCAACTAGAGGCTATGTTTAGCTCAACAGTTGGCGAAACCGAAAATTCAATTTTTCAAAGACAGGTTAAACTTTCCAACAACAACATAGTAGATGGACTTTTAACTGCACCAGGAGAAATTGGCAATATTCCTATTGATTCAAAGTTTCCACTTGACAATTACCGTGCAATGATAAACGCCAAGACCCCAGGCGAAAAAAAAGTCGCAGCAAATGCCTTTAAGAAAGATTGCGAAGACAAAATCAAAGACATTTCAGAAAAATACATAGTTAAAGGTGAGACATCAGATTTTGCTTTTATGTTTATTCCAGCAGAAGCCGTTTTTATCGCACTACACTCCTTTGAGTTTAAAACTGTAATAGACCTTGCAAAGAAAATGGATGTCTACATAGTTTCTCCGTCTACTCTTTTTATAGCAATTCAAGAAATTTACAGACTATATAAAGAAATCAAAATCAAAGAAAACTTAAAACCAATTTTAAAGGAACTTTCGGATTTAGAAAATGAGTTCAGACTTTTTAAAGAAAGGTGGGAAAAGTTTGGCACTACCTTAGAATCTGAAAAAGCAGCGTTTGATAAATTAGGTATAACACAAGACAAAATTGTTAAAAAATTTGATAAAATCAACAGTCTTTCCCAACAAGGTAAACTAATTGAATTAGTTGATCCTGATGTAACTGAAGAATAGTAAAAAAATTAGGGTAATTCCACTTTTTTTCTTCACACAATTACTTAATTTCTTTCTTTAGACAACTAAGACAACTATCTATTTAGTTAAAACGGCTTTAAAACCAAACAAAATTTTAAATTACTTGGCATTTAATTTACCTTACTATATAATAAGTGGGTATCAAATGTTTCTCAAAAAAACATAATTTTTTTAATTGAGGTGTAATTTATGGCATTAAAAGAAAAAAATGTTGAAAAAAAATCTCGTTTATTGCAAGTTTTAAAAACTGAATACCGTTGGGAGAATTTATTTTTAGGAATTGTTGCTATTTTTGGTAGTGCCGTTTCTTTGATGATTATCACTAAAACTATCACTATATCTTCATCAATTCCAGTACTTGGCTCTGGTTCAAACGGCACAATTTTTGCAAGTGTACTGCTTGCCTTGTGTATTCTTTGTATCTTTTTAGTAGCGTTTCCTTATTTCTTTGCTGCTTTTCCAGAGATTAAAAAAATTTCTTGGTCTCATGGTTCTAAGTACTTTGACTATGCAGTCCGCACTTTTATCTTTATTATAATTTTTGCGTTAACTTTGTTCTTATATGACTTTGTCACTACACAAATCATTAAAGAAATTACTGGTAAAATCAAACAATGATAAGAAAATCTGAAACTCAAAGACGCTGGTATATTGTCCAAACTTTTCCAAACCTTGAAAACAAGGTAAAAGAAGACTTAGAGCGCCGAATTGATAGTCTTGGTGTACAAGAATATATTTTTAATGTATTAGTTCCTGAAGAAAAACACATTGAAAAGAAAGCAGACGGGACTGAAAAAGAAGTAGTTGTCCAAATTTATCCAGGTTATGTGTTTGTAGAAATGATAGTTAGCGACTACGCTTGGTTTGTTGTCAGAAACACCCCAAACGTTTCCGGGATTCTAGGATCTGGCGGAAAAGGTAAAAAACCAGTTCCTGTGCCTGAACACGAAATCAAGCCTATTTTGGAAAAACAAGGACTAATCGCTAAAGAAACTTACCAACATTTAGTCGGCAAACAAGTTCAAATCATAGACGGTTCTATGGCTGGCCAACAAGGTGTTGTGCTTTCCGCAGACGACGAAAAGAAAGAACTTGTGGTTTCAATCTTAGCGTTTGGCCGTTCTACTGACTTTACTGTCTCTGTTGACTTAGTTAAAGAACTCAAAGCCTAAATTACTTTTTTTAAACTCAACTTATTTGCCCACCCGGCTGGGTGGGTTTTTTAATAACTAAAACCTACATAAAAAAGGATTTAAAATGCCTGTAATTTTAAAAGTTGAAAAACTGAATTTTAATTTTTCAAACAAACCGCTTTTAAAAAACATCTCTTTTGATGTCAAAGCCGGCGAGTTTTTTTGCGTGGTTGGTACCAATGGTGCAGGTAAATCAACTTTGGCCAGAATTTTAGTAGGATTAGAAGTTGCAAAAAGTGGCGAGATTGTTTTTAATTTTGATGGCTCTCCGCTTATTTTAAATGAAGAAAATTTAACAAAAATTAGGGAAAACCTAGGTCTGGTTTTTCAAAACCCTGAAAACCAGTTTGTTGCACAAACAGTGTTTAAGGAACTTGCTTTTAATTTAGAAAACAAATGCGTAAGTCGCCCAGAAATTGAAAATCAAGTTAAAAAAATCGCAAAAGACTTTGGGATAGATGATTTGCTTTCAGAAATACCAACGGCTTTATCTGGTGGGCAAATGCAAAAATTAGCGGTTGCTAGCAGTTTAATTTCCGGCGCTAAAATATTAATTTTTGACGAGTCGCTTTCTATGCTAGACAGCATTACTAAACAAAGAACTTTGAAGTTAATTAAAGACTTAAATAAAGAACAAAAAATCACGGTAATTTTAATTACACATGACCCCGAAGTTCTGATAAACTCAGACAGAGTTCTTAAAATTGACAATCAAACTGCTGAAATACAAAACACTATTGACTATATTTCAGGACTACCAGATGAATTACTTCCGCTTACTCTTCAGTTTTATAAAAACGCAGAAAATCCAGAAATCAAAAGATACATATGGAAACAGTTGCGAGAAATTTAAGTTTTAAATACGACAAACACGGCGAGCATAAACTAAATAATATCAATTTTAGTTTCAGTAAAACTGGTGAGTTTATCGCGATAGTTGGAGAAACTGGAGCCGGTAAAACTACGCTACTTAAACATCTAAATGCCTTACTTAAACCAACTGACGGCGAAATTGAGTTTGATAAATTTAAAATCAAAGCAAAGCGCCCAATTTTTCGTTCGCTTAATTTCTTGAGGCAAAAACACGCGCTTCTTTTTCAGTTTCCAGAACATCAGTTGTTTGCAGAAACTGTTGAAAAAGATGTTTGTTTTGGACCAAAAAACTTTAAAAAAACCAAAAAGCAAGCAGGTTCGCTCGCGAAAGACGCCTTAAAGTTAGTAGGATTAGATGAGTCGTTTTGGCAAACTTCCCCATTTAAGTTGTCTGGCGGTGAAATGAGAAAGGCAGCATTAGCCGGAGTTCTCGCACTTAGTCCCGAAGTTATTTTGCTAGACGAACCAACTCGCGGACTTGACCTTCAAAGTGTTTTAAAAGTCCTTAAACTATTTAAAGATTGGCAGGATAAAACTAATGGAACCGTGATACTAATCACGCATGACTTAGAAATTGCCTATAAATACGCAACCCGTGTTGTTTATCTGGAATCTGGAAAGATTTTGGCAGACTTGCCAAAATCTGAGTTTTTTTCCTTAAACAATGATTTACCTAAACCAAAAATTTTTAAATTGATAGACAAGGTTAACAAAGAATTTAATGCTATTTTTTCTTTTGAGTTAAATCCGGATTTAACCGTTTCTTTTAAAAAAGGTGAACTAAAATGAGCGGGCAACAAATTTTTGGCCAATATCAAAATAAAGGTTCTTTTTTAAATAAAACCAACCCTTTTGTTAAATTACTTTTAACTCTTCAGTTAATTACTATTACTTTTTTATTTCCCTTAACTGACAACATTTACTTAATATCTGGGTTAGTTGTTTTTGCCTTATTTACTTTGCTGATTTTAGCCTTAGCCAAGGTCAATATCTTTAAAATTATTAAATCGCTAACCGCAATTTTAACTTTGTTAATCTTAACCGTCTTAATAAAAGTTTTAACATATTGGCCAGCGACTGGCGAAAAAGCAATATTTGAAGTAGCCAATTTTTCATTTTCTTGGCTAAACTTATCTTCAGTGTTTGTGTTTATTGTACTTTTAGGGTTTGTGGCTAAATACATTAAGATAAATTTAGTGTTTTTACCGCTAGTTTTAGTATTTGCTTTTACTTTATTTTACTTTTTGCCAAATTATGGGTTTTATTCATTTAAAGTAACACTGTTTAAAAAACCTTTATTTGAATCTTTATTTTTAGTAATCAGAGTAATTTGCGTGCTGTTTTTAATGTCTGGACTTACTACCACAACTTCACCTCTTGAATTGACCTATGCTTTAGAGAAATTATTTTACCCACTTAAGTTAATTGGCTTAAAAATCCAAACCTTTACTTTTGTTTTTTCTTTAACTATTCGCTTCATTCCTAGTCTAGGTAAACAGGTTTACAAAATCACAGAGGCCCAAAAAGCCCGCGGTTTTGATTTAAAAAGTGCCAATATTTTTAGAAAAATTAAGTTTATCGTCGCGTTTTTAATCCCACTTTTTGTCCACTCTTTTAAGGCTGCGTTTGAATTGGCAGATGCCTTAGATGTTCGCGGATTTGACTTAGATAAACCAAGAACTGAGTCTATTGACTACAAATTAAAAGCAGTTGACTGGGTTTTAATTTCTTTCTTTTCTTTGTTGACAATTTCTGCTATCGTGCTTAGAATTTTGGGACTGGTATATGGAATTAAATTATAGATACGCGCTAATTTTGGAGTATAGAGGAACCGCTTATTTTGGTTCACAACGTCAAAATGCATTGCCAACCATTCAAAATGAAGCAGACAAGGCCTTGAAAAACATGACTCAAATTAAGGTCAAAACTCATTTTGCTTCCAGAACCGACAAAGGTGTTCACGCTGAGTTTCAGGTGTGCCATTTTGACATACCTGTTTTGCTTAATGTTGCTTATTTACCCCATAACTTGAATAAACGTTTACCTGAAGACATTAGAGTAGTAAAAGCGATTTTAGTTGACTTTAGTTTTCACTCTAGACACAACACAGTTAAGAAAACCTATATTTACAGGATTGCCAAAAAACCAGTTAACGCTTTTAACTCAGAGTACTCAGTTTATTTTGGCAATCTAAATATTAAAGATATGCTGGAAGTCGTGCCTCTTTTTATTGGCACCAAAGACTTTAGAGGTTTTGCTAAAACAGAGCCAAATGAAGATACAATCAAAACTGTACTTGATTTAAAAATTGTAGAAAATAAAGATTTTTACACTATCAAAATTACTGGAACTGGATTTTTAAGGTATATGGTCAGGTCAATTGTCGGAGTGTTGGCCAGAGTTGGTAAAGGCACATTTAGTGCTGAGTTGGTTTCTGAGATTTTTATCAAAAAAGACCACACACTTTGTGGCAAAACTGCACCCGCTAAAGGTCTGATTTTAAAGAAAATTTACTATCCTGAAAAGTACCAAATAAAAAAATAATTTTCTTGATTTTTTAATTGACCAATTTCTGGCTTTGTGGTAATATTATTAAGTAATGCGGGCGTGGCGGAACTGGCAGACGCGCTAGACTTAGGATCTAGTTCCCTCGGAGTGCAGGTTCAATTCCTGTCGCCCGCACCATTTATCTAAATAAATTACCAAAAGTGTGCTTGTCACACTTTTTTATTTTAAAAAGGATTAAGATGACTAGATTAGACCGAGTTTTAGCAAATTTAAAATATGGTAGCCGCAAGGACTGCCAAACCTACATAAAAAATGGCCTGGTTTTGGTCAACGGCGTAGTTTGCACAAAAGTTGACAAAAAAATTAAAGAGACAGACCGAATTATTTTCAATGATTCTGAGATTAAATATCTTCCTAGTTTTATTTTAATGTTAAATAAACCAGAGGGCTATATATCGTCAAATGTCTCAGGGCTTTATCTTTCTGTACTTACTTTAGTAAAAGAGCCGTATAGTCGCTATGATTTAAAAATAGCGGGTAGACTGGACGTTGATACCACTGGTTTGCTTTTGATTACCAATGTTGGCGCGTATGTACACAAAATCGCATCTCCTAACGCTAAGGTTGTCAAAACCTATCTTGCTGAACTTAAAAACCCGTGGACGATGACCCAAGCCAATCAGTTACTTAAGCCTATAATTTTAAAAGATGGCGAAAACCAACAATACACTGCCAAAGCCTTGGAAGTTAGGTTAATTGACAGCACACACGTAGAAATTAAAATAGATATGGGTAAATACCACCAAGTTAAAAACATGGTGATGTGTTGTGGAAATGAAGTGCTTAAGTTAACTAGAACCGCAGTTGGTGCTTTGACTTTACCTGGTGCTTTGAAGTTAGGTGAATATCGCTTGGTTGAACTGACCGACATCATAGACTAGAAAAACACTTAACTTATTACCTTAATTTTGGTAAAATTAAGGTGTAAAGAAAGTTAATTTTAAGAATTTCAAAATAAGGAAAATTTAAAAAAGGTAAAAAATATGGACGATAATCAATTAAATAACCAAGAAGTAAAAGAAACAAACCCGGAATCTGCAACTAAAACAAAACGAATTGGGGTAATTTTAAAGTACAGTAAACCGTATACTTTAAAGAAACTAAAAAACTTGCACCAGGTAAAAATTCTAAGAATATCTGAGAAACACGAGACTTGTTATCTTTACATGAACGAAGGTTTCTTTAAAAAATTTGTCTCAATTATGCGTTCAACTGGACACATTTGGGCAGAGAAATCAGAAATTTTCCAAGACCAGCATCTAAACTTTGACACAGAAGTTTTTACGGAAGCCGATGAAGTTTGCGGAATGGATGTTTCTGACATTGACCTGCAAAACATTGCTGAACTTCAAGATCTTGAAAATCAGTTTACTTAATTTATGAATAAGAAAGGTGGTTTAAAATGAAAGATAAGAAAAAGCAATTTTATTTAATTTCGGCAATTGTTGCAGCTGCAGTTGTTTTAATAATTTTAATAACAACTTTAGCAGTTGTTTTAAAACCTAAAACAAACAAGCCAATCAAGCAAAAAGGAACTACTTACAAGATTCAGCATATTTTCCAAGGACTCGCTGGCGAGATTGAAGAAAAAATAGTTGAAGAAACTAAGGGTGCAGAAGTTGGCACGAAAGTACAAATTACACAAGACAGCCGCAAGAAAGAATACGACAATGGTTTTGAAGTTGCAGATTTTTCTGAAACTAAAAAAATAGAAGCCGATGGCTCTACTGTTTTCCAAATTAGATATGGACGTAAATTGTTTGAAGTTAACTTTGAAGTTAATTTCAATAACTCAACATTTCCCGGCAATATTTATGCTATTCCTGAAACTCAAAGAATTAAGTTTGAGGCAAAAGCCCAAAAACCCGTAGATCCAGAAATTACTGCCACTGGCAAAAAATACCGCTTTGTTCACTGGCAAGAAAAATCTCTAATGAATGGAGTTTACTCAAAACAAACGCCATTTGATTTTAGTAAACCTATAACTAAAAACATGACTTTAGTGGCTTACTTTGAAGAACTTTTTTCAATTTCATATCAAATTGAACTAGAAAAGGCAAACGGAGAGTTTGAAGAAAAAACTGAGACAAAACGCTGGTTTCAAGCAGGTGATGTTCACACTGTAAACTTCCCAAATCCAGATGAACGAGTATACGGCGAAGTTGTATACGACAAAAACTTACTAACTGTTTCTCCTGAAAGCAGCCAAAACAAGGTAAAAATTACGGTAAAACGTAAACTGCACACAGTAACTTTAGAAGTTACCGGAGCTAACTTAACATTACCCCAAAAACAAGTTAGACACGACGACAGAATTTGGGAAATCGATGTAACTAGTATTTACCAAGCAGGCTATTATATTAAAAATATTCAAATGGAGGCAAGAGACTACACTTTAGCCAGTCTTCAGGCTCAGTTTGTAACCAAAGCCATCACCGCAGTTTTCTATTTAGCAAAAGACATTGTTGGCAAAGGCAAATACCCGCAGTCTTTGGTCTATCCAGATCTAAGCAAGTTAACCTTAATGGAAGCATCAATTAGAAGAACACAATATCAAATTGGCAAAAAAACTCACAAAATTACTTTTAATCGTTATTTTTACCGCGATGAAGATGGAAATAAATACGAAAAGTTTGACGGAAATTTCTATAAGTTTGAAGAAGTTGAGTTTGTCCAAATTCCTGGTAAAACTACTTTGTTTACCAAAAAAATCATAGACTTTGCACCTTACAGTTTTATACTTAAAGAAAATCCTAAATCTGCTACTTTTGAAAACTCATTTTTACACTCACTAACTAAAGACATTGCTTTGGTTTTGGGCTTTGAAGTTAATATACCTAATTATGAAGATTCGGGTAGATACTCAGTTAAGTCAGTGTTGAACTCAAATAATTTTGCTGCTTTGTCAAAAACTGCAACCGAATACGCAGTTGCTGTCTACGTTTCAAGTGCCTACAGGCAACTTGATGACAACATCGACTCGCAACTGCCATATGGCGTTAAAGGTATTGATAAAATCACAGACTCAGGCTCCAAAACTTGGTGGCTGACTACTTTAGTTGAAAACAAAAACGCACAAACTTACTATATAGACAAAGCAGGTATGTTGAGTCAAGAAAGACAAAACTATCTTTTTGGCCTAGTGCTTTGCAAAGACTAAAATAACTATTTGACAATCAGTGTGTCAAGTCTTTATACTTGACGCACTTTTTATTTTGTGTTAAACTTATTTTGTATTTAAATCAAAAAAGGAGTAAATTATGGCATTAAAAATTAGACTTCAAAGATTCGGTTCAACTAAACGTCCTTTCTACCGTATAGTTGCTGCAGAAAGTCAAAGAGCGCGTGATGGTAAGTTCCTTGAAATCGTTGGTACTTACAACCCACTTTCTGGTGTAGTTGAAATTAAACAAGAAGTATACAACACTTGGATTTCAAAAGGTGCTAAACCAAGCGATACAGTTAAATCACTTTTAAAGAAACAAAAATAGTAAAGACGGAGTTTCAAACCATGGTTTTAAATTTTGAGCAAATTCTAGCCAGCTTTGTCCGTCCTCTGTTAATTTATCCAGATGCACTTGAAATTAAAGTATCTGAACAAGATACTTTAGTTGATATTTCTATGTTAGTTGAAGAAGCAGATCTTGGCAGAATTATTGGCAAAGGTGGCAAAACCGCCGCTGCTCTTCGTCAACTTTTGTATTCAATTGCCACTAGAAACGGCAAAAAAGTAGCTCTGGAAATTAAAGCAAAGTAACTCAAACTTGTGTTTTTAATTGGCAAAGTAATTAAACCCTTTTCTTACAAAGGTTGGATTAAAGTGGAAAATCTTTCAGATTTTCCACGTTTTTTAATGCACGAAATTGTGTATATTGAAAACAAACCTTATGAAATTCAAGAAAGTAGACCTGGAACTAAATGCTTACTAGTTAAATTAAAAGAAGTAAACTCAGAGGAAGAGGCAAAACAAATCACGCAAAAAGAAATTTACAGCAATGTAAGGCCTGAACTTAAAGATAGCGAGTATGTTTGTGCTGATTTGCTTGGAAAAGTAGTTTGTTTTGAAAACAAAGTGATTGGTAAAGTCAAAGAAGTTTACTTTTATCCAAGCCAGCAAGTTTTAAAAATTGAAAAAACCGATAAGACGTACTTTTTGCTACCTTTTGTTAAACACTATATAAATGCGGTTGAAGAAAGTAACATTACTATTTTGAATTTAGGTGAATTGATATGAAGATAGACATCATAACTATTTTTAAAGAAGCCTATAGTAGTTTTTTTTCAACTTCAATTGTAAACAGAGCAATTCAAAGTAAACACCTAGAAGTTAATCTACATAACCTACGCGATTTTTCTTTAGATAAAAACCAAAAAGTAGACGACACAGTCTATGGCGGGTCTGTTGGTATGTTAATGTCAGTCGAACCCATACACCGCGCAATTTTTGCTTTAAAACAAAATAAAAGCACGTGTGTTGTAGCACTTTCTCCGCAGGGAAAACCTTTAAATCAGGATGTGCTTGACGAACTTGCAAAAATAGAACATTTGATTTTACTTCCAGGACACTACGAAGGATACGATGCTAGAACACTTAACTTCATTGACCTTGAAGTTTCGGTTGGCGATTTTGTCTTAACTTCAGGAATCTTGCCAAGCCAAATTTTAATAGATGGTCTGGTTAGACTAATTCCAGGAGTTATCAATCAAGACTCGGTTGACAAAGACACCTTTAAATACAACTCAATTTTGAAATACCCTGAGTACACTAAACCAGCCATATACGAAGGTCTAACTGTTCCAGATATACTGCTGAGTGGAAACCACCAAAAAGTTGATGAATATAATTTTGAACAAGCAGTTTTAAACACACTAAAGAAACGTCCTGACTTAATTAAAAACAAAGCATTTGATTTAGAGACATATAAAAAAATTAAAGTAATTCTTTATAGAGCAAAAGACATTAAAAAGTGAAAAACCTGCACATTTAGTGCAGGTTTTTTCATTCATAAAATAGCCTTATTTAGCGATTTAACTGTATTTTAATTAGTCAGTAATATCAATTATGCGAAGCGTATTTGTGCGACCATGGGTTTGAGCCCAGCCTGAAGTTAAGATAATTGTTGCACCTTTTTTTAATCCAAAGGCTTTTGCGCCATCAATAGCTTTTGCGTCGTATTTCAAAAAGTCATTGACGTGATTGACAACTCTAGGGTACACCCCGAAGTTAAGTGCAAGTTCACACGCAGTTTTAAAGTTATCAGTTAAAGCAATGATTGGCACTTGTGGTCTAAACTTACAAATTCGGCGAGCAGTACCCCCGGTTTCTGTAAACGCAACAATCGCTTCAACTGAAGGCAATGATATAGAAATTTGGGCAGCGGCAACTCCGATTGAGTCGTTAATAGTTTTTTCGCCACTTGGAATTAAGTTCTCTAGGTTTTGTTGATACGGAAAAATTTGTTCAATTTCCGTAGCAATTTGTACCATAGTTTGCACAGCTTCTACACCAAACTCACCAACTGCTGTCTCACCACTCAGCATAATAGCGTCAGACCCATCTAAAATAGCGTTTGCAACGTCAGAGGCTTCAGCTCTAGTTGGACGAGGATTTGAAATCATAGACTCAAGCATATGGGTAGCAGTAATCACTGGTTTTCCAAAGAAGTTAGCACGCTGAATCATTTTCTTTTGATAAATTGGAACTAAAGGAAAAGAAACTTCTACACCCAAATCTCCACGGGCAACTAAAATACCTGCGGCTTCTTGCAAGATTTCATCTAGATTTTGATACCCTTCTTCATTTTCAATTTTAGCAATTAACGGAATATTTGGGTTTGTGGTGTTTTTAACCAATTCCTTAACTGCCAAAATATCTTGTTTAGAACGCACAAAAGAAAGTGCTATTAAATCTGCTCCGTGTTCAATTGAAAACAAGATATCTTTTTTATCTTTTTCAGATAAAAATACTTGCTTAATTTTGGCACCTGGGCAGTTGCAAGACTTGTGGTTTTTCAAAAAACCAGTGTGGTGAACTGTAGTTAAGATATCGTTGTTTTTATATTTTTCAACGACGTCAAAACGCATTTTGCCGTCATCTACTAAAATAAAGTCACCAACTTTGACACCCTTAAAAAGTTCAGGACAAGAAATGTGGAAACGCTTTGAGTTTCCCAAAACTGGATCTTGAGTAATTAAAATTTTTTCACCTTTTTTTACTTCAACTTTACCGTCTTCAAAGTTGCCAGTTCTAATTTCAGGGCCTTTAGTGTCGGTCATAATTGCAAGGTTGTAATTTAGTTTAGTCCTAACTGCTTTTAGAGTTTTAAAAGTATTTTCGTGTTCTGAGTATTCGCCGTGTGAAAAGTTCACACGAGCTACGTTCATTCCAGCATCAATTAAGGCCTGAATTTTTTCAGGACTACGAGAGGCTGGTCCGATTGTGCAAATAATTTTTGTTTTTCTAATCATTTTTCACCTGTTTCTAATCTATATTATATACTTTATGCTTGTTTGAGAACCAACTTTTAATTTATTCTTGAGATTTTCTATAGTAAAAGAAGTTTCAAAAATAATAAAATTAGTGATTAATTAGGTTTATTAGGCATTTTGCTTGTTTTTTTTTTTTTTTTTTTTTTTCAGGCAGAAGACGGCATCAATGTTAAAGGTTTAATATGGAAAATCCACAATTCTTAAAAGAACAAATAATAACTTATCTTGGAAATAAAAGGTCTTTGTTGAGTTTTATTGATGAAGTATTAAATATTGTTAAAAGCGAGTTAAATAAGAAAAAAATCAACACATTTGATGTTTTTTCTGGTTCAGGTATCGTTGCTAGATTATTTAAGCAACACTCTAAAAAACTTTTTGTCAATGATCTTGAAGATTATAGCAGGGTATTAAATGAGTGTTTTTTAACAAATAAAAAAGAAATAGATGTCTTAGAATTAGAAAAATGGAAGCAATTTTTGAACGATAAAATTACTAAAAATACTTTAGTTGAAAACGGCTTTTTTTATAAGTTATATTCCCCGAAAGATGTAAATAATATACAGCCAGGTGAAAGAGCATTTTATACTTCTAGAAACGCAAAAATTTTAGACACAGCAAGGTTTTATTTAGATAAAGTACCCAATCCATACAAGACTCTGCTTTTAGGTCCTTTATTGTACGAAGCATCAACAAAAACTAACACATGTGGTGTTTTTAGAGGTTTTTACAAATGTACAAAGACTAACAAAGGTAAGTTTGGCGGAAATTCTGAAAGCGCATTAAACAGAATACTTGCAGACATTGAAATAAAAGAACCCGTTTTAAGTAATTATTCTTGCGAAACCTTTATTTTTCAAGGCGACAGCAATGAAGTTTGTGAAAAGATACCAAAGGTTGACCTTGCTTATTTGGACCCACCTTATAATCAACACCCGTATGGTTCTAATTATTTTATGCTCAATCTTTTAGTTAACAATAAAGAACCTGAAAATTATTCAAAAGTATCTGGTATCCCGAGAATTTGGAATAAATCTAGTTATAACAAAAAAGTGTATGCACTTTCTTCACTTGAAGATTTGTGCAATAAATTAAAAGCAAAATATATTTTAGTTTCTTATAACTCAGAAGGGTTTATTAAATATAGTGATATGGTTGAAATGTTAGAAAAATATGGCGAACTTAGAGTTTTTTCAAAAAATTACAATGTTTTTAGAGGTTCAAGAAATCTACATAAAAGAAATATTCATCTGCTTGAATATTTATTTTTGTTGAAAAAGAGGTGATAAAATGTTTGGAGACATTTTAGAAAAGAATATTTATAAACTCAAAAATGCTTCATTAAAAAAGAATTCAAAAAATGCGTTCTGGAAAATTTTAACAGAAATTGCTGTAGAAGAACTCAAAGAATATTCACCAAATGAAATTTACAGTGGTTATGCAACAGAAATTTATTATCAAATTTTAAATAAGAACGAATCATGTCTACCCAATTATTTCAAATAAAGAATTCCCAATTGCGGACACTATATGCCCAAAGTTTGGGCTAATTCTTCAA
>CAUUDV010000005.1:0-39992 GCA_963544075.1 uncultured Acholeplasmataceae bacterium | reverse complement strand
AAAACAAGCGATTTTTGCTTATTTTTATAGTGTCTGTAATTGGGAATTCTTTAATTTAGTAATTTTTTTGTGAAGGATGATTTTACGAGTTTTTTGAAAAAGTAGAGAAAAAACTAAAAAAGAAAAATATACCAGTACTATAACTGGAGAAGGCGCTACATTTGTATTTAGTTGAATTGGTGCAGCAATAACCACGGTTAAAATCGCAACTGCAATCCCTATTAACATAGTTTGAATAAAGTTTCTTCTGAATTGAACAGAGATTAAGACTGGGAATAAAATTAGCGCAGATATCAACAAGGTACCCATCATGCGCATGCCGACCGAAATTAGTACCGCGACTAAAATTGAAAGACCATAGTTAGTAATTACTTTGTTTGTACGGTTGAACTTAGCATAACTTGGGTCAAAAGTTTGAGAAACCAAACGTCTGTATTGCCATAAAATGAAGCCTAAAGTAGCAGTGAAAATAATCAGCGCATTAAAGAAATCCAACCATTCCATAGTTGCCAGACTACCGTTGATAATGTTGCCAAGGTCGCTTTTAAAGTTAGCACCCCAAAGTGAAATAATTAAGATACCCAAACTGTATCCAAGGGCCTCAATTACACCAATTGCACTATCTGAGTCGATTTTGGTGTTTTCAATAATCAACTGTATCACAATTGAAAAGAAAACGGTAACTAACATTGAAACGTAGACAGGGTAGTTAGACAAAAGCACACCTAAGGCTATTCCAAAAAACGCAGTGTGCGCAAGTCCGTCTGCGATCAACGCTTGGTTTTTAAGTACGATAAAAGGACTAAGTAGCGCTGCGGTAACAGCAATTAGTCCGGCGGCGATAAAAATGTAGGTGTTTGAAAACACCCCTAAATTAACTAAATATTGCATGTTTTTCTCTATTTAAAATTTGTTTGTGAAAATCACAAAATATACCGTCGTAAACTATAGCTTTTTCTACGTAAATTACGCGGTCTTTACATTCAAGCACATCAATTCCAGAAAGGTCATGAGTGATTATTAAAACAGTAGTGCCAGATTGAGAAAGTGTATATAAATACTGATAAAACTCATGTCTAAATTTAGGGTCTAGCGCAGAAGCGGGCTCGTCTAATATTAAAAGGTCTGGCTCATCTACTATACTTCTTAAAAAAAGTACGCGTTGCAGTTGTCCACCAGAAAGTTCAGAAATTAATTTATTTTTTAAGTCCAAGATGTTCATTTCAGAAAGTAGTTTATCAATTCTCGCTTTTTGTTCTTTCTTGGCAAACAAGTATTGTTTTTCAAAGCCTGAGTAAATAATTTCAAAAACTGAAGCCGGGAAGTTAGATTTAAAACGCAAAAATTGTGGCATGTAGCCGATTTTTTTTGCACCGTTTATTACCTTACCGCTGTTCGGTTTTAAAGTTTTTGAAACCAGTTTAACTAGTGTACTTTTGCCACCACCGTTTGGTCCCAAAATATACATAAAGTCGCCTTTGTTAATCTTTAAATTTAGATTTTCAAAGACTGCCGTGTCTTCGTATTTAAACGAAACTTCTTTAAACTCAATCATGGCTATTTACCTAAAAGTGCTAATTTTAAATTAGTGATATTTTCAGAAATTTTTGTCTGAAAAGAAATTTTTTGACTGTATTCTTCTTTAGAAACTGCGTGAAAAGTATGAAAAGTTTTAAAAGAAACATTTGAAATGTTGTGTGCCTTCACACTTGATTTAAGTTTTTCTAAAACCTGTTCTTTACCTGTTTCTTGAACGAACACAGTTAAGATTTTATTAGGATTTTTAGTGTCTTTTTTAATTAGTTCAACGAACTCATTTATCGCTTTTATAGTGTCCTCATTTCGGTCTTGTATGGTTGTGTCAATTGGTGTATAACCCTTTAACAAGCCCATTTCAACCATAAATGCACCGATTGAATCGTGACCACAAAATAGGATTTTTTCATCGTTTAAACCAGTTTTAAAATTAGTATTTAGAAAACTAGTAAAGTCATTTTTAAGTGTGATAATTTCGTTTATCAGTGTAGTTTTATTTGCAGCAATGATTGATTTGTTTTCAAATTTTTGAGTAAGTTTTTCAGCAATTTTTTCAATTATTTTAATTGTATATTCTAAACTTGACCAGTAGTGTGAAGAGGCGTGCCTGCGGATATTTTTTTCAGATTCAGAAATTTGCTCGCCAGTTTTTAAAAAAGTTTTTTCGTTAACACCAAGTGCTTTTTCTAAGTTTAGCGAATCAAGGCTACCGCGTGCTTTTTTGATTTGCAGGTCAACGTTTTCAGAAAAATAAATTAACAAATCACTTTCAATAATTTTACTTTTATCTGTTAAAGTTAACTCTGAATTGTGAATGTTCAAATATGGTGCTCTGGCAGTGCTGGCGGTAATTTTTGTATTTTTAGTCAACTGCTCAACTATTGAATATGTTAAATAAGAACTTGTTACCACATTAACTTTGTTTTTTTGGCATGAGAAAAAAGCAAATGTAGCAAATAAAGTTAAAAGAACGCTTAAGATTTTTTTCATATTTTTTCCTCTTAAATTATTTTAACTTAACAATTTTGCAATTGCAAACTATTCGCATTTGTGATTTGTGTGTTTATTTAATATTATATATAGGGCTGAATGCTATAATAAATGCATTAGGAGACCAAAATATGGAAACTTTGAAAGACAATTTTTATTTACATGTGAACAAACAATTACTTGAAGAAACAGAAATTCCAGCAGACAAACCTAGTGTTGGGACTTTTTCTAAAATTCATGATCAAAACGAAGAAATTCTTCTAAAACTTTTTGAAGACTGGTCTGAAGGTAAAAACATACCTGAAGATAAACTAATTCACGAAGCACTTAAATACCATAAATTAGTTACAGATTTCGAATACCGCAACGAAATGGGTGCAAAACCTGTTTTACCACTTATTGAAAAAATCCAAAGGCTTAACTCAATTGAAGAGTTAGCCGAGTCATATCCTGAACTTGAGCTAAGTAGCATTCCACTGCCCGTAACTATTGGCATTTCTCAAAGTTTTGCAGATCCAACTAAACACATCTTGGCAGTTGACCACGCAAACACTATTATGCCTGACCGCGAGTACTATGAAAAGAATTTAGAACAGCTTGAGGAAAACTTAGCAGACTGGATGACGGCTTGGTAGATAAATATGTCAAAGAAACTTTGAAGTTTGACAAATTTTTAGCGCCTTTTACTTCATCTAGATTAGAAGACGCAGAATACGACAAAAAATTCAACCCAACTCCGTTAAAAGAAGTTGACGCTAAATCTAAATATTTAAAGTTTAGTCAAATTTTTAAAACTTTAACTAAAGTAAACGCAGAAATCGTTAATATTGCGTATCCCCGCTTCTTTGAAAATCTAAATACTGTGTTTTCAAGCGAAAATTTTGAACTAATTAAATCTTGGATGATAGTTAAAACTGCCCTTGGCAATGCTCGCTACTTTTCTGAAGAACTTGCTGATGCAGCAGGTGCTTTGAAACGTAAACTAGTTGGCCAAAAACAACCACAGCCAAGAGCTAAAAAAGCACTGTACACTACTTTGGCGTTTTTTGATGAGCCTGTTGGTATTTATTTTGGCAAAAAATATTTTGGTGAACAAGGTAAAGCCGATGTTCTTGAAATGATTCGTCGTTTTATTGCAGTTTACACAGATCTTCTTTCTAAAAACACTTGGTTAAGCAAAGAAACTCGCGAAAAAGCTATTTTAAAACTTTCTAAAATCAAACCTTTTGTCGGGTATCCTGATGAAATTCCGCCTTATTATCAAGATTTTAAAATTAAAACTAAAGCGGAAGGCGAAACTTTGGTCTCAGCCACAATTTCCTTGAAACGTCTTGTGACTGCTTATGAATACGCGCAATACAAAGAACCGGTTAGCACTAAATACTGGGGGATGGCTGCGTATGAAGTAAACGCTTATTTCCACCCACTTTTTAACCAAATAGTATTTCCAGCAGGTATTCTTCAACCTCCGTTTTACTCAAAAGAAAACTCAAACTCTGCTAACTACGGCGGAATTGGTACAGTTATTGCCCACGAAATCTCGCATGCTTTTGATAACAACGGCGCGAAGTTTGATGAGCACGGCCGTCTTAACAACTGGTGGACTAAAGCAGATTTAGCTGCCTTTGAAGAAAAGAAAAAACAAATGATTAAGTTATTTGACGGACACAGTAATTTACTTGGTGTCAAATGCAACGGAACCTTGACAGTTTCTGAAAACATTGCAGACTGTGGTGGCTTAAGTTGCGCACTTTCTGCTTTAAAAATGGACAAGAAAGTTGACTTAGATGCTTTTTTTAAGTCTTGGGCTACTAACTGGTTTAACAAAGCCAGAATTGAGTACTACCAAATGCTTGCCAACGTTGATGTGCACGCAACTGGTGAACTTAGGGCAAACCGTCAACTTGCTAATTTAGATGAGTTTATTGAACATTACGGCATCAAAGAAGGAGACTTAATGTACACCAAACCAGAGGAGCGCGTCAAAATATGGTAAAACAAATTAAATTCTTACTAGTTGGTTTTTTAACTTTAGTTTCTACGTTGGCTTTAACTGCCTGCAGTCTATATAGAGTTTCTGTAAAACAAGACATTAAAGCGGAATCTGCTTTCTTTACCTTTATATTAAATCGCCACCGCGACCGCCAGGCGTTTTTATCGCAAGGAGCGGACGCTAACGTACAAATTCAGGTAAACGAACATAAAGCAGGTGATGGCCAGGATGAGCTTGGGGTGGCTATTCCAAAAGCAACTAGCGACTTAAAAGCATCTTCTAAGCCTTACTTTGAATTTTCTTTTGAAAAAGACGCAAAAAAGGGCAAAGTTTCTCTAGCCTTTGAAATTAGAAACTTAAAACCAGAAAAAAAATACGTTGCACTTGTGTACTTCACTTACGATAACGAAAAAGTTTACCTACTTAAAAACTGGCGTATGACTAAAAAACATCCGCTTGAAGGTATGATTTTTCAAACAATTGCGGTATCTCAATTAAAAACTTACGCAATTTATTCATATGAAGATCTTTTAAAAATCAAGTCAGAAAAACAAGAAGGTAACTTCAAACTGATGCAAGACCTTGACTTAAAAGGTCGTGAACTTCCTGCTTTGTTTGGCAAAAACCGTGCTTTTGATTTTGATGGCAACAACAAAATAATTCGCAACTTTAAATTCATTATCCAAAAAGACGAAAGTCTACTAAAAGGTAGTGATTACTCAAAAAGATCACCACGCGACACCAATCTTTACAACAACCAAGGGACTTCTATTTTTGGAAACCTTGATAGATACGCACGTGTTCATCACTTAAACTTTGAAAACGTAGAAATTAAAATTAAAGAAAAAGAACTTACAACTGCGGAAAACGTCGGGATTTCGCTAATTGCTTTCCATGTTGCCCCAGGTGCTCAAATTGACCATATTTCTTTTAAAAACATCGCTTTTTCAGATAAGTTTAAACGTTCTTCTTCAATTCAAAGAAGTTACAACATCTCACTAGTTGCCTATAAATCAGAGGGCACCATCAGCCACATTAATGCCGAAGGCATCAACTTTGAGTTAAATGTAGACATTACCGCAGTTTATGACTTTTTCCCAAGACTTTCAGTGTCAACTTTGGCATACCAAATCGGAGTTAACGCAAAAGTGAGTGATATTGCGGTTAAAAACGCTAAATACACAATTAACTCAACTTACTTTGCGCGCGGTGATGTTTCTCCTGCCAATGACTATAATTTCTACGTAGACGGCCTTGCGCATTCTATTGCTCAAACCGACCAGGCTATTGAAAACGTTGACCTGGATTTTATTGGAAAAATTAACATAAACTCAAACAATGTCCCAGTTCCTGAAAACCAAGATTATGTTTTTTACACAGGCAACGCCGGTGAAGAGCAAGTCCATCTTTATAAAATCAACAAAAACTACACAGTTGAAAGACTTCGCAAAAACACATACCACGTCAAAGATCCAAACGCTCGCTATGTGCTTGCTTTTAAAAACTACTCAGAAAAAGAAAAAATGTCTTTAGACCATTTTTGGCTAAACTCAGTTGAAAAGAACAAATCTTCTCTTAACTTCGTTGAACCAGGTAAACTAGAGTCTAAAGACTTATTTGACTTGCCAAATGGCGAGGCTTCTCGTGAAATCACCGGAATTTATCAAAAGAGCTACGCTAAGTTTTTAGTATTAGATAAAGACGCCAAAGGTCACATGGCCTTTGATATTTCAAAAGAAGGCACTCAATTTGACAAAGGTGTGCGTTTGTATAAAAACAACTCAATGTATGAACTGGCTAAAGACAACCCAACTAAACCCCTTCAAGACAACTCAAACTACTATTTGTTTCCTTATGGTGCTAAAGTTAAATTAACTTTAAAGAAAAACCGTTTTAACACTCACATTGTAGGTTTCAGAACCACTGAAATGAGGGGCGAGACTGAGCAGTATTCAGCAGACACTTACCATTTATTTAAAGCAACAGAGCAAGGTGAATATACAACTGAACTTACTATGTTTAAAGACTACAAAATCTATACACTGAGTGCAAACCACGTCAACCACTCGCTTTCTGGAATTTCTGCAGACTCATCTCCTATCAATCAATTTAACAATGTCAAAGTTAAAGGCAAACTGATTTACAACGGAAATGGACTAACTCCAAACGTCTATAAGTTAAATATCGCAGAAGGACTAAACCACAAAGGCTACAGTCAAAGCGGAGTAACTAGCACAATAACTGTTGAAAAAACTGTCAAACCACTGGTTAAAGACGTCAACAAATACGAATACACAATTCAAGAAAAGAAATAAGTTCTTATCTTTAAAAAAGAGGCCAAGGCCTCTTTTTTATTTGTTTTAAGTAATTTTATTTAAGGTAAATAAATATATTTTGATGATAAAAAAACAGATATTCATAAAAACAATTTTAATAACAATTTTGGCCTTATTTTCTCTGTTAATGTTTTCGGCAAGTAAGGGAGTGGTGGAAAATCCTAAGCCTGATTTTGAACTTAAAGTTATAAATAAAACAGACACTTCCTATCGCTTTTTTGACAAAGATAGAGTGGCAAATTCAGAGTTTTTAAACCCCGAACTTCTCTATGTTTACTTTAAAACTGCAGAGTTTCTACAAAGTTTTATTGAGAAAACTGTAAGTCAAAACGACATAAGCAAATTAAAGTTTATTAAAATTAACTCAGATACAGCAGATGTCAGTCTTCAGACAATTAAGTATCATAACTCAGTAGAATTAGTTTTTGTATCTAAAAATATCGTTCGAAAACTAATGCTATTTTTGCAAATCATAGATGCTTTTCCAGAAATTTCTATGCAAGAAAACGAACTAATTTACTTTACCTATTTTGATGTAAATCAACTTAAATACTTGATTCGGAAGCATTATAAAATTTCAAATAATTTTAATTTAGAAATTGAGAAAAATAAAGTACCACACTTTAGAGATAAACTTTTTAATAGGTTTTTGCTTAAATTCATTTTATCTAATTTGTTTGGAGAAAAAAGAGAATATAACATTAATGTTATGCCAGTTCAAGACAGAGAAAATATCTTTAAAATTGGTGATAATTTTATTGACTTTGAATACTTTAAAATAGCCTTAAATGGCGATTTAACGCTAAATAAGTTTAAGTTTAATTTTATCTTAGATAAAAACAATTTACCGTTAAATATAGAAATTATAAGCGAGCAAAAGCTTAGTCTTAACTCAAGTAAAGAAGTATATTTTGATATACACAATATTGACGTCTCTTTTCTTTATATCAAGATAAATAAACAGAAAGAGTTGATTATGGTAAAAGAAAACGAAAGTAATGCAAGCATTGAGAAGTTGCTAAAACATTTAAAACTTAGTAATTTCTCACTTGATAAAGAGTTTAAACAAGAAATCACTTTAATTGATGACCTAAATAGCCTAACTATTAAAAAAACTAATTTAATTAACGAGGCATTAAAAGAAACTATTGACTATAAAACTGAGTTAGAAAAACAAACCAATAAACTAAGCGAGACAAGGTTTGATGGCACGCTTAGTTTAGATGAACTTAAAAACGCTGTCCTAAAACATTTTTCTAATAACACTATTGATGCTAAAATCATTTCTAAAAATTCAGTGCAAGGTTATTTCATTTGTGAGTTTTTTAACATAAAAAGACCATATGTAAAAGTAAAGAAAACTTTGTTTTTCAAAAATTCACAATTAAATAATGACAATACTTATGAATCAGAAAAGCAAGAAAAAGAAAATATAAAAAGCAGCAGCATATTTTTAAAATATAAAATACATATTATAATAGCCTTATTAACCAGTTTTACACTAGTTTTAATTTCAGTAATTTCAATCTTTGTTTGGGGGAAAAGAAAAAATGGAAAGAAAAATTAAGCTGTTTTTAATAGTAACATTTATATTTTTTACACTAGGTATGCTTGTACCAAGCACTATTGACAACACACAACCAATTAAAAAAACAACCAATTTAAGAATTCCCAAAAAGCCTAATAAACCGCCTCAAAAAAGAAGATTAAATTATATATTTTTTGAAGGTGTACCAATCATGAAAGGTGACCAATTAGTAAATAAGGATGCTTTAATTGAAAATGGTTATATTTTGAGAAAAGATTCGTTTATTATCCACCACTACAGTTATTCAGAAGTGAAAAAAGAAGGCAAAAAACTAAAACCAGAAAACACAACCGTTTCTCCTGAGTTTATCGGAAATTTCAAATTGTACTTAAAAGTGAACATAAAAAATAACGAAATTAGAAATGACACTAATAAACTAATTTATAGAAAAAGTGAATTTATCAAAATTCAAGAAAACGAAACTTTTGAGGCAATTTACAGTAACTCCAAAATCAAAGTTGAAAACTTAAACTCACACGACATAAAAAAAGAAATTCTAAAACAAAAAAATTTTGACCTATCTGATTGGAATACTGACTATGACAACTCAAGTTTTTTCTACCAAAGATTCTCAGATTCAAGTAATGATTTTTACAAAGAAACCGATAAAGACGTCCGCCAAGGTAAGTTTATTTCCTTTAAAAAAGGCAACAAATATTTATTTTTCTTCTTTAGGTTAGATGCAAACACATTCAATAGCAACAAATTAAGCAAAATTAGTTTAAGCGATGATGCATTCGATCCTGAAAATAATAAAATAAAGGTAAACTATGAAAAATATATAGCGACTTTTTCGCTACTGTCAGAAATCAACGAAAAACAAATTGATTTTGATAAAGCAATCTTAAAAAGATTTAAGAGAGATGATAAGGAATTTTTACTTGTTGCATATGGAGATATTTTCAAAATTGTGCAACTAGAAAACAGTTCTTCAAATAAATACTTTAAAAATTTTTTAAAACTAGTTGAGCTGACTTACTTAGAAGAAATTGACTTATTTAAAAAAGACAAAATTGACTTTACTTTAACACAGATTAAAAAAGCCTTTGGAGAATTTAGTACTGATTTTGAAATTGATGAGTTAGAAGTTTTAAATCAAATATCTAAATTAAAAACACACAATGAAACAATATCCCTAAATTTCTATACTAAAAATAACCATGTAAAAACAATTTTAAAAACTTTAAAATTAAAGTTTAGACCAGCTAAAGAAATTGAGAAACTAGACCTAACATTCAAAACAAACAATAATTACTTTATTACAGACAACGAAAAGACAGCATCACTTTCTACAGAAGTGCTTAAAAATAAAACTTTTTCAGACTCAATAACCACCTTAAGCAGTTTTGAAACAACGCTATATACTGGTTTTGAAACAGATATAAATGAAGTTATCACAACCATTAAAGAACAACTTAAGAATGCTTTAAATAAAAAGGAATACGAAATTTACAGTACAGATGACAAAGACGGTAACTTTTTATTTTCAATTCAAAAACTTGACACTGAAGAAGTCAGAGTTTTTAGGGTAAAAATTAGAAGAATAAGCCGTGATGCTGATTTTTATGAATTAAACAAACTATTTATGTTTAATTACTATGAAACTGAACACAATATACATGAAATACTAAATTACTTTAACTCAAAAACTGATATTTTTAAAAATCTAAACTTAGAAATTCAAAATTACACTCAACTAAACGCAGAAATCAACAAGTTAAAAGCAAATCCATATGTTTATAGAAAGTTAAAATTAGTGCTAAAAGATAAGTATTCAAATGTATATTCTGTTTACTTTTTTGGAGAAATTAGATACGGCAGTTCAGTACCTTTAAAAGTTTTAAATAGTTTTTTAGATGTAAGATACACTAGATTCTTTCTGTCTTCAAACTTAGCTTTTGCAAATGTTGTGGGAGATTTGTTTAGTTGGTATGACTTGAAAACAGCTAATCAATATCTAAGACAATGGTTCGACAAGGAAAGTGAAAACTTTGTGCTAAGTGAAATAAACAAAACTTTTAAAGTCGCTTATAACTTTTTTAAAAAAGACTACTTTGCTATGCAAACTAATTTAAACACTTATATACTTTATTTAAATAAAGATTCGGATTACACTAAGCAAGAACTGCAGGTTATTTTCATAAATATTTTTGGTAAAAACATTGCCAAAATTGAGAAAAATCAAGACAATTATTATTTTATTTATTTGAATAATTTTCGCGAGAAACAAATAGTTTACTTGAAACATTCTACTAAGATAAGTAAATACAGAGTAAGTAAAGAAATGACAAAAGAGCGAATTTCTGAACTCTTCAGGTCAGTTTCTGATTCCAATAATAACTCACAAAAGGTTTTTGAAACTCTTCAAAACATGCTAAAAAATATTCCTGAACTTAAAATAACTAAGCAAAATACCGAAAATTCTTCAATTATTTTAAAAATTTATTCTACTTTAAATAATGAAATTTATAAAACTTTTACGGTAGTTTAATTTCAAAAAAACATGGTTTTCTCGTTTTTGGTATTGATTTTAAAAACTTTTTTGTTATACTTACAAAGATATGAAAAACGAGAAAAAAAGCAAAAAAACTGAATTAAAGATATACACGACTCCGTCTTGTTCATCTTGCCGAAAAGCCAAAAAATGGCTAGATAGTTTCGGAATTAAATACGATGAGGTCAATATTTTGGCAGGAGAAGTACAAATGTCTGACCTAGATTTAATGCTTAGTTTAGCAGACGATGGCTTTGACTCAATTATTTCAACTCGTTCAAAAACCGCCAGAAATGATTTTTTTGATGTAGACTCATTTACTACTCACGAACTTAAACGTTGGATTTTGGCTAACCCTGCAATTTTAAAACGCCCAATTATTATTGAAAACGAAAAAATGCAAGTCGGCTACAACGATGAAGAAATAAGAATTTTTATTCCTAAAGACATTCGTGCAAAAATTATGGAAAGTCCTGATTTTGAATGCGATGAATACATAAAAGAAATCAGCGTTAAAGAAGTGTCTGAAGTGAAAACTCAAGAAATTCCTACTATTAAACTAGAAGTCGCTGATTTTAGCGAAGTTTCAATTTAATTTAATACCGTTAACAATAGGCCACTAAAACCTGATAGCAAAATTACTAAAACTGGATGCAGTGGTCTTTTTTTACGGCTGAAATTCTCCCAAAGCAGACTTATTAAAAAGACAAACAAGAATATCAAAATTGTAAAAGCATTGGCTTTGAAGGTTAAAATAAGTAAACTATTGACTTCAAAGAAAACTTTTAAAGAAATTTTAATTGCTGCTGTAAAAATAAAGGCAATTGCTGCTGGTTTTAAAAAAGAAATTGCTCTTTTAATGTAAAGATTTTGATTTAACATGTTGCTGCTAGAAATGTATAAAATGATTAAAAATGATGGCAAGACTATTGCTAAGTTAAGCAAAGCAGCACCAAGAATTCCGTATTGTTCAAACCCAATGTAGGTCGCTATGTTGACAGCAAAAGCACCTGGTGTACTTTCAGAAATCCCGATAAAAGTATAAAGTTCATCGCTGTCTATGTATCCGCGCTTTGTAAGTTCAAAGTTCAAAAGTGGAATCATGGCGTATCCACCACCAAAAGTAAACGCAGATATTTTTAAGAAAAGAAAAAATAAGGTCAGTATTTTCAAAATACACCGCCTTTAGATTTATTTAGTTCTTCGTTTAATTTATGGGTTGCGACTGAAATTAAAATCAGCGAAATCATTATGTAGATTAAAGAAAGTTCGGTAAATAAAGTTAAAAACAAACACACTAAAAAGATAGAAATGTTAGTTAAGTTATTTAAAATCCCTTTTTGAAGTTTAATACCTGCTTTGAAAATCAGTAAAATAACCCCTGCTTTAATTCCAGTTAAAAATCCTTTTAGATAAACATTTGTGTTGTATTTCTTTAACACGAATGCTAATGAAATGATAATTATAAAAGACGGAAGAACTACACCGATTGTTGCAAACACTGCTCCCCAAAATCCGAGTTTCTTGTGTCCTATATAAGTTGCTGCGTTAATGGCAAACGGACCAGGCGTAGTTTCTGATACTGCTAAAAGTGTAATCATTTCATCTTTTGATAAGATTTTTTTGCGTTCACAAAGTTCATGCTCAAGAATTCCAAGCATAACATAACCACCACCAAAGGTGATTAAGCCAACTTTAAAAAATAGAATAAAAAGGCTTAATAAAGCCTTTATATTACTTATTATTTTCATTTAATTTAAGTATACGACTAGCCTTTGATTGAGATTTTTTATATTCAATTTCATTTTCTTTTAAAAACTCATCAAACTCAGTTTTGCCTTTTTTTAGGCTAATTGCTTCAAACTCAAATTCATATACTTTGTTTAAATTCAGAAAACCCCAGGTTGAAAAATCCAAAAAACCAGTTCCGGTTTTATATTTAAACTCAACCCTTTTAGTCTTTAGTTTACCTTTATTACTTAAGAAAACTATAGTGTCAAATTTGAACTTAAAACCTTTTTTAATAAACTTCTTTGCTTGTTCTTCGTTTAAAATTTCTGTTTTTTCTAATGTTCCATTTTTATCCGGAAACTTAACTGTCAGTTCATAAGTATTTTTATCTAAAATATGTCTGATTCTTGCAGTTTGTTTATTTTTAGTTATTTTCATTGCAAAATCGTCAAAATAGTAATTGATTTGTGTAAATTGCTCAGCCAAATTTGCATATTTTGCCAACAATTCAGTATATTTTTGCTTGCTTAATTCAGTTTTAAATTCAATTTCTAGGTTTTCAGTCATTTTTTGCCTCTATATTTATTTTATCAATATTTTTATTTTATTTTAATTTAGTGCTGTAAATTTAAATATGAAAAAAACAGCATTTTTCGCACTTGTTATGGTTGCGTTGTGCTAAAATTATTAGGTAATAGATATGGAGGAAAAATATGGCTATTAAAGTTGCAATTAACGGATTTGGTAGAATTGGACGTCTTGCGTTCCGCCAAATTTCTCAAAGCAAAGATTTTAAAGTTGTTGCTATTAACGACTTAACAGACGCAGAATCTCTTGCTTACCTACTAAAATATGACACTGCTCAAGGCGGTTTCTTACAAGACAAAGTTTCTTTTAAAGAAAATAATTTAATTGTTGATGGAGTTACAATTCCGGTTATCGCTGAACGTGATCCTAAAAACTTACCTTGGAAAAAACTAGGTGTTGATATTGTTCTTGAATGTACAGGTCTTTTTACTTCTCAAGAAAAAGCACACTGGCACATTGAAGCAGGTGCAAGAAAAGTCTTAATTTCAGCTCCTGCAACTGGTGATGTTAAAACTATCGTTTACAACGTTAACGACAATACACTAGATGGAAGCGAAGAAATCGTTTCAGGCGCAAGCTGCACAACTAACTGTCTTGCTCCAATTGCAAAAGTTCTTGATGACAAATTTGGTATCGTTAAGGGTTTCATGACCACTGTTCATGCTTTTACTGCTGACCAATCACTTATGGACTCTCCACACAAAAAGGGTATTTATTCACGTCGTGGACGCTGTGCTGCTCAAAACATCGTTCCTTCTTCAACTGGTGCTGCTAAAGCAATTTCTTTAGTACTACCTCAACTAAAAGGTAAATTAGACGGAACTGCTCTACGTGTTCCAACTGTTACCGGTTCAGTTGTTGACTTAACTGTTGAACTTAAAAAATCTGTTACTCTTGAACAAATCGACGCTGCTTTTAAAGCTGCTCACTCTGAGACACTTTGTTATCAACCAGATCCAATTGTGTCATCTGACGTAATTGGCACAACATACGGTTCTGTATACGATGCTCACACAACTCAAATTCTTGATGTTGACGGCAAACAATTAGTTAAAGTAATGTCTTGGTATGACAACGAAAACAGCTATGTTTCTCAACTTGTTCGTACTCTTAAGAAACTTGCACTTTTAACTAAATAAGTTAAACTGAAGTTTATTTAAAAACACATTATTAAAAAGGCGAGCACAACTCGCCTTTTTTTAAACAACAAAGGAGGTAATATTATGCAAGATCAGAATTGGGTAAACTTTTTTTCAAGTGAAAAACAAAAATCATATTTTTCTAAACTTCAAAAAAGTCTAGACGAAGATTACCTTAATTTAGAGATTACTCCTTTAAAATCAGATATTTACGCTGCTTTTAACTGTCCTTTTAAAGACATCAAAGTTGTAATTATTGGTCAAGACCCATACCCTCAAAAAGGAGTTGCAGACGGTCTTGCATTTTCTGCAAATGGCACAAAAATACCGGTTTCTTTAAGAAATATTTTTAAGGAAATTGAGTTTGAATATGGTTATAAAAATACCTCTTCAAAACTTACCTATTTAGCCCAACAAGGCGTTTTTCTACTTAATGCATTTTTAACAACTAAAGTTGGAGAACCACTTTTTCACAAAAATATTGGTTGGGATATTTTTACTAAAAATGCAATTTCTTATTTAAACGAATATAGAAAAAACATAGTTTTTATGTTGTTTGGCGAGTTTGCTAAAACTAATTTTTTGAGTTTAATTGACCAAGAGAAACATCTAGTTTTGCAAACTAGCCATCCTAGTTTCTTTTCTTTTAACAAGGGTTTATATGGCTCTAATGTTTTTAAAAAAGCCAACGAATATTTAAAGAAAAACGATATTTCTGAAATCAATTGGTTGCAACAATGAATGAGTTAACTGAATTTCTTGAAGAATTAAAAAGTAAAGGCTACTCAGAAAACTCAGAGATAGCCTACAAAAAAGATTTGGAAGATTTTTTATTTTACTTGCAAGCAAACGAACTTGCCGAAACTTTTTCAGATGTTTCCAATGAACGCATCTTTAGATATTTTATTTCCCATCTTGCTGACATTGAAAAAACTCCGAAAACTATCGCTAGAAAAATTTCTGCACTTAAGTCTTTCTACAAATTTTTACACGAAAGCGGCAAGGTCACTACAAATATCGCTAAAAACATCAGACCGCCAAAAGTTCCCAAAAAATTGCCAAAAACTTTAACTAAAGAAGAGGTTTCTGTTTTGTTTCAAGTAATAGACCAAACCAAACCACTTGGCGTTAGAAACGCTATTTTACTTAGATTACTTTTTGAAACTGGTTTGCGTGTTTCTGAGTTGATAAATATTTCTGTTCAAGACCTGGATTTTGCGCAACTCCAAATTAAAATTACTGGCAAAGGCAACAAAGAAAGACTAATCTTTTTATCTGAAGAACTAGCTGTAGACATTAAAACTTATCTTGCTTATACCAGACCAGTTTTACAAAACAAGGGCAATATCATTGGAACCAAACGTGTTTTTATTAACTACAAGGGTGGAGAACTCACTGCTCGTGGTGTCAGAAAAATTCTAAATACCTTGGTTGACAAAGCAGGTGAAACTTTTAATGTTCACCCTCACTTGCTTAGACATACATTTGCTACCATTATGCTTGAAAATGGCGCAGATATCAGAACTGTGCAAGAACTCTTGGGCCACAAAAATGTTAAAACCACCGAAATTTACACAGCAGTTTCAGATAAACTAGTTTTTGAACAATTTCAAAAGGCTAATGCTAGAAAGGAAGGCAAAATATGCGAAGATTCGAAGTCGTAACTGAATATGAAAACCAAAACATCGAAATACCGGTTCGGGCAACTAAGGCTTCTGCTGGGTATGATTTTGCTGTGGCAAAAGACACTTTAATCAGAGCAGGTGAAATCAAAAAAGTACCAACTGGCATTAAGGCTTGTTTTTCTAAAGATGAGTTTCTGATGTTAGTTGCACGTTCTTCACTTCCAATTAAAAAAACTTTAATGCTACCAAACGGAGTCGGAATAATCGACTCGGATTACTATGGAAATGAAATTAACGAAGGCCACATATTAGTCCTTCTTTACAACTTTGGTAAAGCCGATATTTTACTTAAAAAAGGTGAAAAAATTGCCCAAGGTATTTTTATCAACTACCGAAAAACTAAAGAAAAAACTGACTTTAAACTAAGAACTGGTGGCTTTGGTTCGTCTGACAGTTAGTCTAAAGCCTTTATGCTTTTATATAATATATAATTATAAAGTGAGGTTTAAACCATGGAAATTAAAAAACTAGCCGATTATATAGCACCTGTCAAAGACTTTCCAAAACCCGGAATTGACTTTAAAGACATCACTCCTTTAATGCAAAATGGAGATGCTTTTTCAACTGCAATTGACAAAATGTATGAGTTTGCCAAAGCCAACGGTGCTACTATAATTTGTGGACCTGAGGCCAGAGGTTTTATTTTTGGTTGCCCTGTTGCCTATAAGTTAAACATTGGCTTTGTGCCAGTTAGAAAACCAGGAAAACTACCAAGAAAAACTCTAGATATGGCCTACTCACTAGAATATGGCACAAATACCTTGTCAATTCACGCAGACGCGATTAAACCAGGTGATAAAGTCGTGATTGTTGATGATCTTTTAGCAACTGGTGGCACCGTTAAATGCACAATTGACATGATTGAAAAACTAGGAGGCCAAGTAGTTGGCTGCTGTTTCTTAATTGAACTTAAAGACTTAAAAGGCCGTGAACTTCTTAAAAACTACAAAACTTTTACCTTGCTTGAATACTAATAAATAAACTTTTTTAAAATGATTGAAACAAAGTTCGCTGAACTATATCAAAACTTAATTAACACAATTGACACATACATAAAAAACCCAGATAGTTTAAAGTTAATTGAAAGGGCTTTTTTAGTCGGCGAAAAATATCACGACAATCAGTTTAGAAAAAACGGAGACCCGTATTTTACGCATCCAATTGCTGTAACCCAAATTTTGGCAGACATGCACGCAGGTCCAGAGACTTTAGCCGCAGGTTTGCTTCACGACACACTTGAAGACACAGACTTGCCAAAAACAGAATTGGCTGAAATGTTTGGAACAGAAATTGCTAATCTTGTTGAAGGTGTGACTAAAATCTCAAAAGTTGAGTTTAAAACCGACACCACTCAAGTTGAGTATCAGCAAAAAATGTTAATTGCAATGGCTACAGACATCAGGGTAGTCATCATAAAAATCGCCGATCGTCTGCACAACATGCGCACGCTTAAGTTCCAAAAGCCAGACCGCCAAGCTGCGATTGCCAAAGAGACTCTAGATATCTACGCCCCACTTGCCCACCGCCTTGGTATGTTTAGAATTAAGGCAGAACTTGAAGACATCGCCCTTAAATACACCGACAACGACACATATAAGTACATCTCATCGCTTCTTAACAACACCAAAGACCAACGCGAAAAGGAAATAAATCAAATAATTTCGGCAACCACCGAAGTTTTAACTAAAAACACCGACATCAAGTTTGAAATCAAAGGCCGCATTAAAAACATCTACAGTATCTATAAAAAATTAGTTATCTTAAAAAAAGACTTTGAAGATATCTACGACCTTTTGGCGGTTCGTATAATTGTTCCAACAGTTGCAGATTGCTACTCAGTTTTAGGCTTAATTCATGCGAACTTTACACCAATTCCAAAACGCTTTAAAGACTACATTGCTATGCCTAAGCCTAACTTATATCAGTCTCTGCACACCACTGTGCTTTTTTCAATGGGCCAACTTTTTGAAGTGCAAATTAGAACTTTTGAAATGGATGAAGTCGCTGAACTCGGAATCGCTGCCCACTGGGCTTACAAAGAAAACAAGGTCTACTCAAAGGAACGCGAGCAATTTGAGTTGGCCGAAAAACTGAAATGGTACGCAGACTTACTTAAAATTTCAAAAGACTCAGACGAAACTAAAAAAGAAGCTGCTGAGTTCGTTGAAAACATCAAACAAGACATTTTAAACGCCAATGTCTACGTCTTTACGCCTGACCGCAAGGTAATTGAACTGCCAAACGGCTCTACTCCGATTGACTTTGCCTATGCAATTCACACTCAAATCGGCACTACTATGGTTGGAGCTACTATTAACAACAAAATGTCACCTATAGACACTAAGTTAAAAACTGGCGATATTGTGTCTATTAAAACCGCGAAAAACGCGATTCCTTCAATTGACTGGCTTAAAATTGCCAAATCTTCGCGTGCGAGAACCAAAATTAAGAACTTTTTAAACACCTATTACCGAGATGAACTGATAAAATCCGGCAAAGAAGAATTAGAACGAGAACTCGTTAAAGCCAAAATTACTGACTTTACGCTGGATATGGACTTTGTTGAAAAGAATTTTGAAAAGCAAAGTTTCCAAACTTTAGATGATTTTTACTTCGAAATTGGCAAGAACTTACTTTCTCCCAAAACAGTAATTGCCAAAATTAACGGAACAGAACTAACTAAAGAAGGTGCCTTGGAAGCCCAACTTAAAAAAGCCGCCAGAGGTCTGGAAGCGGCTTCCAGCACTGGTGTAATTGTTGAAGGTTTAAACAAACCACAAGTTAAGTTAGCACTTTGTTGCAATCCGGTTTACGATGATGAAATCAGAGGCTATGTTTCTAAAAACTCAGGTATAGTTGTTCATTTAAAAGATTGTGTGAACTTAAAAACTTTAGATCAAAACAGAGAAATCCAGGTGTTTTGGGGAAAATCACCAAACCGTCGTTTTGCGGCCTGGTTGAGATTAAAAGTCCAAAACACAACTACCATGATGTCTGAAATTGTTTCGCTTATCAACTCAACTTCTACCTCTATTGCTGAGTTTCAAACAGTGCAATCAAACTCTTTAACTCAAGTTTACAAAATTAAAATTGGGGTTAAAGACGCCCATGAACTTAATTTAATAATTTTAAACTTAAAGAAACTAAGCGGAGTTTTTCAAGTTGAAAGGTTTGTTAAATAATGCGCGCACTAATTCAAAGGGTAAAATCTGCTGAATGTGCGGTTGAAGGTCAGGTTATTTCTAAAATCAGCAAAGGCTTACTTGTTTTTGTTGGTTTTTGTCAAACCGATACTAAAGAAAATGTTTCAAAAATGTGCAGTAAGTTAAAGAAACTACGCATTTTTGAAGATAGTTTTGGTAAAACTAATTTAAGTTTAAAAGATGTTGATGCTAAACTGATGGTAATTTCTCAGTTCACTCTATACGCAGATGCAAACAATTCCAACAGACCTTCGTTTACTAATGCTCTTGACTTTACAGATGCTGAGAAACTTTATCAGGAAACGCTTAATAATTTAAGCCAAGATTTTAAAACCCAAGCAGGTAGTTTTGGCGCTGATATGCTAATAACTTTGACAAACTCAGGTCCGTTTACTCTCTTGCTTGAAAACTAGAAAGGAAAAAATATGAATAAACCTAAAGGAACTTATGATTTATTTGGCGATGCCGCGAAACTACACCAGGCTATATTTTTGGTGTTAAAGAAAAACGCCGAGGCCTTGGGTTGCACTTATTTAGAAACCCCAGTTTTTGAAGACTCAAAACTTTTTCACCGCGCAAACGAAACTGCTGACATGGTCAAAAAAGAAACTTATGATTTCAAAGACAAGGGTGATCGTGCAATCACTCTTCGCCCTGAAATGACAGCACCAGCTGCTCGCGCCTACATTGAAAATAAACTATACGCAACTAAGCAAACTAAATACTATTATTTTGGTAAAGCTTACCGTTATGAGCGCCCACAAAAAGGACGTTTTCGTGAGTTTTTTCAGTTTGGAGTCGAAAACTTCACACCAAAGTCAGTAGTCGCGGACACCGAAATTTTTATCTTAATTTCACAAATTTTGTCGAACTTAAAAATTAAGAACTACAAAATTCATTTAAACTGTTTGGGTGGCGAGAAAACTAAAAGAACTTATGCTGATACTCTAAAATCGTATTTTTCTCCAAATTTAGATAAACTTTGTACGGACTGCAAAACTAGAGTTCATGAAAATACTTTAAGAGTTCTTGACTGTAAGGTATGTGCTAACTCAGATTTGTTTCTAAAAACTCCTAAAGTTTATGATATTTTGCCAGATGATGAAAAACAATACTTTGACCAAATAGTTCAAAACTTAAGTAAACTTAAAATTAACGCCGAAGTTAACCACAAGTTAGTCAGAGGAATTGACTACTACACTGGTCTTGTTTTTGAAGTTAAGGCTGAGTTTGCAGACCTTGGAAACGCAGCAACCATTTGTGGAGGCGGTAGATATGATAACTTAGTTGATGAACTAGGTGGTCCGCAAACCGGTGCACTTGGCTTTGCGTTTGGTTTTGAAAGGCTTTTAGAAGTTGCTACACTATCTGGCTTTTTGCCAGAAGAAACTGGTCCTGATTTCTTTATTATCAATGCTTGCGCAGATTCTTTTTATGCTCTAAATATCTTAAAAGAATTAAGGTCTTCGGGCTACAGCACGCAAATTAGCTATGAAAATAAAAAAATATCTACACTTTTAAAACAGGCATATTTAACTAATCCCAAATATATTTTGACAATTGGCGAACAAGAGCGAGATACTAATACTATTTTTTGCCAAAACGCAGCAACTAAAGAAACGATTATCTTTGATTCAAACAAACTTACTAAGTTTGCAAAGGAGCATATAAATGAAAGTAAAAACTAACCAAATTCAGGAAAAACTAATCGGAAAATCACTTAGCGTCGCAGGTTGGGTTGCTAAAAAACGTAATTTAGGTGGCCTAATTTTCATCGACCTTCGCGACCGCTACGGTTTACTTCAATTAATTGTCAGACCAGAAAATCCAATTTACGAAGTTGCCGAGACTCTTAGAAACGAGTTTGTAATTGAAGCAACTGGCACTTTAGCCCTTCGCGAATCTGAAAACAAAAATCTAGATACTGGACGCTTTGAACTTGAAGTTAATACTTTAAAAATTTTGAGTACTGCCAAAACTCCACCGCTAATTGTGGCAGATAAAACCGATGCTCTGGAAGATGTGCGTTTAAAATACCGTTATCTAGACTTGCGTAGACCTGTACAAAAATCATATATTTTAAAAAGAGCAGAAATCGTGCGCTCGGTTAGAAAATCCCTTGAGGCTATGGATTTTGTGGAAATTGACACGCCAATTTTAGCAAAATCTACCCCTGAAGGAGCACGCGACTATTTAGTGCCAAGTAGACTTTATCATGGCCAGTTTTTTGCGCTTCCTCAATCTCCGCAAATCTATAAACAACTTCTAATGGTCGCTGGTTTTGAAAAATACTACCAAATTGCCAAGTGTTTCCGTGATGAGGACTTGCGTGCAGACCGCCAACCTGAGTTTACCCAAATTGACATTGAGGCTTCTTTTGTTGACGAAAAACAAATTATGCAAATGGTTGAAAAAATGTTTAAAAAACTCTTTAAAGATGTACTTAACTTTGATTTACCACACAAGTTTCCAGTTTTAAAATTTAAAGATGCGATAGCTAAATATGGTTCTGACAAACCAGATTTAAGATATGACCTTGAAATCACTGACTTTGCTTGGCTAAAAACATCTGGCTCTGCTTTTATCAATTCATTTAAATCAATTCGCGGTATTCGTTTTCAAGCAAACGATAAGTTTACCCGCAAAGTTTTAGATGAACTTAGTGCTCTGGCTTTAAAAAACTCACTTGCGAAAACCGCATTTTTAAAAGTTATAGACGGTAAACTAAGTGGTTCTTTAGCGAAAGAATTAACAGACAAAGAAATCGCTAAACTGAACTTACAACCTGGAGAAATTGTTTTCCTTGGACTTGGAGAATACGAAAAAGTTTCAAAAGGTTTAGGAGCAGTGCGTGTGCAAATCGCTAACTTACTTGAGTTAGTTAAACCAAATGACTTTAAAGTTCTTTGGGTAACTGACTTTCCTTTATTTGAAGTTAATCCTGAGACCAAAGTCCTTGAGTCGATGCACCATGCTTTTACTCAGCCTAAAAACCCTGAGATGCTTAAGAAAAATCCTAAGAAATGTTTAGCAAGACACTATGACTTGGTGCTAAATGGATACGAACTTGGATCTGGCTCAATTCGCGTACATGACTCTAATCTACAGGCTGAAATTTTTAAAACAATTGGACTAAGTGAAGAAGACATCAAACAAAAGTTTGGTTTCTTGATTGAGGCTTTCCAATACGGAACTCCACCACACGGCGGAATTGGTCTTGGTCTTGACCGAATTGTTATGATAATGTGTAATACCACTAATATCAAAGATATTGTGGCATTCCCTAAAACTCAGTCTGCGCGCGATTTGATGAACGACTCACCAAACTCAGTTTGGGACACACAACTAGAAGAACTTGGAATTGCTGTTAAGGAGCAAGAATAATGAAACGCGAAAACTTTATTTCTTGGGATGAGTATTTTATGGGGATTGCCAAACTGTCGGCAAAACGCTCAAAAGACCCCAATACTCAAGTTGGTGCTTGCATAGTTAATGAAGATAAAAGAATTGTGGGAATTGGCTACAACGGTTTTCCGCGTGGAATTTCTGACGATAATTTTCCGTGGGAACGCTCAGGTTCTTATGAAAACACTAAGTACCCTTACGTTGTGCACGCTGAGATGAACGCAATTTTTAACTCAATTACTGCAGTTAAAGACTGCGTAGTTTATGTTAACTACTTTCCATGCTCTGAGTGCATGAAGCATCTAGTTCAAGCCGGAATTAAAAAAGTAATTTACGAACAGATGTATATGCCGGACTCTCCGCAAACCGCTGCTTCTAAGAAAATGGCAGAGGCAGTTGGCATTGAAGTTCAACATTTTGTGTTAAATGAAGAAAAGTAAGATACTTAGCAACTTAACCATTCCTTTAGTTTCACTTGGTTTTTTGTTAAGTGTTGTGGCTTTTGACTTAATTTCTAAAGCCATAGTTGCAGCTAACTTACCACTTGGCGAAAGTAAAACTATCATTCCTTATTTACTTGAGTTTTCGCACATCAAAAACAGAGGTGCTGCCTACGGTTCATTTAGTCAAAGCAGAGTTTTTTTAGTGATAATTACTCTACTTGGTTTAGCTACCTTACTGGTTGCTCAGTCTTATTTTATTTACAAAAAAAATAAAATAATGGCCGCCTTTATTTTGCCTATGCTCTCAGGTGGAGCACTTGGCAATGCGTTCGAACGTATTTTTTTGTCAGAAGGAGTTACTGACTTTATAGTTTTTCCCTTCATTCAAGGCAAACTGGCGTTTAACTGCAATGTTGCCGATATTTTTATTAGTATTGGTTTTTTAGCGCTAGTTGTTTATTTAATTGTTTATTCAGTTAAAAAAGCAAAAGCTAACCCAAATAAAAATTATAAAAAACTAATTAAAAACACGAGCAAAGTAAATGAAAGTAAAGACACTGGCTATCTTTTGACTGGCAGCGGTGAACAAAGTGATATTTTACTTACAAAAATTAGTGAGACAAACAAGAGAGCAGAAGCACTTTTAAAACATTTTGACTCTAAAACCAAGCACACTATTTTTATAGACTTAGACGGTACACTACTTGAAAAACGTTCAGATTACTCTGAATTTACGAAAAAGACTTTGCACAAAGTTGAAAAAAACGGACATACGGTGATTTTAGCATCAGGTAGACCAAAGGTTGGTGTTGACTACATCTATAAAAACTTAGGACTAAAGTCAAAATATATAATTGCCGACAATGGGGCTACTTTAATTGATATGCATACAGGCAAAACTGTATTTAGAAACTACATTAAGCCTGAACTGTTTTTGAGTTTAGTTGATAGAAACGCAAATATAGTTGAAAGTTACTTATTTAATGTAGACAATTTATGTTATGTCTACAATTATGACGACCGACTGGCAAGATTTTCTTTTTTTGCTGGTCAGTCTGAGGTTAAAATTATTGAAATTACCAAGGAAGTTAGTGGTTCTTTACCAGACTTTCCAGGAGCGCTGGTGCTTTTAAAGCCAGACACTGCCAAGATTTTTGAAGAAAACATTTCCAAAAACTTTGCTAGCCTTGGATTTAGATATTACTTTGATGTTTTTACAGAAGACGGTAATTTCCCACTTTATGAAGTTCACATCAAAGGACAAAGCAAAGCAATTTCAATAGCGGAACTCGCAAAATCAAAAGAGGTTGTTTTAAACCATACGATTGCTTTTGGCGACAATGTTAACGATGTTGAGATGCTTGATTTAGTAAAATATGGCGTTGCTATGCGAAATAGTCGCGAAGTGCTGTACCCACACGCTAAGCTATTTACTGAGCACACTAACAAAGAAGATGGAGTTGCTAAATGTTTAGCAGATGTCTTTAAATTAACTTAAAAAATTTTAAACAACAAATTTAGATTAGAATTAACTAATCGCTGAGGATAAAAATGAAAAAAATTAGTCAAAATAAATTATATTTATATTTTAGTATTTTAGTCATTATAGTTGCTATTTTGGCAATTATTTTAGGAACAGTTTTTGGCATAAAAAGTAAAAATGCAGAGCTGCTGCTGATGTTGAAATTACTTTTCACTCTAAAACTGGGAAAGAAATTGCTAAAAGAAAATTTAAATTAAACGAAAAAATTAACGTATCATTTTCTGATGCCGAACTTGAACTTGCTAAAAACGAAGAATTTCTTGGTTGGTCAACTACACAAAACAGCAAAGCATACATAGTTGAACTTAAAGCCAAAAAAGAATACACTAAACTGTATCCAGTTTTTAAAGACAAAGAAGAAAATTCTTTAGTCAGCTACAAGGTAGTTCATTTACTTGAAAAGCAAGGAAAAGAAAGTTCACTTGACAATACTTACGAAAAAATTGAAGAAATCAAAACTAACCAAAATGTCAAAGATGATGCCGTTTACCAAGATTATACTAACCTTGACACTCAACTTTATGAAAAAGACACTACTCATCCTGACAATAAATTAACAGCAAAACTTACCGCTGGCGACAACACAACAGAGGTTCGCCAATACTATAAATTAAAAGAAGTTGCAGTTAATTTTAAGAAAAGTGAAGGTATTGCTGCCTTAACTTTTGAAACACTAAAAGTTAAAAAAACCAGAAGTATCACTTTACCTAACTACACCCTTAAAGACACTCACAATTTCCTTGGTTGGGCTTATGCTCCTGATGCTGCTGTGCAAACTGAGTTTGTTGTCGCAAAAGACATAGAGAGTTTGGAATTACATGCTAGAACTGAATATCAAGACAGAGAAATCACATACACTGTAAAAAAAGAGAACACTGATGGTACTTTTATGGAAAAAACGATAAGTAAGAGAGGCAAAATCGCATCAACTCACACAGTTGAATACGCGAACCCTGACGCATCTGTTTATCAAAAACCCCGTTTTAGTGTTGAAAAATTTACAGTTAATGCAGATAAAACTCAAAATAAAGTAACTGTTACTATACTTAGAAGAGTTTACAAAATTACCTTTGAAGTTAAAAACCACATGAGTTCTTTTGCTGAACGAACAATTAGACATGGTGCTAAAATTGGTGCGATTGACGAAAGTCAGTTTGCAGCACAAGGTCTTAGTATTAGAAAAGCGGAATTAGACGGTAAAGAGAAAACTAAGAAAGAAATTGAAAATTACTTAGTTCAAAAAAATCATAAAGTAACTTTGCATATTGGCAAACTTACTAAGAAGTTTGGTGTATACCCACAAACTAAAGTTGACAATCCTGCTAGCATTCAACATTTAAAAGATGAAGTACACGAACTTAAGTTTAACTCAAAGGCTAAAGACTACACTATACAGTTTACAAGAAGTTACTGGCAAGACAAAGATGGTAATCAATACGAAAAATACAACAATCAATACTTTAAAATAGAACCTGTTGATTTTGTGAAAATTCCTAAACTAAATACCTGGTTCACCGAAAAAATCATAGACTTTTCACCATTTAACATTTATTACTATGGTTATTCTGACAACGCAAAACCAGAGCATTCTATTTTTAAAGCAATGGTTCAAGATATTGGAAAAGTACTTGGCGGAGAAGTTTATATGCCAACTTATGATACTGGTGAATTTAGCGTCAAACCCGCTTTAGATGCTCGTTTATATTCTCAGTTAAAAAAAGAATCTACTGATTATGCGAAAGCAATTTTAGACAGTTACTCTGGTCAGTATGTTGGCAATTATCGTGGTGTTAACTTAAATCCTTTTGTAGAATCTGGTCATCGTATGCCTTTTTACCACAGCCAGTTTCATCAGCACTGGTGGCTTGGCACACAGTATCCAGACCCTGACCCATACACGCACAACATCAACAGCAACGGTAGCCAGGACTGGAATGATGTGTACTACGTTTTCGGTGTAGTAGTTTGCATTAAGTAATTTAAAATGTGCCACAAGAGGTAAATATGAAAAAAATTAGTCAAAATAAAGTATATTTTTATTTAAGTATATTAGTTACTATAATTGCTATTTTGGCAATAATTTTGGGAACTATTTATGGAGTTAAAAAGAAAAATAGCAAAATTAGTCAAAATATAGAAATCACTTTTCACTCAAAAACAGGCAAAGTAATTGCTAAAAGAAAATTTAAATTAAATGAAAAAATCAATGTATCGTTTTCTACTAATGAACTTGAACTTGCAAAAAATGAAGAGTTTATAGGTTGGACAAACTCTTTATCTGGAACTTTGATTTCTGACCTTAAAGCAAGGCCAGAAAATCGAAGTTTATATCCAGTTTATCGCCTTAAATCGCCAAATACCACTAAATATGAAATTAAACGCTACTTTGAAAAAGTAGACGAAACTGGTTTTGATACAGAAAGCAAAATTATTTCTGGTGTTCAACCTGGTAAAGAAGTTCAACTATCTTCAGATAAACTAGGTGCTCCAAATGGCTTTGAGTTAGACCTTACAAACTCAGTTACTAAACAAACTGTTGCTGCAGATGGCTCTACTGTTTTTAATCTATATTTTAAAAGAAAAACCTACAAAGTTACTTTTGACTTTAATGGTGGTATGTTAGATGGACAAACTAAAAAAGAAGTAAATTACAAGTTTGGACAAAACTTAAGAGACATTGAAAAACCTACTAAAACAGATCTAACTGGTGTAAAGAAATACACTTTCCAAGGTTGGTTAAATCAAGCGACTGGTCAACTAGTTGACTTTGCTCAAGATAACTTAGTTGAATCAGATATTAATTTGGTTGCTAAGTGGGAAGAAACTGACATCACTAAAAAAGTTTACCTAAACTTGGTTAATGAAGGCTTAAAAAACTCAGTTGATTCTGAAAACGAAATTGAATTGTCAAATCAAAGAAAAATTGGTGCTTTAGTTTCAGCAAATGATCAAGATATTAAAGTAGCGATTGCTGATTTTCTTTTAAGAAACCCACATCCTTTTCACAAAATTAGTTTTGACACTACAAAATCAATTTCAAGTTTACATATTGAAGCCAACAGCAAAAAACAAACTATTAAACTATACTTTAAAGCAAGAACTTACACTATTAGTTTTAACCTAACTGAAGATGGTCTAGACCAAAATACAATCGCCCCTATTTTAAAACAAACAATAAATCTTAAATATACTAATAACTTAAGCCAAGATATTTACGAAAAACTACTAAACATCAAGAAACTAAACACCCTAACTAAGGATTTTGTGTTAGAAAAGCTGATTGTTGAAGAATCTGGCAATGAGTTTAATCCAAATACTGATTACAACGCCAACATCACAATAAAACCTGTTTTTAAAGAAAAAGATGTTTTTGTTTCTATAACTCCGCGCGTACAAAGTGCTGACCTTGGAAAAACTGATTCACCTGCTTGGCCAATTCAAAATGCCAAAGTAGGAGAAGTTTTTAACTTCACACCAAACACAAACATCAAATATGAATACAAGTTTTTAGGTTGGACAGACCAAGAAGGCGGGTTTGTTAAAAATATTTTAATAACTCGCCAAACTAAAGAAGTTTTTGCTGTATTAGCAGAAGAAGAACGTGCAGATTACCAAGTTATTCACTATCTTGAAAAACAAGGTGAATCTAGTGCTTTAGATGGTCAATACGACGAAATTATTGAAAATAAGACTAATCAGTTAGTCAAAGATAAGGCTAACTACACTCCTTACTCAGGTCCAGATAAGGATATTTACGAAATTGACGACTCAAAACCTGCTAAGTTAGTCGCAGATTTAGTTCCAGACTCTACAGACACTAAAGTTTATAGATACTATAGACTAAAAACTACTAGAGTAAATTTTGTTGCAGATTCTGGTATTCAATCCATTTCTCCAACATCAGCGCTAGTCAAGAGAACAAGACTAATTGGCTTGCCAAATTACACAGTTAAAGATACTCATAATTTTTTAGGTTGGAGCAATGCACAAAACGGAGCAATTCAAACTAAGTTTATTGCAACTGGCGACGTTCAGTCAATCTACACAGTAACTGATTATCAAGACAGAGAAATCACTTACACTATCCGAACAGAACAACCAGACGCAACTTTTTTAGAAACCGAAGAAAAGAAAACCGGAAAAATAACATCAACTCACACAGTTAGTTATCAAAATCCAGACACCACAGTTTATCAAGAACCCACTTATAGTGTTGAAAAACTTACAGTAAACTCAGATAAAACAAAAAATAAGGTAACTGTAACTATTCTTAGAAAACATTATGATGTGACTTTTGAGGCCAGAAACTATCCAACAACTCTGTCAGTTAAAATCATCAGACATGGCGGGGTAATTGGCAAAATTGACTACCCAATCATAAATGAACAAGGTTTCATTATCAGAGAACTACACCTTGATGGTAAAGAAATGCCAAAAGCAGATGTTGAAAACTTTGTTGTTGTAAAAGAGCACAAAGTTACTGTGTATTTTGGTAAACCTGCAAATAAACTCGGTAAATATCCGCAAACAAGGGTAGAAAACCCTGTTGGAATTCACAAAATTGAAGACAAAACTCATGAACTTAAGTTTAATTCAAAAGGCAAAGACTACACCATTGAGTTTACTCGCAGCTACTGGCAAGACGCAAATGGTGTTAAATACGAAAAATACAATGGTAAGTATTTTCAACTTGAAACTGTTTGGTTTTTCAAAATTCCTGAGCAAAACACTTGGTCTACCGAAAAAATCTTAGATTTTTCTCCATTCAACATTTTTTACATTGGATATCAAAATAACTCAAAACCAGAGTATTCTATTTTTAAAGCATTGGTTAACGATATCGGAAAAGTTCTAGGCAGCGAAGTTCACATGCCTACTTACGATGATGGGGAGTTTTCTGTAAAACCGGCATTAGACAAAGGCAAAAATACTGACCTTAAAAAAGAATCTACTGATTATGCTAAAGCAATATTAGGTAATTACACTGGAAATGGTAAGTATTATCGCAGAGTTGACTTAAGTCCTTTTGTAGAATCTGAACATCAGATGCCTTATTTTCATGATATTCGCCATCAGTGGTGGTGGCTTGGTACAGAATTCCCACGTTCTAACCCAAGCGTGCAAAACATCTCGAACGCTGGCTATTTAGACTGGCAAAACGTCCACAGTGTTTTAGGTGTAGTGGTTTGCGCTAAATTTTAATAAATTTCTAAAATTGTAGTCAATATATTTATAAATAAACCCACCTATTTTTTATCCCTTTTTTGTAGCACAAAGCATAAAAATACTTTAAAATATGTCTGACAACTAAATCAGTTCATAAGCTATTTATGGAGTTTAACAATGTTTAAAGACTTACTTTATAAAAAAGTTAATAAAGCCCAAATTCTTGAAGAACTTACAGAAATGCACGGTTTTGACTTGTCTGTTTTGTTTACTGAATTAAAAGAGACGGAGCGCAGGCAAGTTCTTAAACTAATTGACAGCAAAACTATTGCTGTGTTTTTTGCATACCTGACTAACGAAAACGCTTTATTCGTGCTAAACGAACTAACTAACTTAAAAAAAATAGAGGTCTTAAACGAACAAAGTTTAGATGATTTAGTTGACTTTATTAAGTTTCTCCAAAAAGAAAAGGAAGACGAATACAACGAAATAATTACTAAGTTAACCAACTATAAAGAAATTTCTAATTTACTACAATACCGAGAAGATAAAACAGGTGCTTACATGTCTAAAGACGCACTTGTTGTTTTTGACACAATGGATGTCAAAGTAGCAACTAGACAAGTAATTGAACACGCTCAAGATGCAGAAAGTATTTCAACTTTAATAGTTACTTCTGAAAACGGAGTTTTTAAAGGCGTGCTTTCTTTAAAAACTTTAGTCAAAACTCGCTCGCCTAAACAGGTCAGCGAGTTAATTGAACCGACTGAAGTGGTTTATGACATTGATAACATTGAGGAGTCTGCGGCAACTTTAAATAACACAGGTAAGTTTCAAATTCCGGTAGTTTCCAAAGGTGGTATCTTTTTAGGGGTTTTAAACCTAGACGATATTTTAGATGTTGTCAGAACAGAAGCCGATAAAGACATTGCACAACTTTCTTTGCTTTCGGCAAAATCCCTAACTCGCCGTAAAATTTTTGCACAAGCCATCACTCGCCTACCATGGTTAATTCTTTTAATATTGCTTTCAATCCCGCTTTCTTTTGTTACTTCAGTATTTGAACCAAAAGTCTCTAAATTTGCCTATATCGCAATAATTACGGCCATTCAACCCTTAATCTTGGGATGTCCTGGCAACGTGTCTTCCCAAATACTTTCTGGTTCTTTAGTTAGACTTTCTCGTTTTGGTAAAATCGACAAAGAATCGTTTTTAGAAGAGTTTAAAGCAGGATTGTATACTGCTTTAACTGTCTCTGCTTTGGTTTTTGGCTTTTCTTTCTTATTTATTTTAAGCTACAAAAATGCAATTCCAAAAACCGTTTCAATATACCGAGTTTCTGCAATCTACGCCTTTATTAACTCACTAACTTTACTAGTTGTGTTAATTATGTCGCCACTAATTGCGATGTTAATTCCGATGTTTTTTAAAAAAATCAAAATTAACCCAGCGTCTGCCGCTGGTCCTATTATTACCACAGTTTGTGATACTCTAGCGTTAGTTGCACACTTTACTTTAACTTTAGCGTTAGTGGCTGCCTTTAAATTACCGCTGCCTACTTTGGGTTAAAAAATAGGTTACTTATTATGTTTAGTGAAAATAAAGAATTTGATTTTAAACAAATTAGTAAGTCTCTTAAAACCAAACAATACCTAAAAAGTTTTGAGGCCTACGAAATTGCCGAAAACTTTGGCGAACTTGAATTTGAAAAACAAAAATTAGTTTTGAGTTACTTAACTCAACCAAAGGCTGCCAAAGTTTTTGTGTATTTAGAAAAAGATGTGCAAAGTGAGTTTTTCTCGCAACTTAAAGAACACGAACAAAGACAAATTTTAGATAACCTAGAAATTGATGACCTTCGTGAATATATTGGCGAGTTTAGTTTAGAAAAACAAAGTAAAATTCTAAATTTACTGACATCTTCTAAATACCTAGACATTAAAAAACTTTTAGTTTACGACAAAGAAAAATGTGCGTCTATCATGAACTTAGCGTATGTCTGCGTAAATGAAGAAATGGACATTAAAGCAGCAACCGACTACGTACTTAGACACACAAAGGAAACTGACTTTATTGACTTTGTTTATGTGGTTGACGCTAAAAACAAGTTAAAGGGAGTAATTGACTTAAAAGACTTAATTAAAGCCCGAAGTCAAGACTCACTTAAAGATATCATTATTTATGAATATCACTTCTTAAAAGATACCATGACTATCAAAGAAGCAATTGGTGTATTTCGTCAATACGATTTACTTGCAATGCCAGTAGTTGACGAAAAACAAAACATGCTTGGCATAATTACTGCCGACGATATTTTGGACGAAATCGTTGAGCAAACCGAAAATGAGTATTTGAAGCTACAAAGTTTTCAAAAAATGGATATAGACACCCCACCTTTTAAAAAGTTTTTATATAGACTTCCGTGGTTAGTAGTTTCAATAGTTTTAGCACTACTTATTGCCAGATTTATCTTAGTGTTTGACTCAACTATTCAAAAAGTTTCTATTTTAATTTTATTTCAAGCGCTACTGTTAGATATGGCTGGCAACATTGGTAGTCAGTCAATGGGTTTCACGATTATCTTGATTTCCAAAGATAAGTTAAATAAGCGAAGAGCAATTTATATGCATATTTTAAAAGAAATAACGATTGCCTTACTAAACTCTGTGATTTCGGCAATTTTCGCGTTTGCCATCGTCTTTTCATTTGTAGCAATCAGCACTAAATACGGACACTTTCAAGGTTTTGATAAACATCCTTATTTAGCGCTAAACATGGCATTTTGTGTCGGAATATCTATGTTTTTATCAATGGTAATCGCTGCAGTTATTGGCACTGTCATTCCACTACTTGCCAAAAAAGTTAAAATTTCGCCAAATGATGTAACAGGTCCTGCTTTAACTACACTAAACGACTTTTTAGCAGTTTCAATATACCTTTTGGTTGCATCATTCGTATTTTAATCTAGTTATTATTTTGACAAACCTAGGCGTCAATATGGTATAATTTTTAAGACTTTTGCAAGGATTTAGGCTTTTTTACCTCTTTCTTTAGCAACTGTGACAGGAGAAATAATTATGGCTTTAACCAAAGAATTAAAAGCACAAATTATTCGCGATAACCGCATCAATGATAAAGACGCAGGTTCACCTGAAGTGCAAATCGCTCTGCTAACCGAGGAAATTAAACAACTTACTCAACACTTAGCAGTGCACAAAAAAGATTTACACTCAAAACGTGGTCTTTACATGAAAATTGGTAAACGTCGTAGTCTGTTAAACTATCTACTTAACAGCGATGTTCCACGTTATCGTGCAATCGTTGCCAAATTAGGCTTAAGAAAATAAAAAAAGTGGTTCGCCACTTTTTTTATTATAATTTAGCCAAACTAAACAATAATTTGATAAATAAATTGAATTTTTAAGGGTATAATTGTCGTATGGAAACACCACATATCTCAGTTTTAAAACAAGAATGTATAGATAATTTAAATATTTTGCCGGGTGGCGTTTATGTTGATGCAACAGGTGGTGCTGGTGGTCATTCTGAGGCTATTTTAACTAAGTTAAATGGAACTGGTCACCTTTATATATTTGACACCGATAAAACTGCTTGTGCTTTAATTGAAAAAAGACTAAAAAGTTTTTCAAACTACACAATATTTAATGCGAATTTTGCCGAAATTACAGAAAAACTAAGTTCAGTTGGTATAAACAAAGTAAACGGTGTGCTATTTGACCTTGGGCTAAGCAGTATGCAAATAGATACTCCAGAAAGAGGATTTTCGTATATCAGTTCAAAAAACCTAGATATGCGCATGAACACAGAACAAAGTTTGACAGCTGAATATATTTTAAATAACTACACTCAAAAAGAACTTGCCGATATCTTTTTTAAATACGGAGAAGAGAAAAACGGCAATATTTTGGCCAAAAAAATAATTGAGCAAAGACCAATTGAAACAGTTGAACATTTGGTTTCAATTTGCGACAGCGTTAACTTTAAAACAAAAGGACACTCAGCGAAACGTGTGTTTCAAGCGCTGCGAATTGAAGTAAATGACGAGCTAAATGTGCTAAAGTCTGCACTTGATCAATCCTTTGCTTTACTTGCAAAAAATGCAAGACTTTGCGTGATTTCTTTTCATTCTCTTGAAGACAAAATTGTAAAAGAACAATTTAGAAGTTTAACAGAAGAAAAGACTCCGCTTGGTCTGCCTGTTTTACTTGAAAATAAAAAAGAATTTGCACTAATTACTAAAAAAGTTATACTACCAAAAACTGATGAGTGTGCTTTAAATCCGCGTGCGCACTCGGCTAAATTAAGGGTGATTGAAAAATTATGAAGTATTTTATTTATGGTGGGTCTTTTAACCCAGTTACTGTTGCCCATGTCGGCATTATTGAAAAAATTCTTGTGGCTTATCCTGAGTCAAAAGTAATTGTAGTTCCATGTTCTATTAACTACAAAAAATCTGGTTTAATGCCAAATACTTTAAGGCTGTCTATGTTAAAGGCTGTTTTTAAAGACAATGAACGCGTAATAATTGACGAAATTGAACTAAATGACTTTGAGTATCTAGGAACCCTTAGCACATTAAAACGTTTGACTGAAAAATACAAAACTAAGCCAGTTTTTGTAATGGGAGCAGACAACGCTTTAAACATCGGCAGGTGGATTAACTACAAAGAACTACTATCTACATATGAGTTTTTAATCTTTAAAAGACCAAGGTATCAAGTTAAGTTAATTGAAGCAATTAAGGCTGAATACATTGAGTTTGAAATGGATGTTTCGGCTAGCATGATTCGTAACAACCCAGATAAGTTTTTGGACTTTGTCCCAAAGGCTGCTAAAGAAATTTTTCAAAATAACTATTTAAAAAACGGCTGTGAAACTGGGATTTTTGACTTAACAGAACTGACTAACTTTCAAATTGACAGACCATATGTTTTAAATCCTAAAAAGAATATTGACCAGATTTACGACGTTTTAAACGCACTGGTTAAAACTGGTTTAAATCGCTTTATAAGCAGAAAAGACATTATTTTAAACTCAAAGTCTGACTTAATTTTCTACAGTGAATTTAACATAAATGCTCTTTCTTATCTAAAGGAAAAACTAGACAAAATTAATGAACTCGATACTGTAGTTTTCTTGGTAAATAATCATATTTTAAATTACTCAGACCGCACTCTTTCTTTTGTTGAACACTCTGTTTTTATTGACTATCGCCAGTTTTTAAAAGACAAAATTACTCAGCTAAAAATAGAAAATAAAAATAAAACCTTAGCGCTTTCAGACAGTAAAATTAACTATATTATTAGCACCGCAGAAAAACAATTGGCAGATAAATTAACCCAACTTACTCCAAATAAATTTGTAATAGGAATATCAGGCGGTTTGGACTCTGCAATAACTTTATTGTTTACGCACCTTGCCTGCAGACGACTAAATGTTGACCCGCAAAACCATATTTTTCCGCTAATTTTGCCAAGTGTTAACAACAAAGCTAGTGTTAAGCGTGCTACTATGTTATGCAAAAGTTTAGACTTAACTCCAAAAATCATTGAGATTGACGAAATTTGTCAAAGTATATTTAACAAAACTAACCACTTTGAAAAAGATGTAATTTATGAAAACACACAGGCTAGAGTTAGAACTCTGCTTTTACTAAACGCCGCTAACAAAGTAAATGGTGTTGTTTTAAATACTTCTGACCTTTCGGAGATTCTTTTGGGTTTTGGAACAGTTGGTGCAGATCTTTTTGGATTATTTGCAACAAACGCAACACTATTTAAGTCAGAAATTAAAGCAGTTTTAGCATACCTTGCTAAAAATCAGTTTTATGACCAACGAAAAGTAATTCAGGAAATCTTGGCCGCACCAATTTCACCAGAATTGTTGCCAAATCAAAACACAGAAGAGATTTTAGGTAACTATGCGTGTCTTGATCAAGTTTTAAATGCTTTTTGTTTCCAAGGCAAAGAGTTTAGCATTGAGTTAATTGATGAACTTTTTTGTGATAAATTAAGCAAGGCAGAAAAACAAAAAATCTTAAATACAGTTGAAACCAGAGTTTTTAAAAATGCATTTAAGCGCTCTGCTTTTCCACTACATATTGAATTTTTTGAAAGGAAACTTACGGACTTTTTTATAGAACCTGATAACGAATATTTTAAATAAGTAAAAAAAGAAAGGAGCAGGTATGCAGAAAAATCAACATAAAACAGTAGTACTTGGAATGTCTGGCGGTGTAGATTCCGCAGTTTCCTTAAAACTACTTTTAGACCAAGGCTACAAATGCATCCCTGTTTACATGAAAAACTGGGACAGCACCACTAATTTTGATGTCCTTGGAAACCCTAATTTGAATGACGATGTGTGTCCTCAAGAAAAAGATGCCAAAGACGCAGAGGCTGTTTGCAGGCAACTTGGTGTTGAGTTAGTTAGAGTGGATTTTTCAAAAGAATACTGGGACCGTGTATTTCAATATTTTTTAGCCGAATTTCAGGCTAACCGTACACCCAATCCTGACGTGCTTTGCAACAACGAAATTAAGTTTAAAGCCTTTTTAGAGTACGCCGAAAAGTTAGGTGCTGACTTTATTGCAATGGGTCATTACGCTAGAACCGAAATAATAGACGGCAAAAAAATGCTACTTAAAGGGATTGATAAAAACAAGGACCAGACTTACTTTTTGTCGCAACTTACCAATGAACAACTCAAAAAAGCTATTTTCCCGGTTGGTAATTTAACTAAACAAGAAGTCAGAGCAATTGCCGAGGCTGCTGGTTTGGCAAACCATGCAAAAAAAGATTCAACTGGAATTTGTTTTATCGGTGAGCGTAATTTTCAACGTTTTTTGGCTAACTACTTAAAAACAGCAGCCGGTCCAATTAAGTTTTTAGATGGCCGTGTTGCAGGTACACACAATGGACTAATTAACTATACAATCGGACAAAGAAAAGGTATAGGTTTAGGCAAAACCTATGAGTTTGATGGACCTTTTTACGTAGTTGGTAAAATTCCTGAAGAAAACACCCTTTTAGTGGCACCCGAAAGCAATTTAGAGTACTTGCACTCAAATAACTGCTTTATTGATAATTTGGTTTTCAGGGCGCCAAAACAAAATGGTAAGTACTTTGCTAAATTCCGCTACAGACAAGAAGATATTGAAGTTGAAGTTGATTTTTTGGAAAATAACTCTGCTAAAGTTTACTTTAAACCAACTAAAGCAGTAACACCTGGTCAGTTTTTAGTGTTGTATCAAGGCGATGTTTGTCTTGGTGCTGGCCGCATTAAAGATGTGTATATGGACAATGATTTAAGGAGGTATTAAGGTAATGGAAAAAACTGAAAACGCTACAACTCGTCAACTTATTTTTCTAAAAACCTTAAAGACTGGCCTTGAGTACATGATTTGTTTGTTTAAAGCAGAAGGTGAAAAAGAAGGCGTTAGAATTATTGGTAATTTCCAGGCGTTTTCTAATGGAAAGCCACTGCGTGCAGGGGCTGCGTATGAAGTTACCCACGCCAAAATCCCACACCCTGTTTTTAAAACTTTTAAACTAATTTCTTTTTCAATTCCACATGGCACTACTGAAGAGCAATTGGTAAATCTTTTTAAAGCCCTTAACATCCAAGGAGTTGGTAGAGTTAAAGCAACAAAAATCTGGGAAGCACTAGGCAGTGATGCTGTTAAAAAAATTAACGAAGATCCAAGTTGTCTAAATAACCTCGGTTTTTCAAACAGTATAATTCTAGAAATCACCAAAAAAGTTCAAGAGAACTTCCAAGAGGTTGAGATTTTAAATTTCTTAACTTCGGTTGGAATTTCTGCTCGTTTTTCTGCCCAAATTTTTAAAAAACTTCCAAATCCAATCACTGAAATTAAGAAAAATCCGTATATCTTAGCAAAAAAAATTAACCGTTTTGGTTTTACTAAAGCAGATTTAGTAGCCTTAGCACTAGGTATTGAAAAAACTGACTTAAAACGGGTAGAAGAAGCAATTTTCCATGTGATTAGTGCCAATTCAATTGATGGACATAGTTACTACACAAAAGACACACTAATTCAAGAAACCGAAACTTTTTTAAAGAAAATTGATGAATACAAAATTAGTGAGTATCCCTTGAAAACCGCGATTGATAACTTGATTTTTGTCAATCGTTTATTATTTGAAGAAGGTTTTGTGTATTTACCAGAAATCTACAAAGCAGAAGTTAATGTTGCTAAAATGCTTAACAATATATTTGCAAACAACACAAACTCACTACCACTTGAGTTTATTGAAGAGCAAATTAAAGTAAAGGAAAAAGAAACTGACATTTCTTACACAGAAGACCAAGTTAAGGCTATCAAAACGGCTTTAACTAACTCACTTTCCTTTATTACAGGCGGTCCTGGTACTGGTAAGACCACTATTTTAAAAGCAGTTAATGACATTTACCTTGAGTATGCCAAAAACGATGAAACTAATCTTTTTAAAACTGCGAACTTGCTTTTAGCACCAACTGGTCGTGCTGCTCGCAGAATCCACGAAAGCACGGGTGATTTAACTGCGACTATACACTCAGCACTAGAGTGGATTCCGGCTATAGATGATGAGCGTTCATACTGCTTTAAAAGAAACGAAAATCAGCCTTTTACAAATGTTGGGCTAATCATTGTAGATGAAGCCTCAATGTTAGATATTCGCCTAGCAGACGCACTGCTAAGAGCAATTGACAAAAACACCAAGGTTGTTTTTATTGGAGATGGCCACCAGTTGCCAAGTATCCAACCAGGTCTATTTTTAAACGATTCTATTAACTCAAAATGTTTTCCTGTTACTACTTTAAACCAAATTTGCAGACAAAGCAAAGACTCTGGTATCGTTCCTTTAATTTCAGCGCTTAAAAATAAAGAAGTTAACGAGACTAATTTCAAAAATTATATAAGCAAGGATTTAAGTATGGGTGAATGCTCAGTTGAATATATTCGCAATAACATAGTTAACTTCCTACAACTTTGTGAAAAACAAAATATTGATATTTACCAAGACTTTCAAATTTTGATTCCAATGAAAGAAGGGGAGTGTGGAGTTCACGATATCAACAAGATTTGTCAAAACTACTTTATTCCCTATGAAAACAGAGACCGCTTTTTAGAGATTAGAAAAGACTCACGTTTTTATATTAACGATAAACTAATGATTACTAAAAATTACCCAGACCACGGTGTGATGAACGGAGATATTGGCAAAGTCGTTGATATTCAGGCAAAAACTTTTGTACTTAAAATTGGTGATAATTTAGTATCGCTACCTGTTGATATTAAAGAAGATACAGAACTTGCCTATGCTTCAACTATCCACAAATCTCAAGGTTCTGAATATAAGTTAGCAGTTGTTATTTTATTAAATCGTTTTTATATAATGCTTACCAACGAACTGCTTTATACAGCAGTATCTCGTGCTAAAGAGAAATTGTTTATAATTGGTGAACCTAGTCAACTTAAAATGTGCACAGTAGATGAGCAACAACGTAATTCTACTTTAATTAAAAGGATTATTGAACAAAAAGAAGAAATTACTAAACTGCAGTTAAGCGAAAAGGAGTGATTTATGAACATATATGATTTTGTCGTAAAAACACAAGACAACCAAGACCTAAAACTAGATATCTATAAAGGAAAGGTCTTGTTGATAGTCAACACCGCAACTAGATGCGGTTTTACAAAACAATACACTGAACTTGAAGAGCTTTACTTAAAATACAAAGACCAAGGATTTGTAATTTTAGATTTTCCTTGCAATCAGTTTTTAATGCAAGCACCTGGTACTGATTCTGAAATTCACAATTTCTGTGTAATGAATTTCAACACAACTTTCCCGCAATTTTCTAAAATCAAGGTTAACGGGAAAGATGCAATTGAACTTTACAAATACTTAAAAGAAGTGCTACCGGGCGGCCGAATTAAGTGGAACTTCACTAAGTTTTTAGTAAACAGACAAGGCGAAGTTATTGAAAGATTTGGCTCAAAAGAAACACCTTTGAGTTTTGAAGAAAAAATTAAGTCTGCACTAAGCACTAGCTTAGAAAACTAGTCTAAAACCCGTGTTTCGGGGTTATACAAGATTTTTTTGGAGTAAATTCTGCTATTTTTTA
>CAUUDV010000004.1:0-41243 GCA_963544075.1 uncultured Acholeplasmataceae bacterium | reverse complement strand
TCCGCGAAGGTGGACACACAGTTGGTGCGGGTTCTGTAACTAAAATTATTGCTTAATTTAAGTAAGTAATTAGTTATTTAATTTAAACGAAAAAGCATTTTTAAAAGGCCTTTGGCTAGGTTTATCCGGCCTTGGCCTTTTTTGCCAAAAACCAATACTTAAAAAAGGAGCGCGAAAAAATATGAAGTATAAACACTCTAAATTACTTTCTGCAGGCTACTTAAAGGTTTCAGATATACACGAACTTTACTTTGAGGAACGCGGCTCTAGAACCGGAATTCCTTTGATTTTTATCCACGGTGGACCTGGAGGTGGGTTTTCAAAAAGCTCTGAGTACTTTTTTAATCCGCGTAAGTTTCACTATATTTTGTTTGACCAACGCGGAGTTGGCCGCTCTAAACCTTTTTTGGAAACCAAAGATAACAATATTTTTGAAATTGTTGACGATATTGAAAAAATCCGCAAGCACTTTGGATTCGCGAAAATCTGGCTATTTGGTGGCAGTTTTGGCTCAACTATTGCGCTAACTTACGCAATAAAATACCCTGAACACACTGCAGGAATGCTGATTCGCGGGATATTTTTGGCAAGACAAGAAGACTGCGATTGGCTGTATTCAGGGGCCCAAAACTTCTATTGGCCTGAATACAAAGAGTTTATCTCAGAAATTGCAGATACTAAAAAAGTTGAAGATATAGTGCCTGAGTACCTTAAAAAAATTACTTCATCAGACAAAGTGGTTAGCGACAGAGCCTCACTTAAATGGGCAAATTACGAACTTTCTTTAGTTTTTCCGGTCAAAAGACCAGAACTTCTGGCGACACAAGCAACTAACTCAGAGAGGCAAATTGCTTTAATGGAGGCTTTCTTTTTTGCCAATAAAACATTTGGTAAAGACGACAACTATATTCTTGCAAACATCTACAAAGCCGCGCACATTCCAACCTATATAGTCCACGGCAGATACGACATGGTCTGCCCACTAAAACAGGCTTATTTAGTGCACGAGGCAATCCCTGGTTCTAAATTAACCGTGGTTGAACTTGGAGGCCACGCCTCTTCTCACAAACCCACTTTTAAAGCAATTCAAAAATATTTAAAAGAAATCATTAAAAACAATAAATAATTCAAAAAAACTTTTATTTTTATCTAAATTTTTAATATAATATTAACAAGTTAAACACAACTAACGGAGGAATAAAATGATTAAATTAGTAGTAATTAGACATGGTCAAAGTGAATGGAATTTAGCCAATAAATTCACTGGTTGGACAAATGTTGAACTTTCTGAAAACGGAGTAAAAGAAGCCAAAGCAGCAGGTCTTTTACTAAAAGAAAAAGGCTTTATTTTTGACCTTGCTTTCACTTCTTCTTTAAAACGTGCACAAAACACACTTGCCTATGTTTTAGAACAACTTGGCCTTTCTGACATTGAAATCAGACGTTCATACCTATTAAACGAACGCCACTACGGAGCGCTTCAAGGTCTAAATAAAGCAGAGACAGCCGCAAAATACGGAGACGAACAAGTAAGAATTTGGCGTCGTTCCGCAGAAGTGCGTCCTCCTGCTTTAGATTTCAACGATCCACGCCATCCTCGCTTTGACGAGAACCTAAAAGGAATAGATCCAAAAGAACTACCTGCTTCAGAAAACTTACTAGACACAGTTGACCGTGTTGTTAAATACTGGGAAAGTGATATTAAACCAGCATTGCTTGCTGGCAAAAAAGTAATTATCGCAGCACATGGTAACTCTCTTCGCGCACTTTATAAATACATCAATAACGTGTCAACTGAAGATATCATGAATGTTGAGCTTCCTACCGGCAAACCACTTGTTTTTGAGTTTGACGACAGTCTAAACATTCAAAAAACTTACTACATTTAATATCTAATAAAACTAAAATATCAGGGTCAAGTGAAATTCTTAACTGGTGGTCCAAGCCCACGAGCGACAGTTTAAAACTGCTGCAGAACAGGATAGTTTCCTGTGCCAACGGTCAAAGTCCGGATGAAAGATAGGAAGGTATTTATTTTAATCTAAAATGTAAGCAATTTACATTTCTGGCTTTTTTAAAAAAATGCGCATACGATGTGCATTTTTTTAAAAATTAGCAAACTAAAATATTTTTAACTTCCTTGAACCATTTAAAAGGAAGTTAAAAATGTTTAAAGAAAATCAAACTAAAAATCAAAACAGAGAACTTACTAAGTTTGCAATGCTTTTGGCACTTAGTATAATTTTGGGGTATTTTAAAATTCCTCTTTTTCCACCACTTAAACTAGATTTTTCAGAAATAGTGATACTATATGCTATGTTTGAGTTTAAAGTTCCGCTGGTAGTTTTAATGACTATCTTGAGGTCTGGAATGAGGTGGCTAATCAATCCATCGGCTACTAATTTTCCGTTTATATTTTTTGGCGAACTTGTGGCAATTTACTGCACACTTACGTTAATTTTAGCGGTATATTTAGACTTTAAGTTAAACAAGAAAAAGCATTACTTAATATCGGTTTTAAACTATACACTAATTCCGACAGTTTTAATATTGACAGCAAACGCCTTGTTTTTTATTCCTACCTTTATTTCAGGTAAACCAGCTTACTATACAACCCACTTAATGCCAATTGCAAAATACTTAAAAACACTTGCCTCAGTTTATCTACCATTTAATTTAATTAAGTATTTTGTTGTCGCAGTAGTTGGTCTGAAAATTGTTGAGTTTAGAAAACAAAAGTTAGAAGTTTAAATAAAATATTACCCTTGACTATGAACCCAAAACTAAAAAGCCTTTAAGTTTTACCTTAAAGGCTTTTTTCTGCATAAATTTTTTATTTTAAATAAATAATTGTGACACCCATTTGTCCTTCAAACTCTCCGCCGAAGCGATGGCTTTTAATCTTAGGGTGTTTTTTAATGTAGTCATAAACTGCATTTTTAACAGCGCCAGTTCCATAGCCATGAATAATTTTTGCTTGCGTGAAATTAGCAAGAATTAGTTTATCAATTTCTTTAGCTAAGATAGTTTCAACTTCGTGTGCTCTTTTTCCGCGCAGATCAATTTCAAAATTAGCAGGACTAAAAAAAGGTTCACTGACTGTTTTTTTATTCAGAGTTGTTGGTTTAATCGTATGTTTTTTAGGGCTAACTATGGATCTTAATTTTAAATCGTTTTTCTTAAATTTAAGTAAGTTGCCTTCAATATCTACAAAATATAAATCATCCTTTATCCGCCTAATAACGCCATCTTGAAAGATTGGGCCAACATATACTAAATCACCAATTTTAAGTTCTACATTACTGTCAAACTCGTTTTCTGGTCTTTTTATACCTTGTTTGATTTCAGAGATTTTTTTAACATTGATAGCCTTGATATCTTTAAGTTCTTTAATAAGTGCTTCAACTTCTGAGACCGAGTCTTCCCATTTCTTTCGTTCTACTTTAAGTACGCTTTCAACTCTTGTGCTAAACTCTTTTTCTTGTTTATCTTTGATCTCCATATTTTGCGTTATAAGGCTATTTAACAGCGTTTCTTTTTCTTGTAGTTCTTTGGTTAACTGTTCATTTTTTTCAATGTTCGCAGCAAGACTTGTAAGCAATTCTTCTGATTCGTTGTCTTGATTTGAAAGATACGCTTCGGCGTCTTTTAGTACTTTTTCATCCATTCCAAGTCTTTTTGCAATCAGTATTGCGTTTGAATTTCCAATTGAATTAAACGACAATTTGTAAGTCGGAGAAAGCGAGTCAATATCAAAACAAACCGACACTCCTGTTGTTGTTGAGTTTTCTAAATACTGAAGCATTTTAACTTTTGGATAGTGAGTGGTTAGTATCAAAGTGCAGTTTTTTAAAAGCAAATGCTTAATAATAGCCAGAGCCAAAGCCTGACCTTCTAAAGGATCTGTACCAGAGCCAGGTTCGTCTAAAAGCACTAATGAATCTTGAGTTGCATCGCTTATAAAACTGATTAGTCTAACCATGTGAGAAGAAAAAGTTGACAGGTTTTGTTCCAGAGATTGCTCATCACCAATGTCTACAAATACCTTACTATAATTTGGTAAAATCGCTTCTTTAGCGGGTATTAAGAAACCTACCTTTAACATTAGTGAAAACAAACCAACAGTTTTCATAGACGCTGTTTTTCCACCAGTATTTGGACCAGTAATGATAGTTAGAGGTTTGTTTGGATAAATATAAAAGTCAATTGGCACTACTTTGTTTTCGTCAATTAACGGGTGTCTCGCTTCAATTAGTTTAAGCGACTTGTCTTTTGAAATCACTGGAGCACAACAATTTTGTTTAACAAAGAACTTAGCACAGGCAAAGTAATAGTCCAGTTTTAAAAGTGCGTTTTGAGCATCTATATATTTATTTAAGTCAATTAAAAGAAAATCCATAAGTTGCTTTAAGATTTTTTCTTTCTCTTTTTCTTCTTCGTTTTGCAGTTCACTCAATCTAAATCTAAACTGTTGCATTTCCGCAGGTTCAATATAAATAGACTGTCCTGAGTTACTAGTATCTACTACATTTCCTTTAATCTTTCTTTTATAGACTACAGAAACCACTAGGCACCAAAAACCAGATTTATAAATAACTTGTTCATCAGTTAAAAAAGGCGAGTAGATTTTTTTTAGTTCATCAATTCGTTTCTTTGAGTTTTCATTTAAAGTTTTTATTTCTTTTCTAATTTTACCCAATCTAAGTGACGCTGAATCTAAAAACTCTCCATTTTCATCAATTGTCTCGTTTAGTTTACTTAGTTCTTTGGTTGGTAAAAATAGTTTAGCAAAAAACTCAACTAGTGCAGTGTAATTAAAGTCAGACTTAGTTTGATTAAAATAATTAAAACCAACTTTAGTAGTCTCAAAGAAAAACTTTAGTTGGAGTAAGTCTTTAACATTCAAAGGTCTTAGTTTTAAAAGACCAGAAAAAATACTTTTACAATCATAGTTTTCAGCAAAATCAATTACACCAAATTCTTTTAAGGTGTTAGTTGCTTCTGTGTTTTTTAAAATTTCTTTTTCAATCTCTTTATTACTTTGTAAAAACGGCATTGTCAAAATTTGTTCTTTAACAGATTTTGATACAGCGTTTCTCGACACTTTTTCAATTATTTTATTAAATTCTAGTTTAATTGCGTTTTTTTCCATAATTTTAGACCAATAATATTATATGCGCTAAAGTTATTTTTTAAACATTTTATTATTTTTGTATCTATTGTTTAAAAACAACAAATTACCTTCAAAAAATAGCCTTAAAAAGGTTATAATTATTAAATAGAGGTAGAAAAATGCAGCAAAAACTTCAAGAATTAAAACAAAAATTAACAGAAAAATTAAGCTTGGTTGCTAACCCTACAGAAATTGAAGATATTTGGCGCCAATACTTTGGTAAAGACTCTGAGTTTCAACAAATTATGCAAACTTTAAAGTCAGTTGAACCTGAAAAAAAGAAAGAATGCGGCCAATTAATTAATGCTTATAAAGTTGAATTACAAGAACTTTGTAATTCAAAAAAATCCATTTTGGAAAAAGACGCTAAACTGGCTAAACAGTTTAGTGAAAAAATTGATATTGAGTTAGACACTCATCAGTTTTCACGCGGTGCCGTGCACCCACTAAATGCTATTATTGAAAACTTTAAATCTCACTTTTTAGCACATGGTTTTGAAATTGTGGAAGGTCCTGAAATTGAAACAGAACTTTATAACTTTGAGATGATGAACATCCCAAAATCGCATCCTGCTAGAAATGAAAAAGATACATTTTATATTGATGCAGATAAACTACTTCGCACACATACCTCGCCAGTTCAAGCGAGAACTATGCTAGAAAAACAGGGTAAACCGATTAAAATCATTTCAACTGGTAAAGTCTACCGTAGAGATGACGATGATGCTGTGCATTCGCATCAGTTTATGCAACTAGAAGGTTTAGTAATTGGCAAAAAAGTTAACTTCGCTAATTTAATTCAAACCTTAAAAGATTTCTTAGCATTTGTTTTTGAAAGAGAAGTTGAACTAAGAATTCGCCCTTCTTATTTTCCTTTCACCAAACCATCTGTAGAAATAGATGTGCTTCACCATTTTAAAAATGGCACAGTTGGCTTTATTGAAGTGGCAGGCGCTGGTATGGTTCACCCTAATGTTTTAAAAATGGCTGGCTATGACCCTGAAAAAGTCCAAGGTTTTGCATTTGGTTTTGGTATTGAACGTTTAGCGATGATTAAATACGAAATTGATGAAATTCGTGAGTTTTATCAAAATGATGTGCGTTTTCTACGCCAGTTTTAACAGATAGGTAAAAAGCATATGAAAATATCTGAACATACATTAAGTAAATTCATAGAAGTCAAAAAAAGCCAAGACCTTGGCAAAATAATTAATGGCTATATTTGTGAGGCAGAACAAGTTATAAGTTCGCTTGCTCAGCCTACTTTGGTATGTGGCCATGTTTTGACATGCGAAGCCCACCCCGATTCTGATCATCTACACATTACCACTGTAGATGTTGGAACTGAAGTTTTAGACATAGTTTGTGGTGCTAAAAATATTGCTAAAGGACAAAATGTCATTGTTGCCAAAGTAGGCACTATACTTCCTGGCGATTTTCAAATCAAAGCAGCGAAAGTTCGTGGCGTTCAGTCTAATGGTATGATTTGTTCTCTTAGCGAACTTGGTCTGAAAAATATTCCAAATGAATATATAGACGGTATATACGTGTTTACTAATATTGTCAAACCAGGAGAATGCGCGGCCAGAGCTTTAATGTTCGCAGACAATGTTTATAACTTAGAACTGACTCCTGACAGAGGTGACCTGCTTTCTTACTATGGATTTGCAAAAGACCTTTCTGCAGTTACTGGAAATAACTTTATTTTTGAAACTCCAAAAAGTATAAAATCAGATTTTAAAAACCAATATGAAATCAATGTAGACAATGCTTTAGCGCCTGCCTACGCGCTTACTCAGGCTAAAGTAGTGGTTAAACCATCTCCTTGGTTTATTCAGGCAGAGTTAATCAAACAAGGAATTGAACCTAAAAACAATATTGTAGATATCTCTAATTATGTGATGTATTTACTTGGTACTCCTAACCATATTTTTGACGCAAATTGTGTTGTTGGAAATAAAGTTTCAGTTGAGGCTCTTTCAAAACCAGAAACCTTTACTGCACTTGATGGAAACAAATATGAACTAAATGCTGGAGACTTAGTTATTAAAGACGGCAATAAAACGATTGCACTTGCTGGAATTATCGGCTCTGAAGACAGTAAAATCACTGAACACACAACTGATGTAATTATTGAAAATGCGATTTTTTTAAACACTGCTGTATTTGAAACTCAAAAACGTTTAAGTTTAAAAACAGAAGCGTCAGACCGTTTTTCAAAAGGTGTATCATTTGAATTATTTCAAAAGGGATATCTTCTTTTAATCGAGTTGCTTAAAAAATATGCAGATGCCGAAATTTCTAACCAAGTATACTCTGGTATTACTAAATTACCAAAACATACTTTTGAGTTTAACTTTAAAAAAATAAAGAAAATAAGTGGACATTCATATAATGAAAAAATGGTTATTGAAACTCTTTCAAAACTCGGATATTCGCCTAGAAAGGCTCTTGAAGACAATTTTTATACCCTTTCTCAAAGACCACATATTTTTGAAATAGAAACAGAGTTAGACGCGATTGACAATGTCATTAGAGTTAGTGGTCTGAACTCAATTAAACCAAAACCGCTTACTCAACTAGGCGTTGCAGACCAACACATTAACTTCAAAGTTGCTGAAAAAATTAGACAAGAATTAGTTCCACTTGGTTTTTTGGAAAACATTAACTATACTCTACTATCTGAAAAAGAAGATTCAGAATTTTCTTTAGTTTCAGAAAAAGTTAAAGTTAGAAATCCAATTACTGAAAACCATTTAGTAATGCGCACTAACTTACTTGCAGGACTTAAAAAAAGTTTTCAATATAATTTAAATCGCAAAGTTGATAATTTTAACATCTTTGAAATTGGCAAAATTTTTAATGGGTTCACAGAAGAACTTCACTGTGCAGCAATTATTGGCAGCAATTTTGCATACTCTAATTTAGTAGAAGAAAACAAGAAAGTTGACTTTTACTTAGTTAAGTCTTTCTTAAATAAAGTGCTTTATAATTTTGGTATTTCGCCTAGTTACGCAGTTTCAACTTATGAGTTCTTGCATCCTTACAGACAAGCAAATATTTTATATCAAGGCAAAATAATTGGATATATTGGCGAAATTGAGTTTAATAAAAAGAAAACTATAGTGTTTAATTTAAACTTAGAATTACTTAAACTAACTAAAGAAACTCCAAAATATGAACGCATTTCTGCTTTCCCTAGAGTTGAAAGAGACTTGGCGCTAGTTGCAAGTGTTGACACTTCTTATCAAAAAATAGTTACCTTAATTAAACAGACCGCACGCAAAACCTTAAAAGAAATCACCTTATTTGATATCTTTAAAAATCCCGAAACTCCTAACCTTGTGTCATATGCTTTCCACTTAGTGTTTGAAAATACCGAAAAACAAATTGAGATGCAAGATATTGAAAAAACTATTAAGTCAATTTTAAACCGCCTGGCTTTTGAGCTGAAGGTAACACTACGTTGAAAGAACAAATATATTCCTACAATTTCGCCCAGTTAACAGATTATCTGGTAGATAAAGGATTTAAAAAATTTAAAGCAGAACAAATTTTTAACTGGCTGTATGCGAAAGAAAAAAAGTCTTTTCAAGAGATGAGAAATCTTCCAAAAGACTTCGTTGCTTTTTTGGATGAGAACTTTGAAATAACATTACCTACCTTAGTAATTCAAAACAAATCAAAAGACGGCACTGAGAAGTTTCTATATGCTCTTGCAGACGGCGCTTTAATTGAGTGCGTTTTGATGCACCACGACTATGGACTTTCGCTGTGCGTAACTACGCAGGTTGGCTGTTCAATCGGTTGCAGTTTCTGCGCAAGCGGGATACTTAAGAAAAAACGCGATTTGACTACCGCTGAGATTGTTGGTCAAGTTATGAAAACTCAAGAAATTAAACAATGTAAAATAAACTCAGTGGTGATTATGGGAATTGGTGAACCTTTTGATAATTTCGCAAATGTGATGACTTTCATTGATATCTTAAACTATCCAAAAGGTCTCAATATTGGTCAACGCAGAATAACTGTCTCAACATCTGGTTTAGTTCCGAAAATCAAAGCATTTGCTGACCGTAATCTGCAAGTTAACCTAGCGCTTTCTTTCCATGCTCCGTTTGATGACCTTAGAAGCCAGATTATGAAAATAAACACGATTTTTCCTATAGCTAAGTTAATCGAGGCTCTAGATTACTACTTAGCAAAGACCAATCGCCGTGTTACAATTGAGTATATTTTAATCAATGAACTAACAGACACTATAGAGTGCGCTAGAGAACTAGTTAAATTATTTAAATCAAGAAACGTCTACATTAACTTAATTCCTTACAACGAAGTTAAAGAGGTTGCTTATAAACGTTCAACTCCAGAACGCCAAAAAGCCTTCTTTAATGTTCTTAGAAATGCAGATATGGATGCAATTTTAAGAAAAGAACAAGGACACGACATTAACGCTGCCTGTGGGCAGTTAAGGTCAGAAGTCTTGAAAAAACATGAGCATAAAGATGGATGCGCTTGTAATTCGTAAAGATACGTCATTTTATAAAGTCGCCTTGTTAAACCAAGAAAACAAAATTGTTGATGCTATCGTTGCTGGTAAAAACAGATTTGTAAAAACCAATTCTGTTAAAACTAATTTCTTAAATTTATCTGAAAAGAAAGAAATTCAGTTTTTAAAACAAACTCCAAAAATCGGCGATATTGTTGAACTCAAAGATTTTCAAGGTCAATATATAATTGAAAAAATCAAACCGCGAAAAAATGAATTTGTCAGACCAGACTGTGCAAATATTGACCAACTTATCTTAGTGTTTTCAGTCGCTGACCCTGAGTTTTCTTTTATGCTTCTAGACAATTTTTTGTTAATTTGCGTAAAAAAACAAATTCAACCAATTTTGGTTTTAACAAAAATTGACATAGATAACTCAAAAACTAAAAAAGTATTAGTAGACCTTCAGTACTACGAAAAGTATCTTGACTTAAAAGTTATAACAGTTGATAACAACAACTTTAGCTTTGACAACTTTGACATTTTTAAGAATAAAGTCACTATACTAACTGGCCAAACTGGAGTGGGTAAGTCTTCTTTTTTAAATAACTTGATTCCTGAAACTAATCAAAAAACTGGCGAAACTTCAAAAGCACTTGGCCGTGGTAAACATACAACTAGAAACTCAGAACTTTTTAGTTATATGCAAGGATACATTGGCGACACTCCTGGATTTTCTTTACTTAACTCAGGAATAATTTTAGAAACCGAGTTAAAAAAATACTACCCTGATTTTAATTTATTTAGCCAAGATTGCAAGTTTAAAAATAAATGCTTGCATTTAAACATTCAGGCAAAAGACTGCAAGGTAGTTGAACTTTACGAAACTAAAGTTATTGGTGTTCGTTATCTAAACTACCAAAAAATATACGCTCAAATTAAACAAAGGAGATTAAAATAAAAATGAAAGTTGCCCCATCAATTTTAACTGCCGATTTTTTGAATTTAAAACAAGAACTGAAATCAATTGAAACCGCAGACCGTTTCCACATTGATATAATGGACGGAAACTTTGTGCCAAACATTTCCTTTGGACCTTACATCACTGAACTTACAAACAACTCAACCACTGTTCCACTAGACATTCACCTAATGGTTGATTGGCCTGACTTTTGGATTGATAAGTTTAATTTAAGCAATACCTACAACATTACTTTTCACTTCGAAGCTAAAAGTGATGTTTTAAAAACAATTGCTAAAATCAAAGAAACAGGTAAAAAAGTAGGAATTTCAATCAAACCCAAAACCGAAGTTAAAGAAATACGCGCACTGCTTAAAGAAATTGACATAGTGCTTGTGATGTCTGTTGAACCTGGTTTTGGTGGACAAAAGTTTATAGAAAGTGCACTTGGCAAAATTAAGGAACTAAAAACATATCGCGAAAAGCACAGACTTAACTTTGAAATTGAAGTAGATGGCGGAGTTGATTCTTCAAACATTGAAAAAATCAAAGAAGCAGGTGCCGATATTGTGGTAGCAGGCAGTTATATTTTTAATCAAACAAATCGCAAAGCAGCAATTAACTCTTTAAAATAACTGATTAAAACAATTGTCTTGCTTTCGCTATTGTGTTATACTTATTAAGTATTTTTAGCAGAAATGAGGTGATTTAGTTGGCTAAAATAGTTGTTAGAGAAAAAGAAACTCTTGAAGACGCACTACGTCGCTTTAAACGCGATGTTGCCAAAGCAGGAATTATCGCAGATGCTAGAAAAAAAGAATTTTACGTTAAACCATCTGAAGAACGTAAAGCACGTCTACGTGCAAACCGTCAAAAAGCAAGACGCGCATCTAGATAAGTTAATTTAGTTTAAAAAAGAGGTTTATACCTCTTTTTTAATATATTGATAAATTAGCAAGGAGACTTAATATGCAGGAAAAATTAGAATTAGTTAAGTTAATATTTAAAGACGAGAAATTGTACACAATTGCTGAACTTGAAAAAATGTTTCCCGAAAGAAACTTAAAACCAGGTGCATTGGTAACTCGCTTCGCTCCATCTCCAACTGGATTTTTGCACACAGGTAGTTTATTTGCATCGCTAATTTCTTGGCGCTTTGCTAAGCAAACTGATGGTGTTTTTTACGTTAGACTAGAAGACACTGACACCAAAAGAGAAATTGCTGGAACTGGTGAACAAGTTTTAAAAGAACTTAAAGACTTTAGTATTGAACCAGATGAATCTTTTTTAAAGTCAGGCGAATACGCGCCTTATATTCAGTCAAAGCGAAAAATTATATACGATTCAGTAATTGCTGAAATGATTAAAAAAGACTTAGCCTATCCTTGTTTTATGACACAAAACGAGTTAAATGATTTAAGAAAAGTCCAAGAGAAAAACAAACAAAATCCCGGTTATTACGGTAATTTTGCCAGAGACCGTTTTCTTACAGACAAAGAAGCAATTGCCAAAATCAAAGCAGGTGCTGACTTTGTTATTCGTTTTAAATCGCCCGGTGCCGCAAATAAAAAAGTTAAGGTTCGTGATTTAATTCGCGGTGATTTAGAAATTCCTGAAAACATTCAAGACATCGTTATAATGAAAAACGATGGTCTGCCAACTTACCATTTTGCACATTTAGTAGATGACCACTTTATGCACACCACTACAATTACTAGAGGTGAAGAGTGGCTAAGCAGTCTGCCTATTCACTTGCAACTTTTTGATACTCTTGGTTTTAGCCGTCCAGACTACGCGCATTTACCTGTGATTATGAAAGTGGATGAAAACGGGCAACGCCGAAAACTTTCTAAACGAAAAGACCCAGAGGCCGCAGTTTCTTATTTTCTTGAGCGAGGATACCCACCACTTGCCTTTCTTGAATATTTGCTTACAATTGCTAACTCTAATTTCGAAGAGTGGCGAATTAAAAACACAGATAAATCTATTTTTGACTTCAACTTATCATTTGAAAAAATCAGTTTGGACGGAGCACTTTTTGACATTGAAAAAGTCAAATACTTCGCAAAAGAATACCTTGGAAACCTTTCAACTAAGCAGTTTTACAAAGAATCGTTGGCTTGGGCTAAAGTGTACTCTAAAGAGCTTTACGACTTTATTTCTAAAGACCCTGAATACTTTAAACAAATTATTTCAATTGAAAGAGAAACTGAAAAACCTCGTAAAGACTACGCAAGTTTTTCAGAAATTATGCCGCTAATTGGATTTATGTACGACTCTGTTTATTCTGAAAAATTAACTAAAGATTTAGTTTTTTCAGAGAAACTTAGCAATGCTCAAGTTTTAGAGATTTTAAAACAATATGAGGCTAACGCAGATATTGTTAACCTTACTTCTGAAACTGAGTGGTTTGAGGCATTTAAAGCGCTATTTTCAAAACTAAAATACGCTGCTAACAAAAAAGAATATAAAGCAAACCCAGAAAACTACATCGGTATGATTGCAGATGTTGCCGAAGTTCTAAGAGTCGCTTTGGCCTTAAAAAAGTCTACTCCAAACTTTTATTTAATTCAAAAAATCATGGGACCTGTCAGAATTAAACAAAGAATTTCACAGGTTTTTGATATAATTAAAAACAGGTAAAAACCTGTTTTTAATGGCCGCTTGGAGAAACGGTTAACTCATATGCCCCTCACGCATACATCCACGGGTTCGAATCCCGTAGCGGTCACCAAATGTATTTAAACCCCGTTTTACGGGGTTTTTATTTTTGTACGCTAAGTCTTTAGTGTGTAATTTATGTGAAACAAAAGTAATAAAATGTTTCACATAAGGAGTAGTAATGTATACTGTAAGAATTATTAAACAAGCCAGAAAAAATACAGAAAAGATACATAATTAAGATACTTTTTTCATTTAGGCCATCGGATTTTGCAAATACTAAAATTGTTCAGTGATAGTGAACAATTTCACTCAAAATACTAAAATTATTCAAATACTACAATATTGGATTAAAATGTTTTTAATCCCAAGATATAAACAAACTAAATAGGTATCATATTTTGTAGTATACAACGATCTTGTGAAAGAGAATTATGAGATTTTAATAATAGTGACAACAACATACAAAAGATTTTAATTGCTAACAACACTTACTTTTTTAAACTTTAACAGTTCATTAAGCATTAAGTTAAAGATTCTTATAAATGAAACATAGAATAGGTATCATATTTTACCTAATATCTTAAAATAAAAATCCAGTAGAATCGCTCTTCTACTGGATTTTCTAATTTTAAAAATGTAAATTTATTGTAATAATTATATGACTACAAATATATCTACATCTTTATCTAGTTTTATTTAAAACTAATTTCTTCGTATTGAAGTTCCCTTGACTTACACAAATCAGCACCATAGATTTTTCTTAACTTCTCAATTTTAATTATTTCTTTAGCAGTACCGGTTTCCACAATTTTTCCTTCCTGAATTAGCGAAACATTAGCATCTAAAAATAATGCGTGGTTTGGATTGTGAATGGAAAGCAAGATGGTTTTACCTGTTTCTTTAATTTTTTTTAACATACTTAAAACCATATTTTGATTTTTTAAATCAAGCGCAGAAGTAGGTTCGTCTAGAATAATAACTGGTGTGTCTTGAACTAAAGCAGCAGCGATTAACACTTTTTGTTTCTCGCCCCCGCTAATCTCACCAAGACATTTATTTAATAACTTTTCAATTCGAAGTTCTTTTGCAATTTCTTTAACTCTTTTAACCAGGCTTTCATTTGGTGATTTGTAAAACGCAAGTTTGTTTACCAAACTAAAAGAAAGATAGTCAGAAATCTTAACATCTGAAAATAGGTTAATGTGTTGAGGAACATATGAAAATATCTTACTTCTTTCTGCTATTTTTATGGATTTTAAATCTTTTTCTCCATAATAAATATTTCCACTAATTGGTTGAAGTAGCCCAGCAAGAAGTTTAAGTAGGGTAGTTTTACCAGAACCGTTTAAACCCAAAAGTACGTTAATCGTGCCTTCTTTGAAAAACAAATCCATATTAGAAACCGTTTCTTTGATTTCTTGTTTCTTGTATTTAAAAGATAAATTACTAATTTCAATATTCATTTTTTTGTCTAAACCTTTTGAAAACTAAAATAAAAACCACAATTAGTGTGCTGAGTAGCGAAGTTGTTGCACTCAAAGGCACTTCTGAGTCTGTAAAAGAACGAGAGATAATGTCGCAAACTACCATAAAAGTAGCACCAATAGTTATGGAAAGCGGAATTGAGTATTTGGTGTTTCTACCAATAAAAAGTCTAGTGATGTGTGGTACAACAAGGCCTACCCAGGCGATTTTACCAGAAAAGCAAACAGAGATTGCTGTAAGCAAAGTAGCAATAATTATAATTCCGTGTTTATAAACTTGGTAGTTAATTCCCTTTGTTTTGGCCTCAGTTTCACCGAGAGCAACAATGTTAATTCGCCAAGCGATTAAAAGTAAAACTGACACACAAACGAGAACTACTATTGTCATTATTAAAACTTGCTGATACAAGGCATTTCCAAAACTACCCATTTCCCAGTAGATAATTGAAGCCAGGGTAGTTTGCGGGTCTGCAAAATATTTTAAAAAAGCCAAAACTGACGACATTAACCCCCCTACTAATATCCCTGAAATTAACAAAATAGTCTGAGACCCATTTTTAAACAACCTAGAGATAAGCAGGGTTAGAAACACAGTAAGTAAACCTAGAGAAAAAGAAAACATAGAAATGAAAACTGGACCAAGTCCAAGTAGTATAGCGCTTGCTGCTCCAACTGAAGAACCCGCTGACACTCCAAGTAAGTCTGGTGAAACTAACTTATTTTGAAAAATCTCTTGATAAAGCAAACCAGAGACAGAAAGGCCAATACCAGCTAGCATAGCCATTGTGGTTCTAGGTAGTCTTAGTTTAAAAATTATGGTTCTTTGTACAGAGTAGGCTGTGTCTTTAGTGAAAACCGCTTTAAAGAAACTACTAAAACCAATGTTGTATCTGCCAACCATTAAAGCAATTATAAAAACCACCACCATTGTTAGCAGAGTTAAAGGTAGTGCGATTCTAAATTTTTTCATTCATCTAGACAAGTGGTTCTAAGTTTGGACCAAGGCCCGCTAGCATCGCAGCAGCATCTTGTGCACTTAGTGAGTAGCCAAAATATTCTTTTATCGATTTTGTTAACATGCCAGCGATGTCAAAGGCAAATAAATCTGGATGCAAGGACATTGCTTGCTGGGCAAAAAATATTGGTGTCATTGCAGAAAGTTGTTCAAATGCAGTCACGCCAATCGGAATTTTATACAAGCGACCGTTTTTAACAGCCTTTAACTCATTGAAAGGAGCCTGCGCAATTTTAAGTAAGTTTGTGTGTTGATAAATGCCACCAAAAACTACGACATCAGGATTGTAGTTTAAAATCTCTTCATCAGACGGACGGTTAGTTGTAATTTTACTGCCAAGGTATTCAAAACCCAAAACAGAATATGCGTATTCTGTAAAAGAACCTGCGTTGTCTGTGTAACCAACACCATTTGGTTTATCGCCGCGAACATAGTAAAGTTTTTGCTTAGCAACTTTACTTTTTTTAAGTGTAGTCTTGATTTTAGAAATTATTTCTTCAACTTCCTTTTCCCACTTGCTTGATTTTTCTTTAACTTCTTCGCTGTCCCAAATTTGTCTAATTAGTCTAGAAAAGAACGCGACATATTTTCCAAAGTTAGGCTTTGCGTAAAGCGAAACACAAACCGCAGGAATCCCACGCTGATTTAATTCGTCTGCTATATATTTCTCTGGTGCAAATACCAAGTCAACTTTGCGTTCTAAAAAAAGTTCAAAACTATTTTTGTAGCCATACACATAGTGATTTTTTGAGTTTGGATAAATGTGTTTTAACCATTTGTTGTTAAGAGTTCCTTTATAAGCTCCGTCTATTTTGTCGCCAAGTCCATAGGCTACAAGTAAGTCATAGGTAGTTCTAGAAATACAGGCTACCTTACTTGGATTTTTCTTAACGAAAACTTTAGTTCCAAGCATATCTGTAACTTCAACTTTACCGGGTTCTTTAAACTGATTTGTACAAGAACCCAAAGTAAATGCTAGTACTAGATTTAAAAAGCTTAGAAACAATAATGTGATTTTCCTGTTCATTTCAGTTCTCCTTTAATACAACAAAATCAACAAATTAGTTGAACTTTGTTTGGTATTCGCAATCTAAGTTTATCATGACAGTAAGTTGAAATTCTAGACACATCTCAAAAACCATAACTTTTTAGGTTTTGTATTCAACAAACATAAAATTAACTCATAAAAATGTAGTCCTTGCACTACAAATTTCCTTATTTCGGCAAAATGTAGTGCAAGGACTACAATTTTCTTAAACTATGTTTAATTTTGAAATATTTTTCTTATTTAGACACTTCTGCGTGTGCAAAAGTGTCTTTTTCTTTAACGAGACCAATTAGCTCTTTAGTTTTGTCAATCAAAAAAAGAGGAATATTTAAAACATTACCATCAAGAGACGAATTGCTTAGCGAATATCTGATGACCAATGGTGTATTTTCTGAATACAGTTTTTTATAGAAGTTTAAACTAGGTGACATGACATTTTTGTCAGATTTTACTTCTATTGGATAAATATCGTTGTTAATTTGAAGTATAAAGTCAACTTCGTATTTTTCGTTTGCCCAAAAGTAAAGGTCATCTTTAAAAAGTGCATTTAAACTTTGCATCACAAAGTTTTCAGTCAAAGCACCTTTAAACTCGCTAAATAGGCTGTTTTGCTTTAAAAATAATTGGTAATTTAGTTTACTTTGCCTACGCAAAAGCCCAACATCAAGGTGATAAAGTTTAAAGTGTGCAGGGTCTGAATACGCCGCAAGCGGTAGTGCAGGTTTAGAGATTTTTTTACTTTTTTAACTAAGTTTGCATTAACTAACCACTCTAAATTAGTTTCGTATTCTCTAGCTCTTGCACCCTTTTTGACATTCGAGTAGAGAAACTTCTTTCTGTCTTTTGCTAAACTGCACGGAATGGACTGCCAAATTAACTTGATTTTGTGAATATCGTAGTTTGTGCTTGGGTTAGTAAAGTCGGCTAGATGTTTACCAAAATCACTTTCGTATGAATACAAAATATTTAAAAGTGCGCGGTCTGAGTGTTCAATTTCTCTTTCCTTTGTCCAAAGATAAATAGACTCTGGCATTCCTCCAGTGATTAAATACATTTTTAAGCGCTCTAAAAGCAGGTTAAAAAAAGCCTCAGGGATTGGGCTTGGTTCACTAATTTCGTCCATGTAGGCAAGCAAGTTAGTGTCGCCACTGGCGTAGAGAAACTCAGAGAAACTCACAGGATTAACATCAATAAAATCAACTTTGCCAACAGGAAAGCCTGCAGATAAACTCAAGCCTAAAAGAGAACCCGCTGAAATCAGATAAATCTCAGGTGTATTTTCATAAAAATATTTAAGCGAATTTAAAGCCTCAGGGCATTCTTGGATTTCGTCGAAAATCAACAAAACATCTTTAGTTATTTTTTGCCAGTTGCAAACTCCAAATTTTTAATTATTCTAAAAACATCTTTACTTTCTTTAAAAAACTGGCAATAGTCTTTGTTTTCATCAAAATTGATATAGACAAAATCCTGAAACTCTTTGCCAAACTCTTTCATTAGCCAAGTTTTTCCAACTTGTCTAGCACCACGTAAAATAAGTGGTTTTCTGTATTTTGAATTCTTCCAAAGTATTAACTCGTTTAAAGCAAATCGTTTCATATTTACCTCTGTTTGACTTAATTATAAAAGAAGAAAATGTCTTTTACATTAAAATCACACTTTTTTGGGTAATTATGTGTAAAAAATCACACTTTTGCCCATAAAAGTGTGTAAACCACATTTTGATTTTGTTTAAGCAAATGTTTTCAGACAAAATTAAAACCCTTTTAAATTAGCTTTACTAACTTGAAAGGGTGTCTTAAACTTATTTAAAATGGGGCGGCTGATGGGAATCGAACCCACGCATATCGGAGCCACAATCCGTCGCGTTACCACTTCGCCACAACCGCCACATCTTTTACATTATATGCTTTTGCAAAAAAATATCCAAATATTTTATATAGCGCTTAATTTAAACTAGATGTTATATAATAATACCTGTTAACGAGGTGAACAATGTCAAAAAATGAAACTAAAAAATTTGGTATTCAAAGGATATTTTTCCTAGTAATTTTACTTGCATTTCTTGCTTTTATTTTGTATTCAATAATTATCACTGGACTTAAGGACCGTAGAACTTCTTTTTTCAAAGACACAACTAATCAATTATCGCCGGCTGCAACTTATAAAACTTATTTAGGTGCAGAGGCTAAAAATAAAGAACACGCCAGAAGTGAGTTTTTGCGTTCTTACGCTGCTTTTCATAACTTCAATATCCAACCACAGGCTTACTTTACTGCAAAATTCTCAGAAAAAGCAGGAAATGAAGTTAAAGATTTAGAATTAATGTTTTTTGCTGTTCAAAACCGCAAAACTAACGCACTTGGTTTTCTTTTATTTATAGAAAGTGGAAAATACGGCAAAACTGATTTAGTTGACCCTTCTCAACAAGACTACACAGAAATACCTTCTTATATCACTAACTCAAAAGTTTTATTTAAATTAGACATTGTTTTTAACTCAAACTCAAAAGAAGCAGGTAAGCCAACCAGCGACAATACAGGTGTTAACTTATTTCCGCAATACCCAACTATAGTGGAAACCGCAGATAAAGAAAAACCATTTGAAATTGAAAGACTGTTTATTCAAACTATTAACGCTAAAATCAAAGACAGTAAAATCGCTGAGTATGGGCATAAACAAACTGTAGTTGAATTTGCAAAAACCGGCCTTAAACTAGAAGGCAACCAAGAAGTAATTCACACCAAAGCAAACGCTGTTGAAAGTATCAATAAATACAAAGAAAACAAAACATTTGCTGAGTTTAAACAATATAACTTAAACCAATATAACGGAAAAATTATTTGGCAATCAGTGTTGACTTCACTAGTTGGAATTGGTGTTATTTATCTAATCGTTTTCCATAAGTTTATCGTTGAAATTCTTAAAGACAGAAAGTCAAGACATCAATTTGCAAAACAGCCGGCTGCTCAAGAGGCGGAATACAAAGAGTCTAGCGTAAATGCAGGCGATGAAACTGTTTCTGAAAACTCAGAACCAGAAGTCAAAGACGAAAGTTTGCCAGATTCTAAATAGGTATCAATCGTAATTTAAATATTTCCAGGTTCTGCCTGGAAATACTTATAGGGGTATGGTGTCAACGGTAGCATGCGGGTCTCCAAAACCCTTGGTGTGGGTTCGAATCCTACTACCCCTGCCATTCTATATTTTTTTCAAAAAAGGGTCACTCCTTTTTTTAATTTACAAAGAGGTTTTTCAATGTCCGAATCAAAAAAAACAAGAGATAAGATTAAAAAAACATACTCAGTTTGCCTGCCTGGTTCTTTTGATCCTATAACTTTGGGTCACCTAGAAATCATTAAAAGACTAGCAAAACAGTTTGAAAAAGTTGTGATTTTAGTTTCGAATAATGCAGAAAAACAATACTTATTTACACAAAGTGAGCGCTTAGAAATGGTGAAGCTAGTTTGCAAAAACTTGCTTAATGTTGAAGTTAAAACAACTAACGGTTTGACCGTTGAGTTTGCTAAAAACGAAAATATTTCTTTACTTGCTCGTGGCATTAGAAATATTGCTGATTTGCAGTATGAGCAAAACCTTTATAATTTCAACCAGACTTTAGACAAAAGTATTGATACAATTTATTTAATTGCTGACCACAAGTTTTTGTTTATTTCTTCAAAAAACATCAAAGAACTGATTAAACACAATGTTAAGATGGATGCTTTTCTTCCAAAAGAGATTATTGGGCAAATTATTGAAAGGGTAAAATCAGCACAAATTACAAAAAACTAAGCAGTAATTTTCACAACAAGAAACAAAATTCTAATAATTATATGACTACAAAAACACATATAATTTTTCAAAAAACTAAACTCTTAACACTGTAGTTATTTGGCGTCTGAAACCCACAAATGTGGTATAATTTTTTTGTTGCAAAAACACCTTGCTGACCTAAATAGTCAGCTGTTTAAACCATAAGGAGGAATATATGAACAGTACATATTTTGCGATGTATATTATTAAACCTACCCTTGATAGCGATAAAATCAAGGAAGTTATTAATTCTTTAAATGCTGTTTTTACTCAATATAATTCTGAATTACTTGAGTTAAAAGAACTTGGTATTAAAGAACTTCAATATGAAATTCAAGGTTTTAAATCAGGCTACTATGTTCAACTTAAAGTGTCAACTACTCCAGAAGGCATCAAAGAGTTCAACCGCTTGATTAGAATTAATGAAAACATTATTCGCGATATCACCGTTAAGGAAGAAGAATAATGAATAGAATTGCGGTAACAGGCCGCTTGGCACAAGACCCAGTTGCCAGAAAAACTAGAGAAGGTTCAACCTTCACTACCTTCAGTTTAGCGGTTTCTCGCTTTGCTAAAGACCAGGCTGATTTCTTTCACTGCGTAGCATTTAAGGCACCTGCTGACTTTATTGCCAACTTTGCCCACCGAGGTGATTTAGTCGCTATAGAAGGCGAAGTTCGTTCACGTAGTTTTGTTGAAAAAAATGGTGAGTCTTTTTTGACTTTTGAAATCATTGTAGACTCTGTAGACATGCTTTCAACCCGTGAAGAAAGAGAACGTCGTATTCGTGAACGCCAAGAACGCGGCGAGTTTGTCTCTACTTACTCACCACAATCAAATCCAGGCCAAACTGAGTCTTTTGGCGATATGCAGGCAGATAACCCTTTAAATGCCGACGCCCCCAAATCAGACAACTCAGATTTAGACCTTTAGGTTTGATTTTTTAAAAAAAATTTTTAGGAGAATTAACACATGCAAAAAAGACAATTTAAACGTAGACGCAAAGTTTGTTATTTCACTCAAAACAAAGTTGAGAAAATTGATTTTACAGACGTTGAACTACTTAAAAAATTCATCTCTGAACGCGGTAAAATTTTACCTCGCAGAATGACTGGAACTTGTGCTAAATGGCAACGTCAACTTGCAATTGCAATTAAACGTGCTCGCCACATGGCACTACTTCCTTTCGTAAAAGAATAAGAATTTGATAATTTTTTAAAAAAGAACCGATTTTAACCTGGTTCTTTTTTTACTTAAAATACCAACAAATCAGTTATGAAAAAAATCTATTTACTTACCTACACTCAAACTACTAATTTAAAGGCAATAGTTCAAGCAAATCCAGATGTAGACTTTACAGATTTGCCAGATAAAAAACTCTACACCGTGTTAAAGCATTTACTTTTAAATAAAGTTTTAACTGAAAACTTTTTTACAACAACTAAGCAAATCAACTACTATAAAATGCCTTATAACTACTATTTTTTATCTAAGTTCTTTATCTCTATTTCAAACAAACCAGGGTTAATTGCGGTTGCTATTTCTACCAAGCCTATCGGCATAGATTGTGAGTTTTTTAAAAACCGGGATTTTTCAGTTCTACTAAGAGGTTTTTCTGAAAACATCCGCAAAGTTTTTTCAACCCAGTCAAACCAAGTTGAATACTTCTTTAAACTATGGACCACAGCCGAGGCTTATTTTAAAATGGAAGGCTTGCCCTTACCAATTCACGAAATTGACACTAAAATCTCATTTCCAATGGCCAAATCCTATAGGTTTGCAAAACCTCAGGCAGGTTGTATTTCAGTAGCACAAAAATCCCTTGAAATCCCTCAGTTTTTTTTAGTTTCAATTGACAAAAAACACCAATTAAGCACACAAAAAACCCGCTTAAATAAGCTATAATATATATAAATTAAGGAGGTTTTAAATGAAAAAATACCTATTTTTAGCAACAACTTCAGTCACTCTTGTGGCCTCTTTAGTTTTACTTTTTATCTTTCCTCCACACTTTACTGAAAGTAAAAAAACAGTTTCAATTGCTGCGCTTTCTTTAGTTTTTTTAACCTTAGTTTCGTTTTTCATAAGTTTAGTTTTACTGATTAAAACTAAAAATAAAAACGCAGAAACTAAGTTAAATAAACGTCTTGAGATGTGGTCAGAAGTTTCTTTTAACATCAACGAGATTTCAGATAAACTGCTTAACCAACTACCAATTTGTGTCTTGGCTTTAAATGAACTTACTGAAGTTACTTTCATTAACGAATACGCCAAAAAGATTTTTCCAGAATTATCTGCCCACACTGAACTAAATGAGTTTTCAAAAGAACTTGCTAAACAAATTGAGACTTACCAAGCACCGTTTTTATTTAAAATTAATCAACGTGACTTTGACGTAATTTACGACGAGACTGTGCACTCTATTTTGATGTACGACGTCTCTGAACGTGAGCATTTGCGCCAACTTTACTTCAATAAAACCACAGTTATCGGCTTTATTGAAATTGAGAACTTAGACGAACAACTTACTAAACTAGAAATCGCGCAGCAGTCTGCACTCAGATCTAAGTTCTTTATTCAAATCTCTGAGTGGTTTGCTAAGTTTTCGTGTTTCTTTAAGAGTTTTGGCAACGAAAAGTTCTTGTTTGTCACAGACCGCCTAAACTTAGATAAAATGATTGGCACCAAGTTTGAAATAATTGATCAAATCAATCAACTTTCAAAAGACAACAACGTTTTGGTTTCGCTTTCTATGGGTGTGGCTGTCTGGGCTACGCTAGACTTACTTAAAAACGCGCAAATCGCCCAAGAAGCCTTGGAACTTGCTCAAAACCGTGGTGGCGGACAGGCGGTTGTCAATATAGAAAACGAAAATGTCCAGTTTTTTGGAGCAAAAGTAGATTCTGTGCAAAAACACAATGCTGTCTCTTCTCGTTTCAACGCAGAAACTATTAAAGCCGAAATTAATCGCGCAAAAAACGTCGTGATTATGGGGCATACCGACACAGACACGGATTCTTTTGGCTCTGCACTTTTGCTTTATTTGATTGCCAAAGAAGTAAAAAAAGACGAAGTGTACTTATACTATCACGAAACTCAGTTTGACGAAACTGCGCGGAAAGTTGCAAAAACTGTGCTTTCTGAAAACCCACGTTTCTTAAGTACTTTTTTAAGTGAAGAGCAAATTTTGCCGCTGATTTCTGAAGAAACTCTGTTAATTTGCGTAGATACATCAATTGAAGCAAGACTAATTTCAACTGCTGTCTATCAAAAAGCTGAAAGAGTTTTAACCATTGACCATCACCGCCAAGTTCAAGGTAATTTTGAAAAGGCTTTATTTCAGTTTATTGAACCAAACACTTCATCAGTTTGTGAAATGATAATTTCCTTAATTCCGTTCTTTGGACTGAAGTTGAGTTTAACTCAAACTGAAGCCTCTGCTGTTTTGGCAGGAATAGTAGTTGACACCAATTCCTTTACTTTTAGAACTAGCGCCAATACTTTTGCGGCTTGTTCTTACTTAAAAGAAAAAGGCGCAAATATGATTTTAGTTAAAGACTGGCTCAGAAATCAACTGGCATCAGTTCAGCTAATTAACGACGCAGTAGCGGGCTTGCAAGTTTTCTTAGACCGCTTTGGCTTTATTTCGGTATACGAACAAATTAGCGACCGCACGCTGCTTGCACAAATCGCAGAGGCTGCGGTTAAAATTGAAAACATTGATGCAGCATTCGCTATCGCCAAAATCGGTCAAGACGTCTATGTTTCTGCGAGGTCCATTAAACAAAACATCAATGTTCAGTTAATTTTAGAGCAAATTGGTGGAGGTGGACACTTCCAGGCAGCAGCCGCAAAAGTAGTCAATGCTAACATCAACGAAGTTGCGATAAAACTAAGATACATAGTAGACGCTGAATACAACCAAAAGGGAGAAAATATGAAAGTTATTTTGAAAAAAGATTTTAAGAAAAACAAAGCCCGCGACTTAATTGAAGTAACAGCAGGCTATGCTAAATATTTGTTTAACGAAGGTATCGCCGAACCTGCTAGCGAAGAGAACTTAAAAGCTCGTGAGCAGTTTTTCTTAGAGAAAGCCGAACAAGAAAAAGAAGCTGCTAAAATGTATAGCGCACTTAAGGCCAATATTGAAACTAAAACTGTGGTTGTTCAAGTTAAAACTGGTGAAGGCGGAAAAATGTTTGGCGCAGTTACCGCTAAACACATAGCCGACGCTTTAGCTGAACAACACGAAATTATTATAGATAAGAAAAAAGTAGAACTTGAAAATCCAATTAACTCAACCGGCCGCTTTTTGGCAACAATTCGCTTTAATAAAGACTTCATTGCTAAACTAACCGTTGATGTTCGCCCACAAAATCATGACGCAGCCTAAAAAACAAAGTAATAATTTAGCAAGTGCCTTGCCTGCAATTCCTTTTTCCGAAGAAGCAGAACGCGCACTTTTGGCAGCTATTTTTGCTGAGCCTAAAATTTTGGTTGAGGTCGCAGATCTTTTGACACCCGAGATGTTTTATTTAGAAAAACACCAAAATGTTTTCAAGGCAATGCTTAAATGCGGTCAAACTAAAGAAATTTTTACGCTACCAGATGTTTTAGATGAACTGAAAACTTTTTATCGTGGTAGTTTACCGATTGCCGAAAACCAATATACTCTTGAGCTTTCTGATTTAGTTGCAACAAGTTCTTACTTTAAGTCATATATTAACGTAATTAAGGGATACGCCTTTAAACGAGAAATTATTGAACTAAGTAAGAAAATGTCTGAACGTGCTATGCTTAATTCAGAGAAGTACACAGAACTTTTTGACTGGGCAGAAGCCGAACTTTTCGGGATTACTAAAAAACGCACAGTTGGCGGATTTACTACAGTCGGAGAAGTCGCAGACCTCGTTGTTCAAGAGGCTAAACTGCTTGCCAACTCAAGTGAGGGTATTAACGGACTTAGAACAGAGTATCCTCGGCTTGACCACGTACTTGGCGGACTTAGAGCAGAGGAGTTAATAATTTTGGCAGCTCGTCCTGGTGCTGGTAAAACTGCGTTTGCGATTAACTTAGCGGTCAATGTTGCACATTCTGGCAAACATGTTGCCTTCTTTTCACTAGAAATGTCTAACCTGCAGTTAACTCAGCGCATCATGGCTAACGTTGGAATGATTGACAGCCACCGTCTAAGCACCGGTTACATGGGTGCAGATGAGTGGACTGCTACTGAACAGGCTCAAGCAATTACTAAAAACCTAAATATTATTTTTGACGACTCAATTAGCAATAACGTGAATGACATTCGCGCAAAATGTAGACAACTTAAAAGCAAAAACAAACTTGATTTTATTGTAATTGACTACTTGCAACTTCTAGAAGGCGATGTTTCTAGGTCAATGAGCCGCGAAAACGAAGTGGCTAAAAACTCGCGTGCTTTAAAACAACTGGCGCGTGAACTTCAAGTTCCGGTGCTATGTCTTTCTCAACTTTCCAGACAAGTTGAACGCCGTGAGTCTAAAACTCCACTGCTTTCAGATCTTCGCGAGTCTGGTGCGATTGAGCAAGACGCCGATGTGATTTTGTTTATCCACGAACCTGAAACCGCTTTGCAAGATGCAATAATTACTACTATGCAAGAAAGCGATCCTGCTTATTTTGCTGACAACGCTAATCAAATTAACAGAAATGTGAAACAAGTTTCGCTGACTATTGCGAAAAACCGTCGTGGTGAGGCAAATATCTTTATCAACTACGACTTTATTTTAAATCACTCTAAGTTCAATGAGTTTGGCGTAGATAAAAGCAACCATGACTACACAGAAAGAGAATAAAGCCTATGTTTGAAAGATTAGAAGAAACTTACTTAGTTTATCTAGATCTTGAACGTCAACTTGCAGAAGTTCAAGATGTCAAAACTATGACTAAACTGTCTAAACAGTTTGCTAAATTAAAGCCAATTGTAGAAACTTATATAACCTACAAAGATCTTAACACGCAATTAAAAGAACTTACTGAGATTCAAGACCCTTCAATGCTTGAACTAATTCACGAAGAAAAAGTAGAGTTGACAGAAAAAATCAAAACTCTTGAAGAAAGACTAAAAGTATTGTTGCTTCCAAAAGACCCAGATGACGACAAAAACGTAATTGTTGAAATCAAAGGGGCAACTGGTGGTGATGAGGCAAATATTTTTGCCGGAGATCTTTTTCGCATGTATCAGCGTTTTGCTGACAGCAAAGGCTGGAAGGTAGAGGTTTTAAACTCAAGCTCAGGTACCCAAGGCGGGTTTTCGGCAATTGAGTTTATGATTAAAGGCGAAAATGCCTTTTCAGTTTTAAAGTATGAGTCTGGAGTCCATAGAGTTCAACGAGTTCCAAAAACCGAAAGTATGGGTCGCGTTCACACCTCAACTTCAACGGTATATGTGACACCCGAGGCCGAGGAGATTGACTTTAATTTACCATGGGAAGAAATCAGAGTAGATTATTTTTGTTCAAGTGGCCCAGGTGGACAGTCTGTTAACACCACAAAATCAGCAGTTCGTTTAACCCATATTCCCACAAACACAGTGGTTTCCTGTCAAGACGGAAAGTCTCAGCATGAAAACAAAGACTCTGCCTACATTGTGCTAAAGTCTAGACTATACGACCAAATGATGCAAGAGAAAGCCGGCAAAGAAGGCGAACTTAGACGAGAGTTAGTAGGTCGTGGCCAGCGATCTGAGAAAATCAGAACCTACAACTACCCACAAAATAGGGTAACTGATCACAGAATAGGTTTGACTCTACAAAGACTAGACTCAATTATTGACGGAAATGTAGCCTTAATAATTGACCCTTTACTACAGGAATTTGAACGTCGTGCGCTTGCCGAAAATAAAGACTAGACAAGTAAGTGCTTTACTTAGTTATTATCAAGAATTGTTTTCTAAACATGGACTTGAAGAAAACATTGTTGAACTCTCGCTTAGCCAAATTTTAAATAAGGCTAAGTTTGAACTTTATTTAGTTCAAGACTTAAAATTAACTTATTTTCAAAAATTTAAGTTCATCAAAATTTTAAAGCAAGTTTTTGAAAAAAACTTACCAGTTCAGTATTTACTTGGTGTTCAGAACTTCTATGGATATGACTTTAAAGTAAACCAGAATGTTTTGATACCTAGATTCACTACAGAACTATTGATAGACTTAGCCAAAACACTTTCGTTTAATTCTGTTTTAGATATGTGTACAGGCACAGGCTGTATCGGTCTTACATTAAAAAAAGAAATGTCAACCACTAAAGTTGTGCTTTCAGATATTTCTAAAAAAGCCTTGAAAGTAGCCAAGCAAAACGCAAAAAAGCTACATGCTGATGCTGAATTTATTCAAAGCGATTTGTTTGAAAAAATCAGCGGAAAGTTTGATTTAATTACGGCAAACCCACCTTATTTAAATAAGGGCGAGTATGTTTCTAAAAACGTCAATTTTGAACCTAAAATAGCCTTGTATGCCGAAAATAACGGATTTGCGATTATTAAAAAAATACTTTTAGACTTTCCTAAATACTTAAATCCAGGCGGACACTTAATTTTAGAAGTCTCACCTACTCATAAAGAGTTAATTGAAACTAATTTACCAAAAGGTTTTAAGGTTAAATTTCATTTAGATGAACGCGAGAATGTGCGATTTGCTTTAATTTCGGAGATGTAAGCAAATGAATAAAATAATTTTAAAAGAAAGCGATATTATTGTCCTGCCAACCGACACAGTATACGGAATTGGCTGCAAAATGCAGGCAACCCAAACTTTAGTTCGTCTTTTTGAAATTAAAAAAAGACCATTGGAAAAGGCTATTCCTGTTTTGGTTTCATCAATTGAACAGGCTAGTGAATTTGCTTATCTTTCAGAAGCCGAGTTAAAACTCGCCAATCGTTTTTGGCCCGGAGCACTCACTTTAATTTTAAAAACTAAAAAAGAATTTTTAGCGTTGCTGGACGAAACTGTGGCGGTTAGAATGCCGAGACACAAACAAACTTTAAAAATTATACGTGAAAACGGTCCACTTAGAGTGACTTCTTGCAATATTTCTGGTGAAAAACCTTTAAAGTCTTCTACTGAAATAAAAGCAACTTTTAAAGACCAAGTCCAACATTATATTTTTGATGAAAATGAAGCAACATTTAGTAATTTACCTTCAACCATCGTTAAATTATTCAACAATAACCCAGAGTTTCTAAGAATTGGTGAAATTTCTCAAAATCAAATTTTAGATACACTTGTTCTTGATAAAACTAAATAATTTACAACACGAATATCATATAAATATAAACAATTTGCTATACTACAAATAGCAAATCCAGGCCCATCGCCAAGCGGTAAGGCAGCAGACTCTGACTCTGCGATCGTGGGTTCGAACCCTACTGGGCCTACCATATACTGTATATTAAAAAACTCCCTTAACAGGGAGTTTTTTAATATGTTTTATGTCTATTTGCGAACTAATTCAGGGGTAAACCAGTCATTGTAAATCTTGTAGTCGTTGTTACCCGGTTTTAGTTTTTCGTAGTTAAAGAAACTTCTTTGGTTCATTTCTGAGTTTAGTTTATCCATTGCTTTAGCGTGTGTATCTGTACCAAAGTCAACTGCGCCAAGAATTTGTTCAAGTACATATTTCTTAGTGTTTGCGTTGTTTACTTTTTCTTTAAAAGTTTTTAGCACGTTGTTAAGCACGTTTACTAAGTTAGTTGGAAGGTCTGGGCGGTAATCGTTAAAATCGCTTAAGAAGTATGTTTTGATTTGACCAACAGTAAGTTCGTCTTTCTTTGTGTTGTCTAGATTTAAACCTTTTTCTTTAAAGCGTTTAATTGTGTCTTTTGGACCTTCAGTAGTTGGTGCTTTTTCTAAAGAAAGACCAGCAAGCACATGGAAACCAAAACTAGATTCAAGCTTTTTAAGTTGTTCTTTTGTGAAGTCTGCTGAGTTTTGAGCCTCAGAAGCATATTCAATTACTGGATTTTCAAGTGAAGCCTCATGAGGTTTCTTAGTTCCAAGCAATTGACGATAAAAGTCTAGAGCATGGCGCATAAATCTTTCGTCAAATTTAGAACTTTGGCCAAAGTCGTTTTTAGAGTTTTTAACTTTGTTTAACTTCTCTGCTTTTAAAGTCACACCAGCATTTCTTAGTTTAACTAAGTCTTCTAGTTTTAGGTCATCGCCGAAGTTTAATTTTTCTTTGGTTTTGTTGTCAAGAGTTTGTGTGTTTTTTTCGTAAGCGTCGTATGGAGTTAGACGTGGAATTGAGTTGAATTTCTTCGCAATTTCATCCAAAGTATCGTACATCTTGTCAACACGGTTTTCATAGGCTTGCTTAATTGCGTATTTAAGTAGTTTAGAAAGTGTTGTGATTTGTTCTGGAGTTAAAGTGTCTGCAGTAATTTTTTCGTTGTGTTTGCCGTCTAGGTTTGTATCAAAATAAGCAAGTAAGTGAGCAAGGTCTACGTTTGCGTATTCTTTAAATAAACGGTTCGCACGTTTAGTTAGAGTTTCGTAGTTAAGGACATCTGGATCTAGTCTGTATAGTTCAATTGCTTTTTGCAGAATTTTTTTGTTGTAGATTTCTGAGTATTTCTCTACATTGTAGTATTTGATGTAAAACTCATACACTCCAATTGAAGAAGGTAGTTTGTTGCTTGCAAATTGGTTTTGAGAAAATGAGTTGATTTCTGACTTGATGGCTTTTTTGATGTCTTTTTTCATTTTGTCAGTGATTTTAGATTGGTAGTTGTCTAAAATGAATTTTTCACCAAGAATGTCGCGAGCAGCACCAGCGCCAATGATTTTTTTAACGTGTTCAAAGAAATCTTTTAGAGAAATTGGGCTTAATTCTGTTTTTAAATCGTTCAGATAAATAGATGATTTTTTAAATGAAAGAATGTCTGTTTTAGATGATTTGTGAGCAACATTTTTAAACAATGTACGAGTTTGCGCATACATTACGTTGTCGTTAACGTGTACTTTAACTTTGGCAAGCATTTTTTCATTCGCTTGTTTAATGTAGGCGTCATCTAGTGCTTTTTCTTCTAAGATTTTGCGAATTTTTTCTTGAACTGCTTTAGCTTCGTCAGTTTTTTGAAACTTATCGTCTTTTTTGTTGTAGATTTTTTCGTTATCTACTTGGTCTTTATTTGAAGAAAGTAAGTAGGCAAGGAAGTTTTTGTTATTTTTTCTTTGAATGTCTTGAGAGTAACGGCGAGCACCGTTGTCTTTTAAGTCAAGTGAGTAGATGTAGTCTCTAAGTCCAGTGTCTTCAAAGTCTTTGTATTTCATTTCTTTAGTAGACTCAAGAACTTCTTTAGTTACTTTGTTAACGATTTTACCTTCTGGGTTGATTTCAATTTTTTTGTCATCTGGTTGAAATAGATTATAAATTTCAATAAAACGTTTTAAGATTTCTTTCTTGTCGTCGTAGTTTTTCTTGTCATCTGCATTTTTTTGATAGCGGCTGTCAAGAGCAACATCGGCTTTTCCGTCTTCTGCTTTACGGCTTTCTTTGATTTCGTAAAGTGTGTAGAACTCGTTTAATTGGTATTTATTTAATTGAGATGTGCCGTCGTTTTTAACTGTACCAAAAATTTTTGGGTTGTCAGTTAAGATTTTTTTAACATATTTGTTAGCGTCTTCGTCTAATTTCTTTTCTTGCAAGATTTTGTTAACATCAGGAATTTCATACCAAACGTTGTTTGCAGCACGTTTGATTTTAAATAAACGCATAATAGTTTCAAATTCTTTAGTGTTTAGTAAATCAACCTTTAAGAAAGAAACTGTGTAGTCTTGGTAGCGGTAAGTTGATTTGTAGTAGTTTTTGATTTTTTTATCAGTTACATAGTAGTCGCTTCTTTTGTTTGCAAGATCTTTTTTAATTTGGTCTTTGGCAAATAAGTATTCAGCAACTTTTAAGTCTCTCGCTTGAAGTAGATAGTCAGGTAGACGTTTGTCTTCGCGAATAGTTTGAGTAAGTTCTTGAGCAAGGTCAGTTATGTTAGTGTTTGGAACTTTGCCTTCAAGGACTAACTTATCTAAAAACTTAGTAGTTTTTTCAAGAATTTGTTCGTCTTTGATTTTACTGGTTCTTAAGTATTTTTTTAAATCCTTAAGTTCGCCAACTCCAAGAATTTCTTTTAAGATAGCCTCTTTTGCGTATTCATAAATTTTAGTGTCAGAGAAGTTAACTTTCTTTAAGTATTCTTTGTAGATTTGGCGGTTGGCAAGCTCATATAAAAAAGAACCTGCAGTATATCTTAGTCTATTGTAAAGTTCGCGGTTTGTTACGTTATATTTACCTGTTTTGGCGTAAACAGTATCGGGGTTAAGTACATTTAAATTTAGCGAACGGCATGATGCTAAAGTAAATGCAGATACTAGCACTAAAACAAAGGCAAAAAGTTTTTTAAATGGGTTTATAGTCATAAAATCTCCTTTAGTTTTAATTTAAAACATAACACGTATAATATAACATATAAGAGGTTTTATTCAAAATAAAAGATGCTTAATTTAAATGTATTTTCCTTAAAAAGTAGTTCCGCTGGCAACTGTGTTTTGTACCGTTTTTCTGAGCTTATTTTTATGATAGACTTCGGAATTTCGGTTAAATATTTTGAAAAATGTCTAAAAGAACTAGAAATTGACGCAAATTTGGTTAAATATGTGTTTATTTCGCACGAACACTCAGACCACGTAAGCGGTTTGCACACCCTTGTTTCTAAGTATCCACACATCCAAATAATTACTACACCTGGCACTAAAAAAGCATTGATTGAAAAGCATAAAATTGAAGAAAATCTTTTTATCACACACCAGTATTTAACGGATTTTAAACTAGGTGAGTTAAATTTTTCGCTAGTTCCAACAATCCACGACGCAGCCGAGCCTTGTGGTGTCTTTTTTTGGAGTGAAAACTCAAAATATGTCCACATCACAGACACAGGCAGTCTGCCAAGTTCAACAACTCAAAAAATCAAAGGTAGTCAATTCTTTTTTGTAGAAGGCAACTATGACTATAATTTGCTTAAAAACTCCAAACGCCCACTTTCTTTAAAACAAAGAATTTCATCAGACTACGGACATCTTTCAAATCAACAGGCTGCTTGCTTGATAGAAATTCTAAGACCTCACGAAGAAAAGTGTTTCTGGTTTATTGGACACATCAGCCAAGAATGCAATTCACGTCAGGCCATTGAGTCTGCTTTGGTTGAATGTATTTCGGATCCTACTAATTTAGACTTTAAGTTAGCAGATTCTAAGAAAATTACAAAGGTGGTATTTTAAATGACTTTAATCGCAGTTGACAAAATCAGAGAAAACCACATCAAAGCAGGAATTGAGTTTTACTTAAAGCAACTTCCTAAAATCCAAGTTATTGAAATCAAAGTCAAAGACAAAGAAAAAGAGTCTCAAGACATTTTAAAACAAATTAAACCAAGTGACTTTGTTGTGCTTTTAGATGTGCAAGGTGATTTAATGGATTCACTTGAATATTCTAAATATTTAGAAAAACTAGAAAATGAAGCCAAAGACATAGCGTTTGTAATTGGTGGTAGTTATGGAGTTTCAGATTTAGTTAAACAAAGAGCCAATAAATTGCTTTCATTTTCTAAAATGACTTTTCCGCACGAACTTTTTAGACTAATGTTTTTTGAGCAACTATACCGCGCGTATAGTTTAAAAAACAACAAAAAATACCATAAATAAACTATAATGTTAGTGATTTTGAGACACAAAATAAGAGAGGTTAAATGACTTTTAAAGACACATATTTAAGCACAATTTCGGCAATTAAAAGCCTAAAACTTGCGCAAATTAACCCCCAAATTATTGTAAATGGTCAGCGTGTATTTGCTGAGTTTGAATACATTTTTGGACCATGTTCAATTGAATCTGAAACCCAACTTGAAGAGATTGCCAAAGCAGTTAAAGCAAGCGGTTTTAAGTTCCTGAGAGCAGGTGCTTATAAACTCAGAACCGAGCCAAATTCTTTTCAAGGACTTGGCAAAAAAGGACTTGAAATACTTCATAAAATAGGTAAAAAATACGGACTTATCACAGTTTCTGAAATCCCCTCACTAGCGCATTTAGATGAGTTTGTTAATTATTGCGACATCATTCAAGTCGGCATGCGAAATATGCGAAACTTTGAACTCCTAAAAGCTCTTGGTAAAATCAATAAACCGGTTATTTTAAAGCGGGGAGACTCGTCTACCATGCTTGAGTTTCTGCAGGCCAGCGAGTATATTTTGAAACACGGAAATGACCAAATTATACTTTGCGAAAGAGGCATTCGCACATACGAAACTTTGACTAGAAACACACTTGATTTAACTGGTGCTTTTATCTTAAAAGATTTAGTTAAAATTCCAGTGATTATTGACCCAAGTCACAGCATCGGCTCTACTGAGTATGTTGAAAAGTTTCTACCATATATTGAAAAACTTGAGTTTTCTGGTGCTTTAGTGGAATGTGCAAAAGAGCCTGAAAAGGCTTTATCTGACGGTTTTCAAGCATTAAAATTAACCGATATTGCAAAGTTTAGCAAAATCAAAAATAAGTAAAAGAGGTGTTTAAAATGGCATATAAAACTACTGTATTTAAAAGAAATGTAACAATCGGCAGAGTTGTTGACTATATTCAAATTTGCAATAACTTAGCCTTTAATAAACGAGTATTTGTGGTGACTGACCAAAATGTTTTTGATTCAAACGCACGCACTGAGTTTGCAAAAAAAATCTCTGTGAAAGTTCACTGGATTGTTTTAAAACCAGGTGAGGCTTACAAAAATATACAATCTGTTTCTGCAGTCTTAATGCATTTAGACCAAAATAACTTCACAGCTAACGATGTTTTAATTGGTTTTGGTGGTGGCGTGGTTTGTGATTTAACTTCTTTTATCGCATCAACTCTTTACAGAGGAGTTGCTCATGTTTTAGTTCCAACTTCAGTAATTGCGATGGTAGACGCTGCAATTGGCGGAAAAACTGGTATCAACTACCTAAACATTAAAAACTACCTAGGCACTGTTTATCCTGCGTATGAAACTATAATTGATCCGACTTACCTGGAAAGTCTACCTGCGCTTGAATACAAACAAGGAGTTGCAGAAGTTCTTAAAATAGCCTTAATAGCCGATAAAACTCTACTTAAAAAACTAATTAAAAACAACTTTACTTTAAATGAAGAGATAATTAAACGCTCAATTTTAGCCAAAAAAGCAATTGTTGAAAAAGACGCATATTCTTTAAATCGCCGGAAAATGTTGAACTTCGGACATACTCTTGGCCACACCATTGAGTCTAGTTTAAATCTAGATATCGCACACGGCGAGGCTGTGCTTTACGGAATGCTACTTGAAACTGAGTTAATTTACGAAAAAGGGTTAGTTAAAAAACCAGTTTTTGACAAAGTTTTGAAGGCCATTAAATCCTTCCCACTGTATAAACGCGAAAAACTTGAAGAAATTAGAAGAAGTATTTTAGTTAAATACTTATTTAACGACAAAAAACAAACTAAAAATAGTGAGATTACTTTAACTAAAGTTAAAAAAATCGGCAAAGGCGAACTGGTTAATATCTCAATTTCAGACATTCAGGCTTATTTAAACTAATGCAGGATAATCTTAAATTTTATTCTGATTTAAAAGAGGGTGTGTTTAGCGCACCTTCTTTTAAATCAGACACAATTAGAAAACTTTTAGTCTTGGCTTTTTTAGGAAAACCAGCCACACTTTGTGGCGCTTCTTTGTCGATAGATGAACTTGTTGCCATTAAAGCATTAAACGAACTTGGTGTAAATATTGATGTCAACGGAGACAAAATAGAAATTAAAAACGCTTCCCAACTTAACTATACAGAAGACTATATTGACTGCAATGAATCCGCTACTTTGTTTAGACTACTTTTTCCACTTCTTCTTTTTAAGTTTGGCGAAGTTAAACTAACCGGACTAGACAGTCTTTTTACACGTCCACTTACTGAGTTTAAAGAAATTTTTCCACAAATTGACTTTAAACTGAATGCAAAAACTTTAAAATGTTGGGCTAAAGGTGTAGTTAATAACCAAGTAATTGAAGTAAACTCCAAAATTTCAAGCCAATATTTATCTGGTTTATTTTTAGCCTGCGCTTTGATTGGCAACGGTAACAAAATTAAAACTGATTTTGACTTGTCTAGCCCTAATTTTGTAACGTTAACGCTAGATGTGTTAAAAGAGTTTGGTTTTGAACTAAAAAAAGACGATAAAGGCTGCTATTATTTTGAACGCACAAAAGACTTTAAAATTCCTAGAGAAATTAAAATTCGCCGAGATTATACACATCTGTTAACAGTGCTTACTTTAACTAAAGGACTTAAAAATAAAGTCAGTTTTAGTGGACTTAGCGCTAAAGATAAATACAGTTTTGAAGTTTTTGAACAACTAAACACTATTGGCTACGCACCTAATGTTGACGCCAACTTTATTTCACTTCCTAAAATTCCGCACAAAATTGACTTTGCAGAAATCAACTTTAAAAACTCAATTGACAATGTTTTTTCTATATTTGCCCTTTGTTTAACTAACCCCGCTAGATATCGCTTTGTTAATATTGAAACTTTATCATTTAAAGAAAGTGATAGACTTTCCCTGGTAATTTCTATTTTGAAACAACTTAAAATAAACCGCCTTTATAAAGATGGAACGCTTGAGTTTACAGTTTTAAAGGAGTGTGATTTTTTCCATGTTCACTGCTCTGATTTTTTTGACCACCGGGCACAAATGCTGGAACTGATTTTTAGATACTGGGCTAAAGTACCTCAGTTTACTTTACCAAAATACATTTCGGTCTATAAATCATACCCTGAGTTTATTTCATACTTTAAAACCGATTTGCAAGACTTTGTAGAACTTGAAAAATTGCGTAGTCAAATTGACACAATTGACGCAAAAATTGAAGCAGCACTTTTAGAACGCAGAAAAATCACTGACAAAGTTGCTAAGTTTAAAAAAGAAAACTTACTTGATTTAGTTTCATATGACCGCCGTCGTTTTGTTATCAATCAAAAAAAATCAATACTTGCGAGAAACTTCTTTAATCACTTAGTTTCATTTACTGAATCTAGCAACCAACTTTCTATCTTTGGCGCTGGTTTGGTTGGCAAAGGAATTGCAGATTCCTTGTCTCCAGAAATTCACGAAGATATCGCTAAGGCTTTGAAGGTCAAAAAATATCTATACGAGTTATTTGAGTGTGAAAACGAAAAGGATTTGCCTGAGCTTGTTGAAAACTTAATTTTAGATGAAAACAAATTATTTCTAAATATCACTACACCTTTTAAAAACTCGGTCCTTAAAATCACTGACAAAAAAAGCGATATTGTCAAAAAGACCAAAGCTGCTAACACAGTTTTTGAAAAAAATGAAGAACTTTATTTACTAAACACTGATTTTTTTGGCGTGTTTTCATTCATTCAATCTATCCCTAATTTAAAAAAAGAAGTCTATATTTTAGGAACTGGCGCTGTTGCTAGAACTATCAAGGTAGCGCTTGAGTATTACACAGAAAACTCTAATATAGCAATGCCGCTAATTTTATTTGTCTCGCTTTCACCACAAAAAGAAGACGAAATCAGCTACACTGATTTTTTAAAACTGGCTAAAGTAAATAGTGAAACCGCTATTTTTAACGCCACAACTTGTTCATTTAAACAACTAATTGACCAAGGTTCCTTTGACCCTAAATTTTTTAAAACTGCAGGGTTTATTGCTTCTGTTAACTATAAGTTAGATGATCTTGAGTTTAGACTTAAGTATCCGCAAGTACAGTACGGCGAAACTATGCTTATTTACCAAGCATTTGTCTCGCTTTACGCTGCCTTGACTAAAGAAACTGATACTGGCGAACTACTTAGTGCCTTATTTTGGTATATTGAAAATGCAGAGTCTGGAGATATCTAAAAAAGTTAAAATAGAAATCTACGGAGACACTCATAGCGAAAAAATCGGAATTCGGCTATTTGGGTTTCCAAAAGATTTTTATGTTGATTTTAAGCAAGTAGAGAAAGCCTTAGAAAGACGCAAGTCTACTTCTATTTTTACAACTCCTAGAAAAGAGCCAGATAAGTACATTATCGTCTCTGGATTTAAGGAAAATAAAACTAACGGTGATGTTATTGAAGTTTATTTTGAAAACACAAACACCATATCTAAAGACTACGCCCAGTTTAGTTTAACTCCAAGACCAGGTCAGGCTGATTTTGTTTCAATTCAAAAGTATGGAAAGATTTTTTCAGGTGGTGGACTTTTTTCTGGCAGAACCACTATTTTGTTTGTCTTTATTGGCGAAATAATTCGCCAATATTTAGGCATTAAGTTCAGCAGTCAAATTAAACAAATTGGTACAGAAAAAAACCCTTTGAAGTTTGTTGATTATTTAAATCAAATCAAAGCAGATCAAGACAGTGTTGGCGTTAAAATAACAACTACTTTAACTGGATTAAAACCCGGTGTTGGCTCGGTTTTTTTTAATAAACTAAACTCCAATATTGCTAGATTAGTGTATTTAATACCTGGCGTGAAAGCGCTTGGCTTTGGCCTTGGTTCGGATACAGTTTGCAAAAAAGGCTCTGAGTATAATGATGTTTTGGCTGATTTGTCTGGCAGAACCCAGACTAACAATGCAGGCGGAATAGTTGGCGGGATTTCAAATGGTAATCCTATTTTAATTGAAACTACTTTTAGACCAACTGGTTCAATTTCCAAACCACAAGAAACTCTTAACTTAAAAACTGGTAAAATAGAGTTAATAGAAATCCAGGGTAGACACGACATTTGCTTTGGTTTAAGAGCACCAGTTATTGTAGAAGCAATGACAGCGTTGGCTGTGTTTGCTACAATTGAAGGAGATAAAAATGATTAAAATAGCCGTTGATATGATGGGTGGAGACCTTGGCATTTTTGAAAATAAAAAAGCTATCAAAGCCTTGCTAGGCGAAAATACAGATATTGAACTTTACTTAGTTGGTGATGAAAGTAAACTAAGTGAGTTCGTTAATCACCCTCAATGTAAAATTATTCACACAGATAAATACCTAGATATGGGAGTGGAAGACCCGTTTGCTGAGTTTAGAAAGTCTCCAGAATATTCCCTTTTTAAAGCACTTACTTTACTTAAAAACAATCAAGTTAATGCCGTGGTTTCAGCAGGACCTACTCAAGCTGTGGTTTTTGGGTCTCACTTAATTGTAGGTAGACTACCAAAAGTTCGTAGATTAGCATTAGCCATTCCTTTCAATACAGTTGATGGAACTAAAAAAATTCTGCTAGATTGCGGCGCTACTGCTGAAATTTCGCCAAAAGATTTAGTTGATTTTTCACAAATCGGTGTTACTTATTTAAAACAACTTATTGGAAACAACGATTTTGTGCCACAAGTCGGGCTAGTTTCTATAGGTTCTGAAAAAGGTAAAGGTCGTGAGTTTGAGCGATCTGCTTATGATTTACTTAAAGAAACTCACGAATTTAATTTTTACGGAAATGTTGAACCAAAAGAACTATTTTTTAAAAACGCAGATGTTTTAGTAACAGATGGATTTAGTGGCAACTTGGTTTTAAAATCCATGGAAGGCGCCTTGTTAGGCTTTAAAGAGAACTTTAAAAAAGAACTAAAATATTGTTTGCTTAAAAAAATTGCTTTCTTAATTTTAAGAAAATCAATTAAAAGAGCAGTTAAGAAACTTACTGCAAACGACACTGGTGGAGCCTTAATTCTTGGAACTAAAGGTGTTGTAGTTAAAGCACATGGTGCTGCTAAACACCAAGACTTAAAACAAGCGATTAAACAGGCAAAAGTTTTTGTTGAAAACAACATTATTGAAAAATTCTTAAAAGGACTTGAAAATGACAGATGAGAAAGCCTTTTTAAAATCAATCGGAGTTAAGGTAAAAAACTTAAAAAAATTCATTCCTGCTTTTATTCACTCATCTTACGGTAATTTAAACAAACTTCCAAACTACGAACGCCGTGAGTTTTTAGGAGACAGTATTTTGGACTTCTTGGCCGCAGAAGCACTGCTAAATAAGTATCCACATGAAAACGAAGGTTTTCTTTCTAAACAAAGAGCGGCCATGATTTCTGAAGACGCACTTTTGGTTTACGCCAAAAAAATCAAATTGGATAACTACATTAAAACCCGAGTTTCCCCGATTCCAAAATCCATAATTGCCGACTGTATGGAGGCCTTAATTGGCTCAATTTATCTAGACAGTGGGATTGATCACTGTAGAGATTTTTTTAATAAATACATATGGTCTGTATTTTTAAAAGAGATTGATATTATTGACTACAAAACCGTCTTACAAGAGTATTATCAAGGATTTTCAAATAAGCTAATTTCATACAAACTAATCTCTGAAACTGGGCCAAGTAATGATAAAATTTTTGTCTCTGGAGTTTATTATGAAAAAGATGTACTCCTGGCTACTGGAACAGGTCGTTCAAAGGCATTGTCTGAAAAAGAGGCTGCTAAAAAAGCCCTTGAAAAATTGCAAACTAAGGAGAGCACAAATGCTTGAAAAATTATTTTTAGACTACTCACTTGACTTTTTAAAACTGGTTTCTGAATACCAAAAAAAGTTAAACTTATCGGCAAACGAGTATTCTTTTGTGGTGCTCCTGCTTTCTGAAAAAAAGAAAAAACACACAGTACTTTCTTTTGTTAAAAAAACCGGACTTGAAAAAAGTGTTGCTGAAGACACTTTAAACTCACTGCACTCCAAAAAAATTATTACTTTTGTCTACGAAGAAAACGAAAGCGGAAAAGTTAGAGAACTGATTTCTTTAAAACCACTTTATACACAAATTTTAGAATTCATTCAAAATCCAGAGTTAGACCCACAAGAATGTTTACTTAAAGAAGTTGCGGAACTAATTGAAAAAAGTGCCAAACCACTTTCTGCCAATCAATATATTTTGGTTAAAAACTGGCTTGAGAGTAAAAAAATCACACCTAGTACTTTGAAAGAAATTATTGAAAATATAATTAAAGAAGGTTATTTTACTTTTAGCAAATTAGAAGCGGTTATTCAAAACTATTCAGTTGAAGGTAAACCGCTTGACCAAAAAGACAAAAAAATTCTTTCTCAAATTTTTAAACAATAGTTTGATTCAAATAAACAAATGTAATAAATCAAAAGTGCCCCTATTCCTATTGACCTGGAAGCGGGGCACTTTTGATTTAAATTCACTTTAATAAAGTATTTACTTAGTTAAATAATTTATTAAAAAGAATTTAACTTGGTGGTAAGAATAATTATTTATCTTAAATAAGATAAACAATTATGATACACAACAAGTTTTTTCTAGTGGTCGCAGTCGTTAATTGAACTTAAGATACCGATTGTAGCATTTCTTACGCTTTTTGCAACTACATTTTTTAGAACAACAAGAATGTTTTTTCTACTTTTTTTCATATTTTTCCTCCTTTAGCATTTAGATATATTAACATATTTTAAAAAAACATGCAAACAATACACCCGTGTTTCGGGGTTATACAAGATTTTTTTGGAGTAAATTCTGCTATTTTTTA
>CAUUDV010000003.1:0-56397 GCA_963544075.1 uncultured Acholeplasmataceae bacterium | reverse complement strand
TTGAAGAATTAGCCCAAACTTTGGGCATATAGTGTCCGCAATTGGGAATTCTTTACTAAATGGTAAAATATGTGTATGGATAAAAGCAAAAAAACTAGAAAAAAAATCACATTAGGCCAATATTTCACTAAAGGTGTTCAGTGGCTAAAACCACAAATTAAAGAATTCATTAAAAATTCTAAATGCACCATCGCTTATGACCCGTTCGCCGGAGCAGGTGATCTTTTGTCTGTATCTCCTGAGTACGGTATTTTTGAAACAAAAGGCTTGGATATTGATGAAAAATTAGATTGGGAAAACAATGATTCTTTAAAGTCAATACCAAAAATTAAAAACGCAATAATTATCACAAATCCTCCTTATCTCGCTAAACAATCTGCTTCAAGAAAAAAGATTTGTTTAAACGAATATTTTAAAGATTCAACTTACGATGATATATATTTAGTTGCACTTAGCAAAATGATTGAAGCGCAAAAACATATTGTTGCAATTATTCCTGAGTCTTTCATAAACTCAACATTTAAAGACAAAAATCTTTTAAGTTCCATTACTATATTAGAAGAAAACCCTTTTAAAGATACGGAAGTGCCAGTTTGTGTAGCGTGTTTTGACGGTGTTTATAAAAATTTTTCTGAAATTAAAATATATAAAAATGATAAGTTTGTTGACTTTCTAGAAAACATAATAAATTTAAGAATTGAACCAGAAAACTCTTTGAAAGTAACTTTCAACGATACAGAAGGATGGTTAGGTATAAGAGCAATTGACAGCACTGATGACATAAACAATATTAAGTTCGACTATAAAGAAAATATTAAATACGACTGGCAAAACAAAATAAAACATACATCTAGACATTTTACTCTAGTTTCGATAGATATTTCTGACAATAACAGACCAAAATTTTTAGAAAAATGTAATCTTTTGTTAAATGAAATTAGAATAAAGTCTGGTGATGTTTTACTGACTCCTTTCATGGGGAATACAAAAAGTGGCAAAAGAAGAAGAAGATTGGATTTTAGACTAGCACGTGCAATAATTGAAAAAGCAAATAATTTAATGTCTAGAGAAGTAGTGTAATTTAATGAAAGATAATTTAAAATACCTTGAGTATAGTTGTAATAACCCTGAAAAACTTGATGAAAGATACATGAATTTAAAGAAAAATAATTTAAATAAATATGTCGAGTTTACAAATAAAATAAGAAGTCTATTAAACGACATAAGAAAAGACAAATTTGTTGATGAGAAAAAATTCACTATTTTGTTAAATTTAATTACTGATTCTTATGGATCTAAAAACAAATTTAATTGTTTTATAAACGCCTGTGATTCAACAATTGGCACAATTAAAAACAATCCTGAAACCTTAAAACAAATCGTTGAATTATTTTTCACATATAGAAATGGCAAAATCAGTGCTGACCCCGTCCATATACAGTCACTAATTGACAAAGGTTCACAAAGAGCACTAGGTATCATTGGACAGCAAAAAATAGTTGAAATTGCCCAAAATTTTGGTTTTGAGTATACAAATGACCCGGATATTTTTCTAAAAAATAAAAATAGTGTTTCTTACTACAAAAAAGAATTAAAAGAAAAGATTATTCCTGAGATAGATTTTGGTTCGCAAAATAAGGATTTAGATATCATTTTAAAATCAAACGATAAATATTTTTTCATCGAATCTAAGCACATTAAGGAATGTGGTGGTGCTCAAGATAAACAAATTAAGGAACTAATCGGTTTAATTAAAACTAAAATGCCTAAAAACACTTTTATAGTGTCTTTTTTAGATGGTGTTTTTTCAAACGAAGTTTTAAATTCAGAAATATTTAATGTTTTTGATAATAAAGATAAAATTATTAAAAATAAAATAGAACAACAACAATTTGAAATACTTGATAATTTACACAAAAATAAAAGTGCTTTTTGGCTAAACTCTGCTGGTTTGGTTGAATTTTTGCGTGATTTAGCGTAGACAAAAATTGTGTGTTATACTATTTTTAAAGAAAGTTGCTAATCAAGGAGAAATATGACTACAAATATTTTAAATTCTGCAACGTCTGCAACCCCTCCGCTCACGGGCATCTTAGTTGCAGTATTCGTTGCACTAATCGTTGTTTTAATCGTAATTTCCGGTTTTACTTCGATGACCGAGGCTGCATTTATGTCTGTAAATCACATCAGAATTGATGAACTTACAGATTCAGATAACCCAAAACTAAAGAAAAAAGCCAAAAAAACTCTTGCCTTAATTAAGAATCCAAACTATGTTTTGGCAACCATTCAAGTTTTAAATACTTTAATTGCTTTTATTAACGGTATTATTGGCTCTAAACTGTCACAAGACGCCTTAATTCGTATTTTTAAAGTTGACGCAAATTCAAATAACTATGTGCTTTATTCCGTGTTAGTTACAATTGGACTAACCGTGTTTTTGCTTTACTTTCAAATAATTTTTGGTGAACTTGTCGCTAAAAGAATCGGAATGAAGTGGAGCGAAAAAATATCTTTAAATTGCACTCCGACCATCAGAGTACTTATGTTTATACTGTTCCCGTTTGTCTGGCTACTCATGGTTTCGACTACCTTTTTTGCTCGTATTTTTGGTGTTAAAAAAGGCGATGAAATTAAAGAAGTTACAGAAGACGACATCATTTTAATGGCATCAAATGCCACAGAAAGCGGAGAAATCGATGTTGAAGAAAACAAACTAATTGAAAATATTTTTGAGTTTGACGACACTAAGGTTTCTGAAATCATGACCCACCGCACTGAAATTGACGCTATAGAAATCACTGCAACTTACTCAGAAATCTTAACTAAAATTAATGAATCTCAATACACCAGATATCCTGTGTACAAAGAAACCATTGACAATATTATTGGCACAATTCACATCAAAGATATCTTAAAATACGCAATTGAGCCAAGTGAGTTTAATTTAGGTAAGTCTGTTAGAAAACCTTTTTTTGTCTCGTCTACCTCTAAAATTAACGATATTTTTGTGCATATGAAAAAAAATAAAGTCCACATCGCCGTGGTGCTAGATGAATACGGCGGAGTTGCTGGTCTTCTTACAATTGAGGACTTAATTGAAGAAATAGTTGGTGAAATTAACGATGAGTTTGACAGCCCTGAGGCTGAGTTTAAAGAAATTAACTCAACTACTTTTGAAGTAGATGGGTTCTTTGAACTAGATATTTTGTCTGAAAAACTAGACATTGAGTTTGAAGCGGAGTCTAACACCGTAAACGGTTTTATTACCGAGCAAATCGGACACCTACCTAGAGTTGGTGAAAAAATTTGTGTGGCTTATAAAAACTTTGAGTTCCGTCCACTGTATATTGAAAAAAATGTCGTTAAAAGAGTCTTAATTAAAAAGGTTTTAATCTAGATGAACAAAATTCGTAACTTCTCTATAATTGCGCACATTGACCACGGTAAGTCTACATTGGCTGACCGTATTTTGGAGTTGACAAACGCCGTTTCTAACCGTGAAATGAAGGCGCAATACTTAGATAGTATGGAACTTGAGCGCGAACGCGGGATTACTATTAAGTTAAATGCTGTCCAAATTCACTATCAAGCTGAAGACGGAGAAGTTTATAAAATGCATTTAATTGACACCCCTGGCCATGTGGACTTTACCTACGAAGTTTCTCGTTCTCTGCAGGCCTGTGAAGGCGCAATTTTAGTAATAGATGCGCAACAAGGCATTCAGGCACAAACTCTTGCAAACTTATATATTGCCCTTGACAATGACCTAGAAATTATTCCGGTTGTCAACAAAATAGACCTGCCAACGGCAGATGTTGAAAAAGTTTTAAAAGAAATTGAAGAAATTATTGGCATTGATAGAAGCGAAGTTGTGTTGTGTTCTGCTAAAAACGGAATTGGTATTAAAGAAATTCTGGAAGCGGTTGTCAAAAAAGTACCTGCGCCTAAACCAAAAAAAACAAACGATACTTTGAGAGCCTTAGTTTTTGACTCATACTACGACGCCTACAAGGGAGTAATTCCTTTAATTCGGGTAGTTGAAGGAACTGTTAAAAAAGGTGACACTATTTACTTTATGCAGTCTAAATATAAAGCAGAAGTAGTTAGTGTTGGCGTATATACTCCTGAAATGCGAGAAACTGAGATACTTACAGCCGGAGAAGTTGGCTTTATCTACGCCCAAATTAAGTCAATTAAAGACATTAAAGTCGGAGATAATATTACTTTTTTTGAAAAATAAGAAACCGAGCCCTTGCCTGGATATAAGAAACTGAACCCTGTGGTTTTCTCAGGTATTTATCCAGTTGAAAATAAAAATTACGCTCAATTAAAAGAAGCACTTGAGAAATTAAAACTAAACGATGCGGCTTTAACTTACGAAATGGAGACCTCTAAAGCACTTGGTTTTGGTTTTAGAACAGGTTTCTTAGGTCTGCTTCACTTAGAGATAATTCAAGAGCGTATCAGACGTGAGTTTAATATTGACATCATTGCCACCGCTCCGTCAGTTATTTACACGGTTCATTTAACAAATGACAATGTTATTCAAATTCAAAACCCGTGTGAACTGCCAGAACCACAGCAAATTTCCTATATTTTAGAGCCTTTTGTGAAAGCCTCTATTATGACTCCATCTGAATACGTCGGCAGTGTTATGGAAATTTGTCAGGCAAAACGCGGGGTTTTTGTTTCAATGAATTACTTAGATAAAAACCGCGTAAACATCATCTACAAACTTCCACTTTCAGAAATAGTTTACAACTTTTTTGACAAACTAAAATCACAAACTAAAGGTTATGCGTCGTTTGACTACGATATGGATGAATATGTTCGCTCTAACTTAGTTAAGTTAAATATCTTGTTAAATGGTGAACAAATTGATGCTCTGGCAACAATTGTGCACAAAGATTTTGCTGAGTCCAGAGGTCGTGCCTTGACTGAGAAAATGAAGGATTTAATTCCAAGACAAATGTTTGAAATTCCCGTGCAGGCGGCAATTGGTAACCGAATTATTGCAAGATCAACAATTAAAGCCATGCGCAAAGACGTGCTGGCTAAGTGCTACGGCGGCGATATTTCTCGTAAGATGAAACTCCTTCAAAAACAAAAAGAAGGTAAAAAGAAAATGAAACAAATCGGTCGGGTTTCAGTACCACAGGAGGCTTTTTTGGCTATCTTAAAACAAGGGGATGATTAGTGCGTGGACTGTACGTACACATCCCTTTTTGTCATTTAATTTGTTCGTATTGTGACTTTGTCAAGAAACAAACTAAAGACAAAACAGAAGAAGATGGATACATCAAAAGTTTAATAGAAGAGCTAAATGCTGTGTATTTAGACAACCATTTTTTTGATACTATCTTTATTGGTGGTGGGACTCCGAATAATCTGAGTTTAGAAAATTTAAACTTATTGTTAAAAACCTTAAAAAAGTTTAAAGGTGTAAAAGAGTATACAATTGAGTGTAATCCTGAACTAATTACTCAAGCACAGGTTAGATTACTTAAACAATACGGTGTAAACCGTGTGTCTTTAGGCGTGCAGAGTTTTGACCCTGAGACCATAAAATTCTTAAAACGCAACCACACAATTGAGGATGTTAAGAGCTCTGTTAGACTACTTAAAAAAGCCGGAATTCAAAATATTTCTTTTGATTTAATGTACGGTATAAAAAATCAAAGTTTAGAAATACTAAAAAAAGACTTAGAAATAGCAATAAAGTTTAACCCTAAACATATATCGTATTACGCCTTAATTTTAGAGCAAAACACCTTTTTAGCGTTCTTAGAAAAACAAGGTATACAGACAACTTTAGCAGAAGAAACATGCTTAAAGCAGTATAACTTCATTAAAAAAACACTAAAGAAACACCGCTTTTCACAATACGAAACTTCAAATTATGCAAGGTCAAAGTACCAATCTCAGCATAACTTAATCTACTGGAAAGACTCAGAATACATCGGCACAGGACTTGCAGCCAGCGGATACACAGTTGGAACGCGCATAAATAACACCGCAATTATGCACGCCTACATTAACAAAGGACCTGGAAAAACTGAAGTAAAACAAAGTGAACAAGAGTTAATTTCAACGGCAATGGTGCTCGGACTTCGCAAAACTAGCGGTGTAAATCTTAAATATTTTAAGCAAAAATACAACATAGATTTACTTAAATATTTCCCAATAATTAAAAAGCTACTTGCAAGAAAAATGTTGAGATACACCAAAGGTAGACTATACATACCATTTAAATATATTTATTTAGAGAACCAAATTATGCAGGAGTTTGTATGAAACCGTTTTTAATTAATGAATTTATTTTATATTTAAAAAACGAAAAGTCATTGGCCAAAACTACTCAAAACGCCTACAAAGTTGACATTCAACAGTACTTTGATTTCTATGCTAAATACCACAAAGAAATTCAAAGGCCTGAACAAATCAGTCCTAAACTGATTAAAAACTACATTAGAACTTTGCAGAAAAAATATGACAGTAGAACAACTAACCGTAAAATTTCGGCAATTAAAACCTTTCATGCTTTTCTTGAAATGGATGGTTTGACTAAAGAAAATCCGGCACAAGAAATTAAAAATATTAAAGAAAAAGAAAAAGTAATTCGCACAATCAACGCAGAGCAAACTAGTAAAATGATAAATTCAATTGATTTAAAAACAGTATACAATGTACGCAACTTAGCGATGTTTTTAGTGTTATATGGTTCTGGGCTTCGTGTTTCTGAGTTGATTGGACTTGACTTAAAGTCGCTGCATTTAAACGAAGGATTTTTAATTGTTGAAGGAAAAGGCAGTAAAGAAAGAACTGTACCGTTAACTAAAAAAGCAGTAGAAGCGCTTAAAACCTACATTAAAGATGCCCGCAATATCATCTTAAAAGAACGCACTTTACCTGCTTTGTTTGTAAGCAAAAACGGCGCGAGAATAACGCGTCAAGGATTCTTTAAGATAGTTAAAACCATCGCTGAAGACAACGAAATTGATAATGTTTCACCACACACTTTCAGGCATTCTTTTGCTACACACTTACTTGAAAACGGTTGTGATTTAAGGGTTTTGCAAAAAATACTTGGCCACGAAAGCATCCAAACAACACAGATTTACACAAACATTTCAGATAAATATAAGCGAGAAAAGTACAATAAAACTAGACCAAAACTTAATAATCCAGAAAAGTCTTAGTTTAGTTTTTGTAAACTTAATAATAAAAAACAAAAAAAGTTTAACTTATTTTTGTAGAGAGAATATCTACAACACAGTTAAACTTTTTTTATTTTTCGCGCTAATTTTAAATTCAGTGTTGCAGTGTGTGCGTAAAAGCTTAAAATTTCATTTTCTAATTGGTTTAATATAATTAAACTTTTATTAAAAAAATAATTTATTTTTAAAATAAATATTAAATCATTTTCTTACCAACAGTGAAGAAACATAAATCTAAAAAGACTACAGCCTGGTTATTTTTATAAAAGCGAATTCCATAATCACATTACTCAGTTTATAAAAGTTTATTAACGACTATTTATGTTTTGTTTTAGTCAGATAAAAATATGTATTTTTTAAGACGCTCTAGGACAAAACATAATGAATAACAACCCACAAAAGGTAGTAATAATTGCTCAAAACGCGTCACTAAATAGTTTAGTATATTTATGTTTTTATTAAAAAAAGTAAAAAAGTTTAATAATATTTAAATAGTGTTAATGCCAGAACGCAGTGCTCAGAATTTTTAATTTATCGTTTTTTTACTATTTTTTCAAATTATTAACTCTGGTGAATTTTTCACTAAAAATCTTGTTTTTTAGCACTAAATTACAAAAATTCCGATAGTGAATAGTAATCCACATTCCCACACATTTTCACTTGTCCGCTCCACTAACATGCTATATTTTGGTTTACATAATATATATTATAGGAACAAATTAAAAAATAACAAAAAACTGAAATAAACTGTGCATTCACGCTAAAATTAAAAATAAGGTGTATGAAAGTAGTTATGCTTAATTACTTCTCTCTTTTTTATATTCACATCTGAAAAATGAATATGAAAAAAAACGCAAAACGAGTTTTAACGAAATTGAATTTACAGAATTAATGAAATGACCGTGAATTTTGATTTTTTTTGGCATTTTTTGCTAAAACTTGTGTTTTAGTAACTTCATATGCTATTAAACTTTTATGTAATTTACAAATAAAATATTAGTTAAAGTAAACTAACTAAACTACTTCTTCTCTCAGAAATAATTAGGCTTATTTTAAATTTTTTTCTTTATGTTGTTTTGTTTTTTGGTGCAGCGTTTTCTACTAAGACAAAGGTGTCAAGTATTTTTATAAATAACTAAAAAATATTAAAAAAGTTTAGTTTTATTAAACTAATAATAATTAGCGAAAAAGTCATACTTTCTGAGGCGTAGCTACATTTCGTTTGAAGAAAAATTTACCAATATTTCAGTGTACATTTTACATTTAAACTAATTTAAAACTTATTTAATTAGTTTAAAAATATTAAACTCATTAAAATATCTTTTTTATGTTCCAATTCTTAAGTCATTAAACTTTTTTTGTAGTTTGAGTAATAAAAATTTAGCAAACTTTTTTTATTTCAGAGGATAATATAAAAACACTGTTAAACTTTTTTTAGTTTTTTTAACTTTAGTTATTTTACATTCACGTTCTTTTCTTAAAATAAATATGTGCATTATTTAAAAAGTAGGCAACAAACGAAGATAAACTAATGCAAGAATTTGTAAATAATTTTCAGATATAGAAATTACAAATATTATCGCAGTCTTTTGCACCCTATACCAATCAAACAGGTTTTTTATGTCTATGCTTTATACAGTTTTATTTACAATAACTCCAAATTTAATCCAAAAACATTCTTCAATTTTATTTTAAACTTTTTATATTTAAAACTATTTTGTTTATTTAAATTAAACTATGTTGATTTTAAGTTTATTTACTAAAAGCAAACAGGCCGTTTAAAATGTAAAGTTATTTTAAGTTTCACTAACACTTATAAACTTCATTTTCATTTTCGTAATTTTGCAGAACACTAATGTTGTTCTCCTTTTTGCAAGTGGGTAAAAAAGATTTAAAATAGTCACTTCAACTGAGCGTGTGTAGGTTAATGATTATTTTAAAAGCGCCACTTTGAAATAATTTATAATTTATTTTTTAAATTACACAAACTGTGGAAATCAGAATTTAAAAATGTATGTGTTTAAAAATTGTATTTTATTAACTCTAATGCACTTCACAAATTAGATAAATTAAAATTAAGTGTAAAAACAATCTTGTTGAACTCCTAGGTCATGCTCTCAAAAAAACTAAAACCAGTTTACATTTTTTTGGTTTAGTTTTGTTTTAAATATGCTAAGCATAAGTGAAACACATTGATAAATAGTCTTGCGCAAATTTTGTCTTAAGTGTGTTTTAAACTTTTTTAATATAAATGCATTTAGTTTAATTAAAATAAACTACGGGAATTTTTGTTATCAAACAAATATAACGCAGATTTTGTATAAAACTATTTAGCCGTAAAAGTTATCGCGTTATATTTATAGGCATGTATTTTCACGGATTAGTGTATTAAAAGTGGTATTAAACATAAATATAAATAATTTTAAAAAGTTTAATTAAAATAAACTGTTTAAATTACAAAAATCTAATTAATGTGTTTTTTATTTACCTATAATGTTATATAATATATAAGTATTACGGAGGAAAAATATGCCATATATTATTGCTGTTCATGCACGTGAAGTTCTAGATTCACGTGGTAACCCTACTGTAGAGGTTGAAGTAACTACAGATTCAGGAGCGTTTGGTCGTGCTCTTGTTCCATCTGGTGCATCTACTGGTGCACACGAAGCAGTTGAGCTTAGAGATGGAGATAAAAAACGTTTTCTTGGAAGAGGTGTGTTAAAGGCTGTTGCTAATGTTAACGAAAAAATTGCACCTGAACTAATCGGTCTATCTTGCCTTGACCAAATGGCAATTGACCAAGCAATGCTTGATTTAGATGGAACTCCAAATAAAGCTAATCTTGGTGCTAACGCAATCTTAGCGGTTTCAATGGCAACTTGCCGTGCTGCTGCTGACTTTCTTGGTCTAGACCTGCACTCATACCTTGGAACTTTCTTTGCCCACACTTTGCCAGTGCCAATGCTAAACATCTTAAACGGCGGAGCACACGCAGACAGTAACGTTGATTTCCAAGAGTTCATGATTATTCCTGCTGGTTTTAAAACTTTCAAAGAAGCAATCGTTTGTGCTGCCGAAGTTTATCACAACCTAAAGGCTGTTCTTAAGAAAAAAGGTCTTGCAACTGGTGGTGGTGATGAAGGTGGATTTGCTCCAAACCTAGAGTCAAACGCTGCGGCTTTTGACTTAATTGTTGAGGCTATTAAACAAGCCGGCTACAAACCAGGTAAAGATGTATTTTTAGCAATTGACGCTGCTTCTTCTGAGTTCTACGACGAGGCTAAAAAACGCTATGTTTTCAAAGCAACTGGTGAAGAATTAACTTCTGATCAACTAGTTGACTTCTACGTTTCTCTAGTTGAAAAATACCCACTTATTTCAATTGAAGACGGTTTATTTGAAGACGACTGGGCTGGCTGGAAAAAACTAACTGAAAAACTTGGTGACAAAATCCAATTAGTAGGCGACGACTTATTTGTAACTAACGAAAAACGCCTTGCTCAAGGTATTGAAAAAGGTGTTGCTAACTCTATTTTAGTTAAAGTTAACCAAATTGGTTCAATTACCGAAACTTACCGTACTATTGAACTTGCTAAACGCTCTGGCTACACCACAGTAATTAGCCACCGTAGTGGAGAAACTGAAGATACTTTTATTGCAGATTTAGCAGTTGCCCTAAACGCAGGTCAAATTAAAACAGGTTCAATGTCTAGAACTGACCGTATTGCTAAATACAACCAACTAATTCGTCTTGAAGAACTACTTGGCGACCAAGCAGTTTATCCAGGACTAGCAGCATTTCCTAAACTAAAAAAATAAATTTTAGTTTAATTATTTAAATACACATAAAAATTTAAGTTAAAAGCCCTTTGTTTTTTGCACAAAGGGGCTTTTAATTGTCAAAATAAGGTTAAAAATGAAGATTATCGCAAACAACAAAAAAGCATATTTTGACTTTGAAATCATTAAAACCTACGAAGCAGGTATCGTCTTAACTGGTTCTGAAGTCAAGGCTCTTCGCGCCGGTAAAGTAACGATGACTGGCGCTTTTTGCGATATAACTAAACTTTTAGAACTGTACTTGCGCGACATGAAAATTGGGTTTATCCAAGAAAACCTGGCGAAATTTCAACACAAAGAAACTAGCAGCCGTAAACTACTTTTGCATAAAGACGAAATTATTCAAATTAAGCAGAAAGTTTTTGAAAAAGGTCTAACTTTAATTCCTTTAAAAATCTACTTTAGTCAGGCTCTTGTAAAGGTAGAAATTGGGCTGTGTCGCGGTAAAAACTTAAGGGATAAAAGGCAAACCATTAAAGAACGTGATTTGAAACGTGAAAACGCTAAATTTAAACTAAAAGTTTAACAAAAAGGTATCAAATTATGAAAAAACTAACAGGCAACCAAATCAGACAAATGTGGTTGGATTTCTTTAAATCCAAAGACCACTATGTATACAAGTCAGTTTCGTTAATTCCGAAAAACGACAAGACTTTACTGTGGATTAACTCAGGTGTAGCATCACTAAAACAATACTTTGACGGGACAATGATGCCGCCATATCCAAGAATTACAAGTTCCCAAAAGTGTATCCGTACAAACGATATTGAAAACGTGGGACTAACCGCGAGACACCATACCTTTTTTGAAATGCTTGGCAATTTTTCTATTGGCAACTATTTTAAAAAAGAAGCGATTTCTTTTGCTTTTGAGTTAATGACTTCGCCTAAATGGTTTGGTTTTGACTTAAATAAACTTTATTTTACATATTATCCTCAAGACCTTGAGACTAAAGAAATTTGGCTAAGTTTAGGCGTTTCTGAAAGCAAGTTAGTGCCACTTGAATCAAATTTTTGGGAGATAGGTGAAGGACCTTGTGGGCCAAATACCGAAATAATTTATGACCGCGGAGAAAAATACGACCCTCGTGGAGAAGTGGCTTTAAGAAACGACTTAGAGACTGCTCGTTATGTTGAACTTTGGAATATAGTTTTTTCTTCTTTTAACGCCGAAACCGGCAAAAAACGAGAAGACTATAAACCACTTCCGCACAAAAACATTGATACCGGCGCTGGATTTGAGCGACTTTGCGCAATTATGCAAGATGTAGAGACAAACTACGACACCGACTTGTTTGCACCAATTATGCGAGCAATTGAAAAACAAACTAATCACAAATACCTAGGTCAAAAAGAGTTTAAAATCATTGCTGACCACTTAAAAACTGTGACTTTTGCAGTTTCAGATGGAGCCGTGGTTTCAAATGAAGGCAGAGGATACGTTCTTAGAAGACTAATTCGTCGTGCCGTGAAAGCAGGGCGTAGACTTGGTATGCAGAAACCTTTCATATACCTACTTGTGCCAAGTGTAATTGATGCAATGGGCGAGTTTTACACTGACCTTAATGATAGCGTTGAAGTTGTTCAAAACATTTTAAAACAGGAAGAAGAGAAGTTTTTAGAAACAATTGAAGCCGGTGAAAAAGAATTTTTTAAACTTATTCAAGCCAAAAAATCAATTTCTGGTGAAAGCGCTTTTAAGTTATACGATACTTACGGTTTTCCGTTTGAGTTAACTAAAGAGTATGCTGACGAAAACGGTGTTGAGGTTGATGAAAAAGGTTTTCATCAGTTTCTTGCAAAACAAAAAGAACTTTCTCGCTCTGCTCGCCAAAACTTTCAGTCAATGAAAGGACAAAACAAAGAGTTTTTAGAGTTTAGCGAAAAATCTGAGTTTATTGGATATGAAAACTTATCGTCTGAATCTAGAGTAATCAAAGTTTTTAAAGAAGGAATTGTGCTAGATAAAACCCCTTTCTTTGCTGAAACCGGGGGTCAAGTTTCTGACCTTGGAACTATTGAAAAAGCGGAAGTCAAAGGTATGCTTAGGCTGCCGTTTGGTCAACACTTGCACATTGTTGAATCTCAGTTTAAAGAAGGTGAAGTTGTTAAATGCCAGGTTGACGAAGCACACCGTACACCTACTATGTATAACCACAGTGCAACTCACTTAATTCACAGAGCCCTTAAAGATGTACTTGGCGAATACGTTAGCCAAAGAGGTTCAAAAGTTTGTGCGCCTTACTTAAGATTTGATTTTAACTGCTACAATTTTCCAAAAGACGAAGAACTTTTAAAGGCTGAAAAAATTGTTAAAGATAAAATTAAAAAAGGCCTAAAAGTTAAGTATGAATACACTGATTACGACACTGCTTTAAAACACGGCGCAATCGCCTTGTTTGGCGAAAAATACGATAAGACCGTTAGAATGGTATCGATGGAAAACTACTCAATTGAGCTATGCGGTGGTACACACGTTAAAAATACAAATGAAATCGAAGACTTTGCAATTACACAAATTGAGTCAATTGGTTCTGGACTTTACCGTATTTTTGCGGTTTCTGGTGCAAACCTAAAGGCTAAAGTTGAAGAATACGCTGCTCATTATTTTAATGAGGCTAACGTTATTTTAAATAAAGTTAATGAACTAAACAATGTATCGCTTAAATTAGAGTTTGCAAGAAAACCAGAAATTAAAGGTTCATATCAAGATATTTTAAATGCAAAAATGTACCTTCAAGAAATCAAAACACAAGCCTTAAAATACGAAAAACAAATTAGTGAAATTAACATTAAAAATGCTTTAAAATCGCTTAACAATGCGACTTCACAAAATTATATTTTTAAGTCAAAGATAGATTCAAAAATCACAAAAGATGTGTTTATGCAGTATGTAAGCATCCAAAAACTAAATAACTGTATCATGATAAACATAGATGATGAAAAGGTTAATATTTTTGTTAAATCAATCACTCAAAAAGCCACTGACTACATTAAAAAAATAAACTCTATTCTTAACTCAAAAGGTGGAGGTAGACCTGATTTTGCAACCGCTGGCGGTGGTGATTTAAGTAAAGTTGACTTAGTTTTAAAGGAGTTTGCTGCAAATGATTCTTGGAATTGATCTGGGCTCAAAAACTATGGGTCTTGCAATTTCTGAGTCTCATATAATTGCCAATAACTTAGAAACTTTTCGTTTTGAAAACGAAGATTACTCACTTTGCATTGCTCATCTAGTTGAACTTAACACCAAATATAATTTTCAAGAAATCGTACTTGGCTACCCTAAACACATGAATGGAGATGTCGGAGTGCGCGCAAAAATTTCTGAAGACTTTAAGACCTCAATTGAAGAAGCGCTGCCTGGTGTTAAAGTAATTTTAGAAGATGAACGCTTATCTACAAATGCTGTTTTTGGGGTTTTTAGACAAAGCAAAACTAATATAAAACAAAGAAAACAATTTAAAGATGAACTTTCTGCTGTCGTAATTCTACAAAAATATCTAGACCGCAGATCAAGTTTTTAAACCAAAAAAGGTGATTTTATGGAAAACGAAGAAAAAGTAATTTCTTTAAACGACAAGGTTATTGAATCCTTAAAAAAAGATAAATCCAGAGAAGTCAAAATATCTGTTGACGGTAAGGACGTGACTTTTATCGTGATTTTTACAACTACTCGTGAGTTTGCAGGAGAAACTAGAAACTATGTGGCTCTGCTTGACAATGAAGGAACTAACTTAATATTTGCTAAATACAATGAACTCACTAAAACTGATACTAACCTTGAGTTTAGCGGTAGTTTAACAGATATAGAAGACGTTGAAGAATACAGACAACTTACTGAAGTTTTCCTTGAATACATGTCTGATTTGGAGCATGAATAGTCTAGAGTTTAATTTAGTTAAAAACGACTGCATTTTTGCCCAGGTTCCAATTTTAAAAGACAAAGCAGTTTTATATATCAACGAATTGATAAAAAAACAAAACATTAAAAAAGTTCTAGAAATTGGAACTGCATGTGGTTTTAGTGCCCTTAGTTTTTTAAATGAAAATCAAAACTTAGAAATTACAACTATTGAAAAAAACCCGGATAGTTTTGCGAAAGCAAAACACAATTTTTTAATTTGTGGAGTTGAAAAACAAGTGACTCCGCTTTTAGCCGATGCAATTGATGTTGACTTTCAGGGTGAAGTTTTTGACCTTATTTTTATAGATGGCCCGAAAGCACAATACTTAAAATATTTTGAAAAATTTCAAAACAACTTAAAAAAATACGGGTTGATAATTTGCGACAATATTTCTTTTCATAAACTAAACCAGAACTCAGTTTCTAAAAACACAGCCCAACTTCTTAAAAAACTAGAAATTTTTAAAACCGAAGTTCTGAAAAACAAATCTTTTACATCTAAGTTTTTAGATATTGCAGACGGTCTTTTAGTGTCAAAAAAGTTATGAAATACTTAATATATCCACTTGAACTAACAAAATACGAGAATGTTGATGCTGCGTTGGTTTTGAGAACTGAGTTTTCATATAAATGCTATCACCGTTTTACAGTTGAAGAAATTAATACTTATTTAAAAAACCACAAAGCCTTCATTGATCTTTCTTTTATGGCCTATGATCAAGATTTTCCTGTACTTAAAAATTATTTAAAAAAACTTAAACATGAAGAAAACATCATTGGTTATATTGTTGCCGACATCGGCGTTGCTCAACTTTTAAAAGAAGAAAACTTATTAAACAAATGTGTATATAACCCAGAAACTCTAATTACCAATTGGCAAGAAGTTAAAACTATTTCTGAACTTGGTTTTTTTGGAGTATTTTTAGCCAAAGAAATTACTATTGAAAATATTTGTGAAATTAGTCAAAAAAACCCTAATTTTAATCTTTTTTTCCAAGGACACGGCAGATTTTCAATGTTTCACTCAAAGCGCCATTTACTTTCTATATACAACAAAAAATTCAAACACACCTTGGATTTAAAAAATAGGGCAGACTTGTTTTTAAAAGAAAAAAATAGAACAGAAAAATTAAATGTGCTTGAAGATAAATTTGGCACCTATTTATTTCGCGGTAAAACTACGCAGATGTTTAGTTATATTGCAAAACTAAAAACTTTTATTAGTTATTTTGCGATAGACCCTTTGTTTTTTTCAGATGAATATGCAATAGATGCACTTAGTCTTTATCAAAAAAATAACATCTTAGATACAGATATTCAACAATTTAAAGAAAAATACAGCGACTTGCAAGACACAGGTTTTGCAGAAACTAAAACGGTGTATAAAAAATGAGCGAACTATTAGCACCAGCTGGCGATATTGAAAAACTAAAATACGCACTAATCTACGGAGCAGATGCCGTTTTTATCGGCGGGCTTGAGTTTTCTCTTCGTGCGCGTGCTTCAAACTTCACAATCCCGTTAATTAAAGAAGCATGTGAGTTTGCGCATTCTCTTGGCAAAAAAGTATATGTGACTGCCAATATTTTGCCACACAACGAAGACTTAGAAGGTTTGAAAAACTATTTACAAGAGTTAGAAATAGCAGGAGTTGACGCCATTATATGTGCGTCTTTTGCCATTATTCAGGCTGCTCGTAAATACACTGATTTAGAAATACATCTATCAACTCAACAAAGTGTTATCAACTCACGCACTATTTTGTTTTGGAAGGAACAAGGTGTAAAAAGAATAGTTTTAGGCCGAGAACTTTCAATTAAAGAAATTAAAAATCTTGACAGACATGGACTTGACATTGAGGTGTTTATCCACGGTGGGATGTGCATGAGTTATTCAGGTAGATGTTCCCTTTCAAATACTTTTACAGGTAGAGACGCCAACCGCGGAGGTTGTGCACACAGCTGTCGTTGGGAGTATTTTTTGTATTCAGGTGATAAACAACTTAAAGAAGAGCCTGTTTCTTTTTCGGCTATGGACTTAAATGCAGTGCCACATATTAAAAGTTTAGTTTTGGCCGATGTGTCTTCGCTTAAAATAGAAGGTAGAATGAAGTCACTACACTACATTGCTACTGTTGTGAAAACTTATCGTCAAATGCTTGACGAAATTTATGAAACTAAAAAAATTAAATCAGTTAAAAAATATAGTCAAAAATTAAAGGCTGCTGAAAACAGACTAAGCGCAACTGGGCACTTAGATAATTTACCTGCTGAAACTAAGGTATTGTTTGACCAAAACACCACAAAACCAAATCAAGCATTTTGTGGGCTTTATTTAAATCAAGAAGTTAAAAAAGGCGTGTATTTATTTCAGCAAAGAAACTACTTTTCAGTTGGTGACAAAATTGAGTTAATGGCTCCATTAGGCAAAGAAAGAACATTTAAAGTTTTAAGATTATGGAATGAAAACTTTGAAGAAATCCAAACTGCAAACCATGCGATGAGTAAGGTTTACGTAAAACTAAATGCCAAAGTAGAGCCATATTCTATGATTAGGAAAAAATGAGTGAAGATTCTTTTATCGTAACTAAGAAATTTGGAAAAGTTTTAATTAGGTTTAATGAAAACATAAAAAGAAGTTACTTAACCTGCGAAGGAATACAACCAGTTTTAATTTTTCCAAGTCCTTATTTATATCAATATAATTTTCGTGAAATCGCCTTAAAAGGCGAAATAATAGTAAATAACTCAAGAGTTCAAAGCGATGTTTTTTACTATTTTCGCCAGTATAATCAAGATGTTTCTCAAAAAAATAAAGTAATGGTTTTTGGCAAAATCTATGACTTTTTGCCAAGTGCAGCATTGCAAAAAAATGTGTTTGGTTTTGACGGTGAATCTACTTACTTCTTTAGTTCTAAATACAGAACCTTGCAAACTGCAAAAAAAGAGTTTTACACTAAAGTCCTAAAAGACTTTCTTTTTAAATTTCTAAACCACGCAAAAGAAAAACTTACCGCTGTTGCTGATGCCTATAGTTTTAAATTAGTCAAAGGCTACTATGGCAAATGTAAACGCACTGTTAATAATAAGACCGAAATTATTTTAAATCCAATTTTGATCTGTTTTGAAGAAGAGTTTGCTATTGAAACTATTTTGCACGAGCATGTGCATTTAACTCATCCAAATCACGGTAAGCACTTTAAGGCAACACTAAATAAACTTTCAATTTTATTTTTAGGCGAAGCACAAAAATCTGCTGTTGTTTTTTCTTCGTTAGTATTTAGCGAAAGACTTTAAATTAGTATTCTAATTCTTTGGTTTTAAGAAACTCTATTTTAGTGATATTTAACTTATCAATTTCACTAAATCTATTGATTAGCAGACAAATTAGGGCAAATAAAATTGGTGTGAAAATTAAGGTTAAACCAAAGCGAAGCAACAGGCTTAAAAAAGCAAGTTTGCCAAAATAAAACCAAGTGGCAAAAGTGTTTATCAAAGTATATCCAAGATATCCAAAAAAGGTTGCCAAGAAAATAGTTAATTTAGAAATTCTTTTAAAGCAAATAATTGAGTAAAACAGTACCCAAAAATAAGTTGCAAATCCGTAGATAGGAAGATAACCAAGTGAATTTAAAAACCCAAACAAAAGGTCGTAAATTACGCCAGTAATTAGTGCATATGCTGGACCAAAAGCAATCGCAACTACGGCTAAAGCAACAATAAAAAAAGGTACTCTAAACATACCAATTGGCACGATATATGAGTATAATGAGTTAACTGCAACTGCGCTCGCCGTTAAAACTGCTGCAATTGTTAACTTAATTATTTCTAACTTATTTTTAGTGATTTGCATGTCTATATTATATCTTTTTTCGCCTTTTTTTCACATAAAAGTGAAGTTAAAAATCACTTATGTTGTATAATGTTTAGTAGTTAACAAGGAGAAAAAATGGCTAAAAAAAATGCATTAACACAAGAAGGGTACGATAAATTAGTAAGTGAACTTAACGAACTTAAGTTTGTTAAACGCCCTAAAAACATTCAAGCAATTAAAGAAGCGCGCGCTCAAGGTGACTTGTCTGAAAACGCAGACTACGATGCTGCTAGAAATGAGCAGGCGCAAATTGAACACAAAATTAAAGAACTAGAAAGCATTTTAAAAGACGCAGTTATTATTAAAAGTAACCGCGATGATATTTGCGTAATTGGCAATAAAGTTGAACTTAAATATCTACACAATAAAGCAGTTGAAAACATCCAACTAGTTGGTAACCAAGAAACTGACCTTTTTAGTGGTAATGTTTTAAAAATTTCTGTAGAAACTCCGCTGGGCCGTGCTATTCAAAACCACAAAGCAGGTGATAAAGTTTCTTTCAAGGTTTCTGAAAACAAAAGCCTTGAAGTTGAAATTCTTAAAGTTTACCAATAATGTCTAAATACAGGTTTACTGCATATTTAAAAAGTATCTTTAACCTACCTTTTATAGAACTCAGAAATCAAGGTGTCGACACTTTGATTTTTGATTTAGACAACACTCTACTTTCTTATAAAGAAAACTCTTTTTCTAATGAAACTGTTGATTTTTTTAAAAAATTAGGTGTTGATTTTAGATTGTATATTTTTAGCAATTCAGGCAAATCTAGACAACCTTTGAATGCCTTGCCTGCCACCAAAGTTTTTTTTAACTTAAAAAAACCTTTTACTAAAACTGGCAAAAAGATTTGCAGAACCGAACAGATAAAATGTCAAAACTCAGCGTTTATTGGGGACCAGTTGTTGACCGATGTTGTTTTTAGTAATAAAATGCAGTTTAAATCGACATTTTTAGTTAAGTCTATAGATGGCACAAGTGAACGTTTTTTGACTAAAATTAACAGATTTAGAGAAAAAATTATTTTTGCTTTTATTCGTTTTTTTAAACCCAACTATTTTAAAAGAAACTTGCTTAGATATTATTTAAACACTAACTTTAAAGCAAAAGTTAAATATTTAAAAAAAGCCTTGAAAACTAAATTAGGCCTAGACAAAGAAAGATACTTGCATTCTCTGTCTACCGCTAAAATGTGCAGGCAACTCGCAAAACACTGGAAAATTGATGAAAACCAGGCATATCTTGCGGGTTTAATTCACGATTTCGCCAAACACGTTAATGCAGTCGAGGCTCATAGTTTAGTTAAGTTTGCATATCCTGAATTAAAACAGACAAATAGTACTAATTTACTACATGGTCCAGTATCTTCTTATTTATTTTCAGAACTAATTGATTTATCTGAAGACCAATTAAACTCAGTATTTATGCACACAACTCCAACTCCAGAAATCTCTACACTGGGCAAAATTCTTTTTATTTCAGATAAAGCCGAAATGAGGAGAACTTTTTCGGACCTTGGAGTAATTAGAAAAGTGATGTGGCAAGACTTAAATAAGGCTTGCGTATTAGTTTTTGAAGGGGTTTTCAGGAGTTTAAAATCCAGAGGCATTAAACCTGAGCAAATACAAATTGATGCTTACAAGAAATTAAAACAAGAAATTATGTAATTTAAAAGGAGTAAAAATGGACTCACTTAGATTAAAAGAAATTAGCCAAGACTTAAAAGACATTGACGTTAAAGATGTTAAATACTACAATTTTACCGGAATCCATCCACTTTTTGACATCGCAGTTATTGGAACTGCAACTGAACGCCAGGCTTTAGCCTTAGTTTCAAGAGTTAAAAGCTACCCTGAGTTTAAGTCAGTTGAAACTGGCTCTGGTTGGACTTTGATTGCCACCGAGCAAATCTGGATACACATTTTTACCAAAGAAGAACGAGAAAGTCGTGGACTTGATGATGTCTACGCTCAATACGAGGAGACACTTTAATTATGCTTAAGACAATTAAGACTATTTTTATAATTTTTCACTTTGTTTTAATTGGTACAGTTATTTGGTTTATTTTAGGAAAAACCAAAGCGCTTGAATATAAACTTCCTTTTAAACAAGACGAAATTCAGGCGGCTTACTACTACGATGATGTTAAAGACTTAGATAAAGATGTTTTTTCAGATTACCTGCATATCAAGCCAAAACAAGAACACCGCGTAGTTGCAAACAAAGACGATGATAAAATTAAGTTAAAATTCATAATTAGTGCTGCTTTTAATTCAAATACAGTTGTCTACAGAAAGTTTCCTTTCTATAAATCTCAACCATCTGGTACTAAAGAGGCTGTGGTTTTTGCAAAAAACAACTCAGAGTTTATAGTAATTACGAGAAAAGCAGTTTATGAAATCAATGTAAATGGTGATAAACACACTAAAAAAATTATTAGAATTATGAATTTGGGCGATACTTTTAAAGAAATTTCAAATACTTTTGCCTATAAAATTACAAAAAATTAAAACCAAAACGCTTGGATTTCCAAGCGTTTTTAGTTTGCTCAAAAATAGTTTGTATTTTAATTTGCAAATGCAAATCATTTGCAAATAAAATTAGTTTAGGCTAAACTAAAAGTGTAAGTTATTTTTTAAAAAAATAACTTAGAAAGGATTATGTTATGAAAAGAATATTATTTGCTCTATTTGCCTTAGTTACTTTGTTTGCATTAGGCAGTTGCCGTGACAATAGCAAAAAACCTCATCATGAACACCATCACCATCACGGGAAAGTTATGCATTTTCACCATCTAAAAAGCGAATACAAAATTGGTGATGAACTTAAAGTAGAAGCACACAGCTTTAAAAAAGAAATTAAAGAATACAGATGGTATCTAAAACTAAAAGACGGAAAAACTGAAGAGTTTAAAGAAAGCACTAAAGACTTTACCTTGAAACTAGAAGCAAAACACATCGGCGCTGAACTCCACGTTGAAGCCCTAGACGCTGCCAAAAAAGTTATAGATAAAGCTCACAAAACACTTAACATTAAAATAAAAGAAACTAAACAGGCTTATAACTTCGTTTTAAAACAAAATGTAATTTTTGCTTAATAATAAGCACTAAAAATCAAAAAATCCAGTAATTTTGAGGTGTAACTCATTTACTGGATTTTTTTAATTTCATCAATAATTTTTGCTAGTTCACTTTCAGCGTTTAATCTACAGACCACTTGTCTAAGTTCAGCTGAAACTTTGATATTTTTTAAATAAAAAAGAATAGCTCCACGCAGTAAAAGAAAGAAACGCCTTTGGTCTTTCTCTTGGCTTTTAAGCAAAGTATAGTGCTTGAAAATAATTTCAGCGATAGAGGCTGGTGTTTTTAAATTAGGTGTTTTAGTTAAAATTTCTTTAAAAACTAAAGGATTCGCAAGTGCTTTTCTGCCAATCATTACAGCGTCTACCTTGCAGTAATCAAGCATTTTTGTAAAGTCTGCTAAATTAGTGACATCTCCGTTTCCGATTACTGGAATAGAAACCGCTTCTTTGACTTTTTTAATTTCTGTAAGTTCAACAATACCTGAATATCCCTGTTCTTTAGTGCGGCCGTGTACGGATATAAAAGAAACGCCTGAGTTTTCAAGAATTTTGGCAACTTCTTGGCCGTTTATAGTGTTTTTATCAAATCCTAGTCTGATTTTGGCAGAAACTGGTAGAGAAACTGCGTTAACTACAGCCTCAGCAATCGCTTTTAGCAAGGGTAAATCTTTAAGCAAATAAGAACCTGAATGACCACGGTCAGAAATTTTGGGAGCAGGACAACCAAAGTTAATATCAATAAAGTCAAAACGGTAGTTTTTTTCAATAATTTTGGCAGCCTCTGCCATAATTTCTGGATCGTTTCCAAAAATTTGCACGCCTATAGGATGTTCAATTTCTTTAAACTCAAGCATCTGAAGTGTTTTTTCGTCACCATGCACCAAGGCATATGAAGAAATCATTTCAGTGTAAAGCAGACCAGCACCTGCTTCTTTACAAATTTGTCTAAATGCAGAGTAAGTGTAGCCTGCCATTGGGGCCAGTGCTAATTTGTTATGGAAGTTTAATTTCTTAAAGATATCTTGCATTTTTTGAACTTATATCCTTTAGTTAAAATTTCGTTTGCAAACTCAAAATCAGCCTGATTTGCTTCTCTGATACCTCTTAATGGGTAGTTTAGCCCTAAGTCTGTCCATTTTTTCTCGCCATGTGTGTGGTATTTTAAAACTTCAATTGCAGAAACTGAAGAAAGTGAGTCTAAAAAACTACGTAAATTTTTAAGTTGAGTTGTGTATAGATTTATGCCAGGAATTATTACCTGTCTTACAACTATGTCTTTCTTTTGCTCGTTTAAAAAACGAGCAAATGCATAAACCGGCTCAAGCGGTCTGCCAGTTAGCCACAGATGTTTTTTTGGATCAGAATGCTTTAAATCCAGTAAAACTAGGTCGGTGTTTTTAAGAATTTTTGCGTATTTATCTTTTTCGCTTTCTTGATATAACCCGGCCGAAGTATCTAGGCAAGTTTCAATTCCTTGACTTTTGGCAACCTTAAACAAGGCATCTAAAAACTCAAGTTGAAACAAAGGCTCACCACCACTGACAGTTAATTTAGGAGTAGTTCCATAAAATAATTTGTATTGATTGAACTTCTTTAAAATTTCTGAAACTGTGTAAGTTTCACCTGAATTTCTGCTCCAAGATGTGCGGTTGTGACAGAACTTACAAGCCAGCGGACAGCCTTGCAGAAACAAAACAAAACGTAGACCTGGTCCGTCAAAAGCACCAAACGGTTCAATTAAATGAACTCGGCCTTTAACTTCAAGCAAGGCCTTATCTAGTGGCATGAATTGTTCTCGCAATTACCTCAAGTTTTTGTTGGTCGGTTAATTTAGAGAAGTTTACAGCATACCCAGATACCCTGATAGTTAAATTTGGAAACTTCTCTGGGTTTTTATAAGCCTCTATTAGTTTTTCTCGGTTAAAGACGTTGATATTTAAATGATATCCTTTGTTTTGAAAGTAGCCGTCTAAAATTGAAACTAAGTTGTTTTTTCTAACCTCCATAAAGTCAGGTAAATTACTTGAACCTAAAGACTCAGGAAGGAGTTGGAAAGTATTCGAAATTCCGTCTCTGGCAAACTCAAACGGAATTTTGGCAACGGAAAGCAGTGAGTTTAAAGCACCAGTGTTATCACGACCATGCATAGGATTTGCACCAGGAGCAAAAGGTTCACCTTTTTTACGGCCATCTGGAGTAGAACCAGTGTGCATACCATAGACTACATTTGAAGTAATTGTCAAAATAGACATTGTAGGTCTGGCATTTAAGTAGGTAGGGTTAGCAGCAATTTCTTTCCAAAAATCTTTAACAACAGCAACTGCTAGTTCATCTGCTCTGTCGTCTGCGTTTCCGTATCTTGGCCAGTCACCAGTGGTATTAAAGTCTTTAATTAAATTAGTGGTTTCATCGTATATCGGTTCAACTCGCCCATATTTAATTGCAGAAAGGGAGTCTGCAACCACTGAAAGTCCTGCGATTCCAGTTGCAAAATTACGAGTAATTTCGTCGTCAAGTAGAGCCATTTGCATAGACTCATATGCATATTTATCGTGCATATAGTGAATGATGTTAAGAGCGTTAACATACAGTTTTGCAACTTCTTTCATTGCTGCTTTAAAGGCCTTGTAAACCGCTTTAAACTCAAATTTACCGTCTTTTAATAATTCAGTTTTAGGCAGAGTTATAACCTGTTCTCCAGTCATTTCGTCTCTTCCTTGGTTGAGTGCATAAAGCAGAGTTTTGGCTAGGTTAGCACGCGCTCCGAAAAACTGCATTTCTTTGCCAACTGCCATTGGCGAAACGCAACAAGCAATAGCGTAGTCAGAGCCATGGCACTCAGATATGGAGTTATCGTTTTCATACTGAATAGCCGAAGTTTCAATTGACACTTTTGCGCAATACTTCTTAAAGTCAAGAGGTAGTTTTTCAGACCAAAGCACGGTTAAGTTAGGCTCAGGATAAACTCCTAGGTTATAAAGAGTGTGCAACATTCTAAATGAGGTGTTGGTTACAAAAGACTTAGTAGCACCGTTCATTCCAGCAATAGACTCAGTTACCCAAACAGGATCTCCTGAAAACACAGAATTATACTCAGGAGTGCGAGCAAATCTAACCATTCTCAACTTCAATACGAAGTTGTCAATCAACTCCTGGGCTTCAGACTCAGTTAGCCTTCCTTCTTGTTTGTCTTTTTCAATGTAGATGTCAAAAAAAGTAGATACTCTACCTAGTGACATCGCAGCGCCATTTTGTTGTTTAATTGCCGCTAAATACGCAAAATAAGTCCATTGCACGGCTTCTTTTGCAGACTGAGCAGGTAGAGAAATGTCAAAGCCGTATAGTTTTGCCATTTGTTTTAAATCAGCAAGTGCTTTGATTTGCATCTCTAGGTTTTCAATTTTTTGAATGATTTCAGGGGTATAGGGAAACTCAAAACTTGCTTTGCTTTTTTGTTTTTCAAAAATCAAGCGGTCAACTCCGTAAAGTGCGACACGACGGTAGTCGCCAATAATTCGTCCGCGTCCGTATCCATCTGGCAGGCCTGTAATTACGTGGTTGTGTCTAGCGATTTTAATGTTTTCAGGATACACATCAAATACACCTTGATTGTGGGTTTTTCTGTATTTTGTAAAAATTTCTTCAGTGTCTTTATCTAATTCATAACCGTATGAAGACAAGGCTTTTTTAGCAATCTTAATTCCGCCTTCTGCAAACAAAGCACGTTTTAAAGGTTTGTCAGTCTGCAGACCAACAATGCATTCTGGTGTTGTTTTGCTGTCTCCAAGTAAGTATCCAGGACCATATGCCAAAATATTTGAAGAGGTTTTGCATTCTGCGTCTAGAATTCCTTTTTTGGTTTCTTCGGCAAGAAGTTCGTTTAATTTTTCAACTTGTTTTAAGGTATTTTGAGTTGGACCGGCTAAAGTAAGTGCGAATTTTTTTGCTTCAGTGTAGTTAGCCTGAATAAAATCAGCAACATCAATTGTCTTTTTCCAACGTTTTCCTTTAAAATTTTCATAGTATCTCATAGCACAAATATTTTACCATTTAAAAATACAAAAAAATGTATATTTGCTTAGAGTTTTTAGGGTATCAAAGCAAATATTTTGATTAAAACTACTTGTTTTGTTGCTATAATAAAGAATTCCCAATCCCAGACACTATAAAAATAGGCAAAATACATACTTTTTAGGTAAAAAAATAAAGTTCATATCAAAAACAGCAGTTTTAGATCTAAAACTGCTGTTTTTTATTTGGTTTTATGTTGAATTTTTGTATTAAATAATATATAATATATAGTGTTTAACACTGTATAAAATTAAGGAGACAACGCATGGCAATACCAAAAGAAATTCTTGAGCTAAAACCTAAAAATACGAGAGTAAAAGCAACATCAGACCCAAATATTTTTAATGTTATTAAAAGAACATCAACAATCAAAAATGGCAGACCTTATCCAGTTGAACTTGGAGTAATAGGAAAAATAATCAATGGTGTTTATCATGAATTAGTAATTAACGAGTATGATGCGGATACTAAAAATTACGGATGTTTTAAGTTATGTGAAAACTTAAACGAAGATATTTTTTCTGAACTTCTTAAGTTCTATGACTACGAAGATGCACGAAAAATTTTCGTTATGGCATCTCTTAGAACTGTCGTTGAAGACTTGAAAAACGAACATATTCAGCATGAATATCAAACAAGCTTTATTTCAGAAAAATACAGAAATTGTGGGCTGTCACCAAACACAATTTCTGTATTTCTAGATAAAATCGGCAAGGCCACAACTATCATTGAAAAGTTTATGAACTACCGTTTAAATAAATTTTCAAATAATCCAATAGTAATTGACGGAATGCTAAAAAGTAATACCAGCACAACTAATATTTTTTCTGAGTTTTCTCGTAAATCAAGGATTAAAGGAAGCATGGATTTAAATTTAATCTATGCTTATGACATCAAAAACGAAGAACCTCTGGCTAGTGCTGTTTATCCTGGAAATATGCTTGATTACACCGCTTTTCGTGATTTTTTGCGTACTTTTGAAGTTCAAAATGGTTTTTTAATAATGGATAAAGGTTTTAATGACATGGAATCTAAGGCACTAATGTCTGAAAAAAGCATCAAATATTTACTACCTATGCGAAACACCGGAACTCTTAAAAAACTTAATTTAACTACTGGTTTTAAAACCAGCTTCAAATTAGGAGAAGATACAATAAGGGCTAAGAAAATCAAAAAAGAAAATACATTTTTCTACTGTTTCGTTTCAACAAATTCCAAGTCTGCACAAGAACGTGCTTACATGGAAAAAGTAAGCAAGAGAAACAGTTATGATGAAGAAAAATACTTAGAGAAACAAGAATACTTCGGGCTAATAGTATTTGAATCAAATGCAGATTTACCGCTAAAAGAAATCTATATTGCCTACAAAAAAAGGTGGGAAATAGAAGAACTATTTCGCACCTTTAAAAACATTCTTGACCAAAGCGAAGAAAATGTACATGGAACTTACAGAGTAATTGCCTCTGAGTTTATTAACTTTATTTCTACCATTATGATTTCAAGAATTAAAAATTACTTAACTAAATTAGGGCTGCTTGAAAAGAATTCACTACCTAAAATTTTAAAATATTTAAACAAAATATTTATGAGAAGAGGAATTCGCAAAAAAGAAACTTGGGTTAGAAGCAAAACACTGAAATATATTGAAGAATTAGCCCAAACTTTAGGCATATAGTGTCCGCAATTGGGAATTCTTTACTATAATGAAATTGTTAGTTATCTTTTTAAAAGATGTCGCAAGGAGACAATATGATAAATCCAAATTTAAAGAAAATTTCTAGAATTCAGACTCAAGAAGTACAAGACTATTCGTTTGAAGAATACGCAGTTCCAAAAACTACTTTTAAATCTCTTTTACTAAAGAGTTTGTTTTTCGTTGGTCTGCTTTCTGCTTTTGCTTTAGTTGTATTTTTCTTAGGCTATTATTTTATTTTTAGCAATACATCAGGTTTAACCGCAGATCAAAGAAAATCTAATTTACTTATCTTTTCAATAGTTTCGCTAAGTGCTTTTGGTTTGATGTTCTTATTTTCGCTACTAGGCAACTTTGTGTCAATTGCTAGATTCTCAGTTTGGGTATACTCAATTTCATCAGGTGTGTTTATCGGCGCAATTACTTTAGTTTTTGAAATGATTTTAAGAGGCGTTGGTATAATTGCCCTTAGTGCAACTGCTTTTGTGTTTTTAACAGTGTTAGTTTTAAACCTAAGCAATTGGGTCAGAGGAACTCGTAAGCTTTTCAAAGTTATGATGTTTCTAGGATTAACTGTCCTTTTAATGTCTTTAGTTAACTTAATACTTTGGTTAGTTTTTAGAAAAACCGACAATCAACTTTACAGCAATACAACTTACCTTTGGTTGCAAATCGCACTAAGCACTGTCTACATCTTATATTTAACAATAGTTTTGACCTTTAGCATTGAAGGGCTAAGAGAAGTTGCACAAAACGATGGTCTTGACAAAGGCTATTCTTATGTTGCAATTTTAGGATTGATTTCTACGCTTACTTGGATGTACATTGAGTTTTTAAGACTTGCTGTGATTGTTGCAATGATTTTTGCATCCAAAACAACTGACTAATTGTATTTTTAAACATATATTTAGAAAAACCTTCAAGGATTTATTCTTGAAGGTTTTTTCATTTTTAACACACTTTTAAGTATTTTAAGGTGGAACTATTAAATATATTAAGATGAATAAGCAACAACAAAAAATCATTGAAAGCAAAGACCAACACATTTTAGTGTTAACAGGTGCTGGCAGCGGAAAAACTTATACGTTAATTCAAAAAATAAAGGCAATTAAGGAAAGTAAAAGTAAAGTAAAAATATTGTGTTTAACATTTTCAAATCTAGCAGCCAAAGAACTAAAGCACAGATTAAACGAAGAAAGTGTCGGTGTATATACTTTTCACGGTTTTTGTTTTAATTTAATTAAACCATATATTTCAGACAAACAAGTTTTGTTTGAAACTCCGCGTCTTTTTAGTAAAAGAGAAATTCTAGAAGTTTCTCTCTACAAGGCTAATCCTGACAAAAAACCGAGTAGAACTTTAAAAAAATATAAAGAGTTTCTTGATAAAAACGCGTTAATTGATTTTGACGATATGCTTTTGCTTTGTTTAGAGAAACTAAAAAAGAAAGAAATTATACAAACTTACGACTATGTACTAATTGACGAAGTTCAAGATACAAACCTAGTTCAGTTTCAGATTTTAAAACATTTAATTTCTCCTGACACCAAAACTATTTTAGTTGGAGACATAGACCAAGGAATTTATAAGTTCAGAGGTGCATCTTTTGATTTAATTGAAAAATACCAAGAAACCTACTTGCCCAAAGTTTATATGCTCACGCAAAACTACCGCTCAGCGCCTGCAATTGTTGAATGCGCAAATAAGCTAATTGAAAAAAATAAAAAAAGGCCCGAAAAAGTACTTTTTTCAGACCTTAAAATTAAAGCAAGCATAAAAATTTGTCTATACTCAAAAATCTCTGATTTTATTTTAGAACTAAAAAACTATTTAATTGTCCAAAGAAATCAACAAGTAAAAATAAACGAAATTTGTCTATTGGTCAGAAGAAACCAAGAAAGAGTGTTAATTGAGCAAGAACTCAAGCGAGGCTTTAGGTTTTTTGAATATTTGCCGCAAATCTACACAGTACACGAATCAAAAGGACTTGAGTTTAAAACGGTTTTTATAGTAGGTCTTAACGAAGGGGTGTTTCCAGATACTAAAACAGGTGCATTGCTTGACATAGAAGAAGAAAGAAGGCTGATGTATGTTGCGATTACTAGAGCCAAGCAAAACCTTTTTTTAGTGAGTTTTGAGTTTAGCCAAAACGGCACAAAACTCAAACCTTCTAGATTTTTAAAAGAAATTTATTAAACCTATTTGTCTGGCAAATCATCAAGACAACCAAGGTCTAGGAATTTTTTATAAACAGTTTTATTAACACCAGATCGAGCTTTAAAGTCTTCTTTAGAAGTGTAAAGCCCGTCCTTTCGTGCGTTTACAGAGTCAAACGCCGCTGTATCTCCAGTTCCGTCAATTGTGGCAAACGGCATTTGCAAAGTATTTCCTTTAATGTTAAAAGTTTTAGCACTAGACTCGTTAACCGCGAGTTTTGAAAAACTAAAACCGCGCGCGCAAAACTCATATGCTACTTTTAGAGTCACTAAAAGTTCTTGGTCTTTGGCCTTAATTTCATATCCCAATTGCTCAAGTTCACGGATTTTGTTGCCAATTGCTATTTTGCCGCTAGTCATCACGGTGTAGTCGAACTGAACTGCACGTTTTGAAAAAAAAGCAGAGTAGAAAAGCAAAGATTTGTGTAGTTTAAACCAGGCAATTCTAATGGCCATAATAACGTAGGCAGTGGCGTGGGCTTTTGGAAACATATAATTAATTAGTCCGCATGAGTAAATATACCACTCAGGCACACCAAAGACTCTTAGTTGATTTGCGTACTCTGCCCATTTTGCTGGATTTCTGCGGCAATTTCCTTTGCGGATAAACTCCATAGCGTTAAACGCCAGAAGTGGTTCAACGTTGTATTTAGAAATCAAGGTTATCATGATGTCGTCGCGACAACCAATTAAGTTTTTAAAAGGAATTGAGCCAAACTCAGGGTGTCCGTCTTTTAAGACTTTTCCGTTATTTAGCCATACGTTTTCACCATGCGAAAGCCCAGAAATTTTAACCAGTTCCGCAAATGTTGTCGGTTTGGTTTCCGCTAAAATTTGCGAAACAAAAGGTGTACCAAACTCAGGTAGGGCAGTTGAAGCGGTTGCCGGCATAAAAGGTGCGTTTGAGTAGTCTACGCTTAAAATGTCGTTGCCTGAAAACATTTTATAAACATCAACGTCGGCCATTGGAATGTCTCTAACTTCGCTAAACGGAAACTCAGCAGGGTTGGCTTTTACATAGTCAAATAAAAACTTAATCATGGTTGGGTCATCGTGTCCCAAAATATCTAGTTTTAGTAAGTTTTCTTCAAAAGAGTGGTAGTCAAAGTGAGTCGTGCGCCAACTTGCTGTGGTGTCGTCTGACGGAAATTGCACAGGTGTGACGTCAAAAATTGAGTAAGGCTTTGGCACCACAACAATTCCGCCTGGGTGTTGCCCAGTAGTTCGCTTAACTCCAACAATTTTTTTAGCCAAGGCTGCAATTTTGGGTTTACGGATTTTCATTTGCTTATCTTCAATGTAGCCCTTGACGTAACCAAAAGCGATTTTTTCGGCAACTCCCGAAACTGTTCCTGCTCTAAAAGCGTGGTCTGCTCCAAGCAAGGTGCGAACATACTCGTGTGCTTGTGCTTGGTATTCACCTGAGAAGTTAAGGTCAATATCTGGGGTTTTGTCGCCTTGAAAACCAAGGAAAGTTTCGAACGGAATGTCGTGTCCATCTCGGTTTAATTTCGCTCCGCACACTGGACAGTCTCGTTCTTTTAAGTCGTATCCATCGTCTGCTTCGTTTAAGTCATCTTTAAACATTTCGTCAAACTGAGTAGAGGCGTAGTCTTTCTTTAAGTCTTCGTTGAACTTAAAGACCTGGAAACAACCTTTTGGACAAAAGTAATGCGGAGGTAAAGGATTGACTTCAGTTATCCCTAAAATTGTTGCCACAAAAGAAGAACCAACAGATCCACGGCTACCTACCACGTATCCGTCGTCGTTAGATTTTTTGACAAGTAAATAAGACATGTAGTAAATTGAGGCAAAGTTATTTTTAAGAATGGTAGTTTGCTCTCTTTTTACTCTGTCTAAAATAAAAGGGTGTGGGTTTTTGCCGTACTTTTGCTCAAGGTTTTTTGAAATTAAGCGCTTAAACTCACCTTCTATTGAAGGAATACCTTGGTCTTTAAAGTAGTCATCTGAAAAAGAATACAGTCCTTCTGGAAAAGCCTGGATGTCTTGAATTAAGTCAGCAATCTTGTTTGAGTTTTCAATCACAATTTCTTTTATTAGCCTATCGTCGTTTAAAAATGCAAATTCAGCACTCAGTTCATCGGTTGTCTGAAAAAAGTAATCAGGAGTAGTTTCGTATTGTGCAAGTTCATGGCGACCTCCTCCAACTAAAGGAGTTCTAATGAAAAACTGATAATAAATTTGGTCTTCTTTATTTAAGTAATGCGGATTACTTGAGGCAACTACTGTTTTATTTAACTTTTTGGCGTGTCTGATTAGTCTGACAATTGCGTTTTCAATTGCTACCATACCACCAGCTATATTGTCTTTAAGGTGCAAAAAGCAACCAGGTGGATAGACTAAAATGTAGTCATATTTTAAAATATGGCTATCTAAAACATCGTCTGTTGAGTTTAGAGCATCAAACCAAAGTTCACCTGCTCCGTTTGCACCAATTAACAGGCCTTCTTTGTATTTTTCAAACTCAGAAGCAAGTACACGGGGTCTTTGGTGAAAGTACTCAGTTAAAGCAGAAGTTACTAACTTAAATAGATTTTTATAACCAGCTTGGTTTTTGACTAAAAAATCTACTGGAAAAGGCATTTGGTGTAAGTAAGTTTTACTTGAGTCAACAGTAGTTTCAAGGTCGTTAAAAGTCTTGATTCCTTTTTTTGCAAGGTCTTCAAGCATCTTGATAAACATTTGTCCAGTAGCATCGGCATCATCTATCGCACGGTGATGGTTTTCTAAGTTAATTTTAAAGAAATGAGAAAGGGTACCTAAGTTAAAACGCTTAAGTTGATCTGAGTAGTGATATCTAGCTAAGTTAAGAGTATCAATATATAGTACTTTTTCGCCGAATGAATAGTTTAAAACCTTTGCTTTATAAAGTACATTTAAACAGTCGAACGATGCGTTGTGGGCGACTAATACTGCGTTTTTGGCAAACTCTATAAAGTCTTTTAATACAACTTCTATTTTTGGTTGACCTTTTAGCATCTCGTCGGTAATGTTAGTTAAGTTTGAGACAAACTCAATTAACTTCTCTTCAGGGTCGCAAAACGCTTGAAACCTGTCAATAATTTGGCCGTTTTTAACTTTAACAGCACCAATTTCAATAATTTTGTCATTAACTATTGAAAGTCCGGTGGTCTCTAAGTCAAATACCACATAGGTAAGGTCTTTAAGTAAGGTATCAGAATCTCCTTTTTTAATATAAAAAGAGTTGTCAATATAGGGCAGTTGCACGCCATAAATTGGTTTAATTTCGGCTTTTTTGCAGGCTTGTGCGAATTGTGGGTATGCATAAATTCCGCCAGAATCTGTAACTGCGATGGCTTTGTGTCCAAAAGACTTAGCCAGCGCTACGTAGTCTTTAATCTCGCCAACTCCGTCCATATTAGAAAGTTTAGTTTGAACGTGTAGTTCAACTCGTTTGTCATCTGCTTTGTCTTGGCGAGTAAATAAAGTGTTTTCTTCATCTTGGTTTTCTTTGTCAATGATTTCAAAGTTTTTAAGCATTAAAACAACATCGGCAGCATAAGTGTCGTATTGAACTTCTGCAATTATTTTTAAGTTAGTGCCAGGTTGAATTTTTTCAGCTTCGGCGATTTCTTGATTGTAGAGAAACTTCTTGGCCAAAATAGCGTCGGTCTCATCTTCCAAGGTCATTTGAAGCAGCGTGTACTTACCGTCTTTAAGTTTTCTAATTTCTGCTTCTACAACGGTAACGTGGAACTTATAAATCAGACTTTCGCCTTGGTTTTGTTTCTTTGTAACTTCGTAGTTGTCATATGGGATTTCTTTTAATTTCTTTAAAGAAAGATCGTCTCTAAAAGAGTAGATTCGGCGTTTGGAATAACTTTTGTTTGAGCGCGTAGTTTGAGTGTATGCTTGGTTAGAACCAAACTGAACTTGATTTGACTGAGTGTTTAATTCAAAAGTGGTTTCACTGACTGGTTTTTTTTGGAAATTAAAGATAAAAGGCAGGCCAAAATAATTCGTAAACGAAGTAAATAACTTTTTATTTAATTCGTGTTTAATAGCCCAGTTAAGCGTATTTATGTCAACTGTGATGTTAATAGTTCTGCTGGTTTGATCTAATGTAAACTCAGATTTTAAAACAACTTCCAAAAAGCGTTTATTTAAAGGATCGTTGGTTTTAAAACTTTTAATTACTGCCTGAAAGTAACTTTGAAAATGTTCATTTAGTTTAGAATAAGAATCGTAGGTAAAAATTAGTATTGTGTTTTTTGGAGCTCCTACGTTTTGGAGAAATTTAAAAGTTTCTTGATTGAATGAAAAAAAATCGGAATAAGAAATTACTTCTTTTAACCTAATTGCGACGTCTAGTTTATCTTCAGTTTGATTAAAATTAACTACGGTTGGTAAAAAGTTAAAATTCTTTTCAAAAAATTCTTTTATACTCATTATTTCCTACTCCTAAAAATATTAAAATAACTCGGCAAGTCCTCAATATCATACTTTAATTTCAGCTTTTTTTCAATTTAAAGTAGGTTAAAAGTTTATAGAACCACTTATTTTCTTAGGTAAACACCTAACTCCAAATTCAGACCTATTAAAAACTTCGTTTTTCAGTATTAGTTCAAAATCATCGGGATAAAAACAGATTATTAAACCTGCGAGAATAAATGTATTCATCTCAAGTTTAGCGTTAATTTCAATTTTGAATGAGAAGTTTTTATCACAAATCATTTCATTCAGTGAAACCTTAGGGTCTGCGTGTATCTTGTATTCTAAATACTTTTTAAGTCGGAGTTTTTCTGCAGGTGTGAAATTAACTTTATCTAGACGAATTAACTCGTTTGTACTTATCACCATATACTGTTTTTTTAACATATTGATAAACTCAAAAACTGTAGTACTTTTTTGTGTTGTAACTTGAGGAATGATAAATTTATTTAGTTCTGTGAGGTTGATTGTTTCCTTGTCTTTTATAAAAATAGTAAGTAGTTCATTTAAATCTAAAAAATCAGTTCCTAAACTACCAATTAAAGGCCTTCTAAATTTAAAATCTTTTGCAAAAAATTGTTTTAGTACACTAAAAATGTCGTATGGATAAGTAATTTGGTGTCTCGAAATAAACTCAGGCATTTCTGCTTTGCAAACCAAAAAAATATGCTCATCTGTGCAATGTCCACTTTCAATTGTTTTTAAAGAATTCTCAACAATTGTTCTTAATTTTTTAAGTTCCGTGTCGGTTATTTTAAAATTCTTAAAGTAGATATAGCCACGATTCCAAAAATAAATAAAGTTTTTAGTCTCAGAAATCTCTGTTGAAAATACGCTTTTGGCAACCCCTTTGAACTCATTTTCAAATTTTGTATAGTCAAAAAATTCGGTTTGCGAAATCAACCATGCTTTAATTTTGCTACGCAAGGTTTCGTTGCCGCCAAGTGGTAGCAAATAATCGCGCTTGCCTTTAAATAACTTATTTTCATAGTGGGAAAGGGCGCCCTTAAGTTGGTATCTGCTAGTAATATTGAAGTCTTTTAGTTCGCTTTTAAAAATTTTTAAAATACCTGAATACGAAATTGGATGATTTTGATTTTGCAAGTAGTCGGATATTTTTTTAGCAAAGTCTAAAGTGATTTGAGGACAGTCGTTAACATGTGCGTAAGTTCCACGGTCTACTAATTGAACGTTACTTCTTTCAATTATTGCTTGGACAGTATGGTAATACTTATTGTCAGGTTTATCTGTTTCTTCAAACAAAATATTGCCAAATTCAGCAAGAGAGCACTCGTTGATGCGTTTAATATCGTCATAATCAGAACAGTGAAAACCATTTTTGAAATACTTTTCAATTAAAATTTCTGTTTTTTGTTTTTTAGATAAGCTAAATTTGTATCTAATATAGGTACCTTTTCTTAAATAAAAATTATTGGAAACATAAGTTTTTATACTATTTTTTGTCATTTTAAAGTTCGGCAGAAGTTGTCTAATTTTTTTGATTTTTAAAAGCAGGTCTTCTTCTTTAAAATAATGTTTAAAGACCTGTTTTTCAACCTCTAGGAATTTATCTAAATGTTCTTTTGCTGAAAAAAAGCCGTGGAACTGCTCAAGATATCCTGTGCTAGTTCCTGCGTTTAGGTTTTTGAGTAAAAAAGAAGTAGCGGCGTAGTCATATTTAAGTTTGTCTTTTAAGGTTATGAAGTCAAAAAAGTAAGTGTGCTCTGTAAAGACAAACTTAAAGTCTATTGATTTAAATGTAAAGTTTTTTAAATAAAATGCGTTAAATTCACTAACCATTTTATCTATTCTTTGTCTTACTCTTTCTTTAGTTAAATCAAGTTTCTGACCAACTTCATCTAAAGTAAGGTGGTTTCTTTTTCCCAAAAGTTCAAAATCTGTGTAACTGTAGCCTCGCATCGCACCAATAAATAAGTCAATAAATAAGTAGTATTTATCAGTTGCTGAAAAAAATAAAATATTTGCAAGTTTATTTAGTTCAAGGCCATATTTAAAAAACAACTCCTCAATTTTAGCGTCTTTAATTTCTTGAATTAGTTCAGCAAAATCACCTTTGTATGAATTGTTAGTTTCAAACATTTTGAGTAAATTAAAACATTTTTCTTCGTTTTCGGGCAAAATATACTTAACGTAATAAGGAATTGCTTCGCTTAAAATTAAGAGTTCTTGAAAAATAAAATGTGGATTGATGGCTTCATTCGTTTTGTTTAAAATAGTTTCTCTAGCAATTGTAAAGTCAAATAAGTTTTGATTGATTCCACAATTGATTTTCTCCTGATTTTTAGTAGCGCCAATAATATCTGCAATTTGAATACCAGAAATTTGTTTTATAATTTGAGGGGTGATTTCGATGTTTAAAAAGTCTGTATTCGTGCCAGTTAGAGATTTAATTAACTTAAAACCATTTTCTAAAGATTTTAAAAATAAGTTGTCATCGAGTGTACAGAGGTTTTCATACTTTTTAGTTTTTTCTGAAATTAACTTAGTTTCGGCGTCTATTTTAAAATCCCATTGAAGAATATACTTAAATTTCTTTGCATTCATTGGGGAATTAAAACCCTCTTTAAATCTGCTATAAAGCGTAGAAACTTTTTTACCAACAAACTGTTTGCAAAAAATATAAAAATATTGTCTAGATAACCAAACATTTTTTCTAATTTCAAATAAATTTGTCTCTTTAAACTCAAATAAATTCACAAGCACACCTCTTGTATCTAGCTTTATTTTAAAAAAAATACTCAAGTTGCCTTGAGTAAATTATTTTAAAAATGGTGACCCGTACGGGATTTGAACCCATAAATGCATGCGTGAAAGGCATGTGAGTTAACCGTTTCTCCAACGGGCCAATACTAAGATAGTATAGCCTGTTTTTTTAAAAAATACAAGCAATAACTAGTTTTTTAAAATGGTGCCTACATAAAGAATTGAACTTTAGTTTTAGCATTACCATTGCTACGTACTACCACTGTACTATGTAGGCGTTTTTAGACCGATTTAATTATAACGTATTTTAAATATTTTTAAAATTATTTTGCTAACTTGCTAGTTTTTTGCCTAAAATTAGTCTTTTGGCCTATTTATGTATTATTGCTTTATAAGGCTAAAATAAAAAATTACTCAGGTGTTTTTTCAACTTGGTTGCTAAAAATGTTGGTGCCTTTTTCTTTGCCTTTAAACAATTTTAAAATGTTTATGCGGTGTTTTAAAATAACTAGGCAAGAAAGCAAAAATACAACTGCTAATTCAAGTGAGTAACTTAGCAAACTTTTAGACATTTGTCTGTAGATTAAGTTAGGGCTAAATATTCTGAACAACAAAAGTGCGATAAAACTAAAAAATACAGCCAACAAAGAAGCAAGAGACACTAACTTTTTAAACAAAAAGAAAACTGCTAAAAAAGTAAGGACGTAAATTAAACCAACTAACGGAAAAGCGACTAGCAAAAACCCAAATAGCGAAGAGATACCTTTGCCGCCTTGAAAGCCAAGATACACAGGATATAGATGTCCAAGGACCGCAAAAAGACCATAAAGCGGATAAATATATACTAAAATGTCTTTAGATTTAACTTGAACTAAAGGTCCAAAAATTTCTGGGTTAATAAAATAAAGAAGTAAAGCCAATGCTATGAAAAGCGCACCTTTTAAAACATCTAAAAGAAAAACTATAAACGCTAGTTTAAAGCCAAGAACTCTGGAAACATTGGTTGCACCAATGTTTCCAGAATGCATTTTTCTTATGTCTGCGTTTTTAAACTTCTTGCCAAAAATTAAGCCAAAAGGAATTGAGCCAAATAAATAAGCAAGTAAGCAAAGTAGTATAACTAAAAAAATGTTTAAGTAAGTGTTCACTAATTTTAATTAAAAAGGTTTAAAAAATAGTTTGCTTAGTTTAAGTTAAGTTCAGAAAGGTAAGTTAAGAAACGAATATTTTTGCTAACTTTGGTCGGAATTTCACTAACTTTTAGTGAAACTACCTTGGTTTCTTTGCCAAGATATGAAATGTTTTCATTAAAGGTAAAAACTAGTCTTGGTGTGCCTTTTTGCATTCTTGGCTCAACTTTAGCAATATTTTGATTTAAAAAGGTAAAAAGTACGGTTTCTTCTTTTGCTTTGTTTAAAGTAACTAATTCTACTCTGTCTGCCTTGATTAAAAAAGCAGCGTGTCTACATACAGAAGTTTTGGCAGCAAATGAAAAAACATCTCGTTCTTTAAAGTGGCTAAGCAAATTTTGCACTTCGTTTTGCTGAAAGCGGTTGTATAAAATTAGCGTAGAAATTAAAAAAACTAAGAAAAAGAAAGTAGGAATAATTGAATACACCGATTCTTGGCGAGAAATTACGATGTAAAGAAGTACAGCCAAGGTAGAAAGTAGGGCAAGTAGACTAAAAAGTAGGGCAAGTAGAAAAAAGATTTTTTTATTTCTCATCATCAAACTCCTTATTTGATTTAATGTCTTTGCGTTTTAAGTGCGGAAACAAAATAACGTCGCGAATTGATTGGCGGTTGGTAAGTAACATAATAAAGCGGTCAAGCCCAATACCCAGACCTCCAGTTGGTGGCATTCCGTATTCTAGGGCTTCTAAAAACTCACTATCTAGTTCACAAGCTTCGGCGTTGCCGGATGCTCGCTCTTTAAGTTGCGCCTCAAATCTAGCGCGTTGGTCAAGCGGATCATTTAACTCAGAGTAGGCGTTGGCGTATTCTTTTCCAACAATAAACACCTCAAAACGACGAGTAAAACGTGGATCTGGTGCTTTTTTGGCCAGTGGTGAAATTTCAACTGGGTGTCCATATATAAAAGTAGGTTCAATTAGTTTGTCTTCTACGTATTTTTCAAAAAATGCGTTAATTATGTGGCCAATTTCAAAATGAGGCTCAACTTTGATGTGGTGACTATCTGCGAGTGCTTTAGCATGAGCGAAGTCTTTAATTTCGTAAAAGTCAACATTTGCGTATTTTTTAACCGCATCAACCATGTGTAGACGAGCAAATGGTTTTGCAAAATCCAACTCAAACTCACCAAACTGAACTTTAGTAGTGCCAAGGACTTTTTTGGCAACTTCGCGAAAACTAGTTTCACAAAGTTCCATCATAGTGTCTAAGTTAGCATATGCCTCGTAGACTTCCAGAGTCGTAAACTCTGGGTTATGAGTTGAGTCCATCCCTTCGTTTCTAAACAGACGAGCGATTTCGTAGACTTTTTCCATCCCTCCCACAATTAGTTTCTTTAAAGGAATTTCTTGAGCAATTCTTAAATAAAACGGCATGTTCAGAGCATTGTGGTGAGTTACAAAAGGACGAGCCGCAGCTCCGCCAAGCGTAGGGTGCAGAACAGGAGTGTCTACCTCTATAAAGTCTTTTTTGTCAAAAAAATCGCGAAAGGCTTTAATAATTTTTGGGCGCATGAATGAAACTGCTTTAATTTCTGGATTAACTATTAAGTCAAGATAACGTTTACGTCTACCTTCTTCAACGTCTTGTAGACCGTGGAATTTGTCAGGCAGTGGTTTCAAGGCTTTAGTTAAGTAAGTGTATTTAGAAACTCTTACAGAAAGTTCGCCGGTATGGGTTTTAAAAACTACGCCGTCAATGCCAACAAAGTCACCAAGATCTGTTAATTTCCAAGCCTGAAAATCAGTTTCCTTGATGTTGTCTTTGCGGACATACAACTGAATTTTGCCAAAGCGGTCTTGAATGTGCATAAAACCGGCTTTACCTTGTGCACGGTTTAAAACAACACGGCCAGCAATTTTGACTTTTTTGTTAAGTTTCTCAAGATCCTCGCCAGAGAAATCTTGGTATTTTTTAAATATTTCCTTAGTGTTAGAGTTTGTTTTAAAAGCGTGGCCAAAGGGGTCAATTCCAAGTTCCTTTAACTTTATGACTTTATCTCGTCTTGCTTGTTCTTGGTCGGTCAATTGAAGTTCTTGCATTTACTTACTTAGCCTCGCTTTCTGTATTAGTTTTTTTAGCAGTAGTTTTTTTAGGTTTATTTACGTTTTCTTTTACAAGTTTTGCAAAGTCAGGAGTTTCGCCTTTTTGCATGTCTACTCGCTCAAGGTGCCCGGTTTCATGAATTTCGTGAATGTCTTCGCGAGTCAGAGTTTCCACTTCTCTTAAGTAATAAGCAATTGCTTCAAGTAGTGGTAGATTTGCCAAAATTAAGGATTTCGCTTTTTCATGACATTCATTCATGAGTTTTCTGATTTCAAGGTCTATTTCGTGTGCTACTGTGTCCGAAAAATTCTTTTCACTAAAGTAGTCACGGCCTAAAAACACCTGAGAACCGGCTTTTTCGTATTGGACAAAGCCAAGTTCAGACATTCCGTATTGTGTTACCATCGCACGCGCGATTTGAGTGGCTTTTTCAAAGTCGTTATGCGCTCCGTTTGTAACTGAGGCAAACTTAATTTCTTCGGCAACTCGGCCACCTAAAAATCCGGTAATTGACTCAGTAAGTTGTTCTTTGGTTTGAAAGAAAGACTCTTCTTTTGGCATCATTAAGTTGTATCCTCCAGCCTCGCCACGTGGAATTATGGTAACTTTTTGAACTTCGTTTGCAGACTCTAAAAGCAGACCAATCACGGCGTGTCCGGCCTCGTGGTAGGAAACTATTTTTTTCTCAGTTTCCGAGTATTTGCGAGAAACTTTAGCCGGTCCCATCATCACGCGGTCTACACCTTCGTCTAAATCAGCAATGGTGATTTCTACTCTATTGGCACGAGCCGCAAGCAAAGCGGCCTCATTCATTAGGTTTTCAATGTCAGCCCCAGAAAAGCCAGGAATGCGACGAGCCAGGTCTTCAAGATTAACCTCGGCTGCTAGATTTTTGTTTCTAGAATGCACTCCAAGAATTTTAGTTCTACCTTTTAAGTCGGGCAGAGACACGGTAATCTGGCGGTCAAAGCGGCCAGGTCTAAGGAGTGCTGGGTCAAGTACATCTGAGCGGTTGGTAGCCGCTAGCACGATAATTCCGGAATTTGTAGAAAAACCGTCCATCTCCACCAAAATTTGGTTCAAGGTTTGCTCGCGTTCATCGTGTCCACCACCAATACCTGAACCTCTTTGGCGTCCAACTGCGTCAATTTCGTCAATAAAAATGATACAAGGCGCGATAGACTTAGCGGTGTCAAATAAGTTTCTAACTCGCTTCGCACCAACTCCGACAAACATTTCGACAAACTCAGAACCGGAAAGCGAAATAAAAGAAACATTAGCCTCACCTGCGACAGCCTTAGCCATCAAAGTTTTACCGGTTCCAGGAGGCCCAACTAAAAGCACACCCTTTGGAACTCTGGCACCAACTTTGGTGTATTTAGCCGGATCTTTTAAAAAGTCTACAATTTCTTGCAGTTCGTATTTTTCTTCATCCAAGCCAGCAACGTCTTGAAAGGTCACGTTGGTTTTCGCAGTTTTAACGTCGCTGTTGACAATATCTAGGTTTTGTTGGTTCATTGATTGGTATGATTTGTAAATTAAATACAAAAACAAACCGCTAATTACAAAAGGCAACGCCGACAAAATAAACGAAAAAATATTGAAACTAGACTCAAGAACGTTGCTATAAAGTATCTTTTTGTCAGTTGAGTTGTAGTACTCAACAATGTGTCTAATTTCACTGGCCTGTGCGCGATCAATTCGCTCGTAAACAGTGGCTCTGATTTGCTTGCCATTTTTTTGGTATCTAAAGTCAATGTGCAAGTTACCAGCAGCGGTTTCGCGAATACTTAAGTGAGTTACTGAAAGCTCTGATTTAATTAGTTGTTTTTCTAAATATTTTTTAAGAGAGTCGTCAAACTTATCGTAGCCAAGTGCAACATTTTTCGCACCCAGTTGAGTTTTTAGTTCAGCATATGCTACTTTTACTTTTAAGTTATCGTAAATTCTTCTGCTAATTCTAATTACAAAAATTACGACAATTACAGTAACAATTAAGTTAATCCAAAAACTTTTGTTAGAAAGCAAATTGAATTTTTTTGGTTGTTTATTTGATTTATTTTGTTTCATTTATTAGTTTTATCCTTTCTGCTCACTTAAAACGCTGGGTTTCAGTAAAGCAATGTAGGGCAAATTACGGTAAAGTTCTTTGTAGTCCAGACCAAAGCCAACAATGAAAAGGTCAGGGATTTTAAAAGCAGCGAAATCAGGCTCAATTTCTACTTTTCTCTTCGTGATTTTGTTTAAAAGTACCGCTGTCTTAACGGATGTTGCTCCGTTTTTAAGAAGTGTTTCCTTAATTAAGTTAAGAGTTATTCCTGAGTCCATAATATCGTCAACTATCAAAACATCACGGTCTTTGACATCTGGAAGCAGACTAGAGTTCAGCAGAACTTTGCCAGTTGACTCAGTGCCGCCAAAATAAGATTTTGTAGACATATACTGAATTTCGCAGTTAATAGACAATTTTAGAGAAAGCTCGGTTAAAAACGGAACAGAGCCGTTTAAAATGCCAATCAAAAGTGGAGTCTTGTCAAAGTAAGCCTTGGAAACTTCCTTTGCTACTCGCTTAATTTGTCTTTTGATACTAAAGCGAGAAATTAGGACTTTTTGGATATCTTTTTTGAGTAAATTTCGCATAGTTCACCTATAAACTCAATTTTAAGAGTTTCGCCAACCCCAAGAGTGTCGTTTTTATATAGTTTTGGAATGTAGATAATTTGGTCGGCTGAATCTGTTAAAATTGGATATTGCTTTCTAAAATAAAGTGGTACTTTGGCGTCTTTAAACAACTTTGCGATGGATTTTTTGCCATAACTGAAGTTAAGTAAGTCACCAGGCTTTTGAGTTCTGACTAAAAAAGGTAGTTTAAGCGCATCAGTACTATATTCAATTATACAGTTTATTAAACTGGTTTGTGGGTGTTTTGAATTAAAACAAAAATTATCTATATTATATTTATATAATAGTGGCGAATTTGCTTGTTTTTTTAGCGAAAAATCCGCATAAGTTTTTTTAAAAAACCAGGTATTACTTAATTTGATTTCACCGTTTGGACGAGCACTTAAAATTAACTTATCAATTTGCGTAATTTTCTTTAAATTAAAAGAGACTTTGTTTTGAATTAATAGTTCTGTCAAAATATATAGTCTAATGTGCAAAGGATGTTTTAAGTATTCAGGAATTGAAAAAATATCTTTGTTTTGAATAAAGTCAAGAGCAGTTTTTTTAAGACTTGAGTCAAGTGACTGAAAAATTTCTGAAAGCAAAAACATTCTGTCTGTCAGTTTAGGGTTTTGTTTTTCTAGTTCAGGAATAACTAAGTTTCTAAATTGGTTTCTCGTGTAGTTGTTTTTAAAATTACTCTCGTCTTCAAAAAAATTGAGTTTGTGATTTTTTGCGTATTCGTATAGCTCTGATTTTTTAATTTCTTTAAACGGCTTTAAAAAAATAAATCCGTCGTCTTCGTGTTTAGCGTCAAAACCACTTAGTGATTTAAACATGCCTTGACTGACAAAGTTCATCAACATAGTTTCAGCAAGGTCATTTAAGTGGTGAGCGGTCACGATTAAGTTTGTGTTGTTTTCCTTAGCAATTTCTTTTAATAAGGCTATTCTACAGTCTCTTGCGAGTTTTTGGAAATTACTATTTTTTTCAATTTTAATATCTTTAAGTACTACTTTTAAGTTGTTAACATGAGCCGTTTTCTCAACTAATTTTGCTTCTTTTTCACTAGCTTTTCTCTTATGGTGATTGAAATTTACCACAACGCAATTTAGTTTTATTTTAATTGCTGCGTCTAGTAAAACCATACTATCAACCCCACCAGATACTGCTAAAATAAAAGTTTTTTCTGGGTAAAATGTTTGGATTTTTTTTAAAGTATTTAAAATTTTTTTCATAATTTCTTTATTTAATATATAATATTATAACACAAGCAAGATAGGTGTTTTTCACAAAAACAAGAGGTAATTATGTTAATTTTAGCTAGTCAATCACCACGTAGAATTCAAATTTTAACTGAACATAATTTTGATTTTAAAGCCGTTAAACCAAGTTGGGATGAAAGCAAAGTAAGTGCTGTAAATTGGCGTAGTTACGCGACTATACAAGCTTATTTTAAAGCAAAATCTGTTGTGGAAGAAGAAAACTTATCTCAAGACGATATAGTATTGGCAACAGATACCACAGTAGTTTTGAAAAACGAAATTTTAGGAAAGCCAGAAACCGCTGAGCGTTGCTTTGAGATGTTAAAAATGTTAAATGGTAAAAAGCACATAGTAGTTAGCGGAGTGGCAATAATTCACAAAACCAAAGTCTATTCGTTTAAAGTAACAACTTACGTTTATTTTAAGAAAAACAACGACGCAGAAATTCAGAAATACATAGAACTTGCTAAACCTTTTGATAAGGCGGGCGGATACGGTATACAGGATAAGGAAAACAATTTGATTGAAAAAATTACTGGAGACTACTTAAATGTAGTTGGTATGCCAGCGGCTGCTTTAAATAAAATCGGAGAAATTTTAAAATGTCAGGCGAAGTAGATCAACTTAAGTTAAACAAGGTTAAACAAACTTATTTCGTTAAGTTAAAAGAAAAAAACTTTTCCTTCTTAGAAGCAGGTTACCTTTTTGCACTGTTTTTTGAAGTGGTTTTTTCAGCGTTAATTGTTTATTTAGCACTAAACTGGCAAAGCAGTTTCAACCTTATAAGTTGGCTGAATGCCTTTACTATTTCATCGGTTTTTGTTTTCTTTATTGGCTGGGTGATTTTAATGGCCAACAAAAATATATTGTCTCCACTTTTTTACGGAACAAAGTCTTTTTTTACGGTATTAACTGGACAAAAATTGGGAGAGACTTATTTTGAATACTGCCAAAGATGGACAGAAAAACCAATTAAGCGTTTCTACTATATTTCTAATTTCTTAATCGCTTTAACGCACTTTTTAATTTTTATTATTCTTTTAATTGTCTACTACGCTAAATAACAGATTATGAGCTAGTTTCTTTTATCTAAATGCGGTTGCCTTTTTGATAATTGCAGTGGTGACAAAGTGTTTGTAAATTATTTAAATCGCTTTTTCCACCTTTAGAAATTGGATATATATGGTCAATTTCTAAGTCTTCAGTCTCGCCGCATTTAACACAACGATAGTTATCGCGTGCATAAATCGCAAATCTAACTTTATTTGAAACTTGTGCTCTTTCTACTTTAGAAATCGAGTCCCAGATTTCTGGATTCAGATAATAATCTCCTCGTTTTTCTTCAATCATTCCGATAAGTTCAACAATTGTCTCGCTATCAAATACATCTTTTTTATAGCTAACCAGACGGCCATTTATTAAAGACCTGTAGATTTTAACTAAAATTGAAAACTGAGTTACGGGTTTTTTAACTCCTTTAGATATCACGTTTGTGAATACTTGTTTTAAGTATTGTGTGTTTTTAAAAGGTATAGCGATGTCAAAGTCAAAAACCAGACATTCGTTTTTAACCCTTTTTAAATAAATTTCGTGTTTTTTACAATTTATCTTAGCGTATTGTATGTTTTCTTTAACTTTTTCTTTTAAAAATCTTAACTCATAAATTAAAAAGTCAACAGGTTTAACTATTTCAAAGAAATTTTCGTTATCATAAATTTTTTCTAAATTAAAATTTTCAACTTTATGGAACTGATACTGTAAATTAAGTTCTATTAATTTCTTCAAACCTAAACTGTGTTTATAAACAAAGTCATAATACTGTTCTTTTCTTGAACTTATTAAAAAGAATAAAAAAATTATTGCCAAGAGCAAAACTATTAAACAGATTAAAATTAAGAAAATTGACATTTCACCTCGTTTTTTAAGTTTCAAAAAAGTTCGTGGGTATATTATTTAAGATTAGTAAATAAAGATGACTTCCAGTAAAGAGTATTCTTTACTGGAAGTCTTTTTTTAAAAAAATACATAATAAGCCATGTTCTGTATTTAAACAATCATTTATCTAATGCATGCGCATTCCGTTTGTCTCTTCTTAATTTGAAACAAAAGCGGTTCCCCTACCAAAATTTGGGTTTCTAGCTTGTGGAGTTTACCCGTTTCACTTGAACTTAATCAACTCGTTTCTGTGGCACTTTATGAAAATAAACATTTTCGTCGTCAAGGCAGTGCATTGCCTTGCCCAAGGTTATTTATTGCCTTGGCACAATCACTACTGGCATCACAGCCAGTGCTAGCATGGACTTTCCTAACGTTTCCGCTCGATTGTCTGTGTATTTTTTTTATTTTAAGTTAAAACTATTTAGTTTTGTTTTTCTTAAGAACTTCTTTGCGAGAAAGGTCAACTCTACCTTTTTCGTCAACTCCGATGCATTTAACTAAAATTTGGTCACCAAGTGAAAGTACATCTTCTACTTTTTCAATGCGTTCAAGCGCGATTTGAGAGATGTGCATTAAACCTTCTGTACCTGGCCAAAGTTCAACAAAAGCCCCATATTTTTCAATTCTAGTAACTTTTGCTTCGTAAACTGCTCCAACTTCAACTTCGCGAGTTAAGTTATATACCTTGTCGTAAGCCATTTGGATGTATTTAGCCTCAGGGTGCCTAATTACCACTTTTCCGTCTTGAGAAATTTCAATATCGCAGTTTCCGCAATCTTGAATGATTTGATTAATTACTTTGCCGCCACTGCCAATTACATCTTTGATTTTATCTGGGTTGATGTTTAGAACTTTGACATGTGGTGCGCAGTCTGCAACTTCTTTTCTTGGCTCAGTAATGGTTGTTTGCATGTGGGCAAGTAAAGCAAAACGCGCTTCTTTAGCATCGGCTAAAGCCTCAGTTAAAATGGCTTTATCAATTCCGGCAATTTTAATGTCCATTTGTAGAGCAGTAATACCTGCTTTGGTTCCAGCAACTTTAAAGTCCATATCGCCAAGGTGGTCTTCCATACCTTGAATGTCGGTTAAAATTGTGTAGTTTTTACCTTCTTTAATTAGACCCATTGCAATACCTGCAACTGGTGATTTTAAAGGTACACCACCTGCCATTAAGGCCAAGGTTGAACCACAAACTGTTGCCATTGAAGACGAACCGTTAGACTCAAGAATTTCTGAAACTAAACGAATAGTGTATGGAAATTCTTCTTCAGATGGAAGCATTGGAAGAATTGCACGACGTGCTAAAGTACCGTGTCCGATTTCTCTGCGGCCAGGTGCTCCGTATCTACCAGTTTCGCCAACTGAGTAAGGAGGGAAGTTGTAGTGAAGTGTAAATCTCTTGTCTTCTTCAAAGCCAAGGTCATCTATAATTTGTTTGTCTTTTTCGCCACCCAAAGTTAGAATTGCTAAGGCCTGAGTTTGACCACGAGTAAACAAAGCAGAGCCATGTGCTCTTGGCAAAATGTCTAGTCTTGATGAAAGTGGGCGGATTTCTTTGACTTTTCTTGAGTCAGGGCGGATTTTGTCAACTGTGATAAGTTTTCTAAACTCAATTTTAACTAAGTTTTCGTATGCTAAAAATACTTCATTATCGTAAAGTTTGCGAATATCTTCGTCTAAATTTAATTTATCGTATTGTTTTGAGTAAAGTTCAATGACTTCTGCTCTTAAAGTCTCTAGCGCTAAGTCGCGTTCTTGTTTGTCAAAAACCAAAAGTGCGGTTTTGATTTTTTTAGCATAGTTTTTCTCAAGTTCGCCAACTAATTTAGGGTTATATACAGTGATTTCAACTGGTTTTTTAGCCTCGCCGATTTCTGCTTGAATTGAAGAAATAAATGCACAGATTTTCTTAATTTCAGCGTGCGCAAATAAAATTGCTTCAACCATAGTCTCTTCACTTAATTCATTTGCTCCGGCTTCTACCATGTTAATGGCGTCTTTAGTACCAGCAACTGTTAAGTTTAAACTAGATTTTTCTAAATCAGCAATAGATGGATTGATTACAAACTGACCGTCAATCATACCAACAGTTACACCAGCAATTGGACCATCAAAAGGCAGTGAAGATACAGACAAAGCAATAGATGAGCCAATCATTGCAGTGAGCGGTGCTGAGCAGGCTTCATCAAAAGACATTACAGTGTTGACAACCTGCACTTCGTCTTTATATCCTTCTTTAAAAAGTGGACGAATAGGCCTGTCAATTAGTCTAGACATTAAAGTTTCGTATTCTGAACCTTTGCCTTCTCTTCGCATAAAGTTTCCAGGGATTTTACCACCAGCGTATTTTTTTTCTTGGTAAATTACCATTAATGGAAAGAAATCTTGCAGTGGGTTTTCGTTTGCTTTTGAACAAACTGTAGAAAGTACACAAGTATCTCCATAATAAACTAAAGCAGAGGCTTGAGCCTGTTTTGCAACTTCACCAATCTCTACTCTTAGGCTACGACCACCGATCGTAGTTGAAAAGACTTTTTTCATATTTTTCTCCTTGATTTAACTGCTTCATTATAACATTTTTAGCCAAAAATCAGGTGAGTTCTTTACTTTTTTATAGGTTTTTTAAATAAAATTGCAATTTTATAATTTTTGTAAAAACATGAATCGCTCGCTGTATCTAAAGACTGAGTTTTTAGTTAAAAAATAGGTATCAACAGTTTTAGTGGTTGCTATGTTTTTAACATAGCGTAACTTGTTTTGAAAATAAGGTTCAGTCGCAGCACTATTGGGTCTTGCAAAAATATGAGTGGGTTTTAAGTCTTTGTGTTCGGATAAAAATAAGTTAAGTTTTGAGTGAGTTGCTGAGTTTAGAAAAACTAACGAAACTTTTTGGTGTTTTAGTTCTAAAACTGGACCTCGGTTGCTAGTGTGTTCATAAGTTTTAGTTGTGTGCAGCAAGTTTAACTCAAATTTATCTATTTGAAAATTATTTGGCAAAAAATAGTAATTGTCTTGCACAGTTTTAGGTAGTTTGGTGAAGTAAAATTTACTTGGTTTAATTTCGTTTAAAGTAAATAACTCTTTTTCAAAATAAAATAAGTCTGTGTAAATTACTTCTGGCTCAAATAAAAATCCAAGCTTCTTAAATGTGCTAAGGGTTTTGCTTGCGGGATTGATGAGCGTGGCTTTAGCATTTGAAATTAAAATCATCGCCGTTGTATTGCTTTCTTGTACAGTTTTTAAACAAGGTAATGGTGTGAGTAAAAACTTTATTTTAAATAAAACTAACGCAAAAAGAAATATGTATTTTTTTAGATAAACATAGTTAGTTTTTCTAAAAACTAAGTATATTAAAAGTAGATAATAAAGCGCAAGTAAGTAAGGTGAAAACTCAGAAAAACTCAGTTCTAAGAAGTTAATTCTTGAATGTTTAGATAATGTTAAAATCGCCCGATAAGGATATTCTAAAGCATATGCAAGTGGATAAAAAATAAGTAATATTACAATTAAAGGAAAATAAAAATAAGTTAAAAACTGTAAAATAAAACTACTTAAAAATAAGGTGACTAAATTGAGTTTGCCACCAAAGTTTACGCTAAGTGGAAAAACTATTAAGTAAAAATAAATGCTTGATTTGATTTTTCCTTTAAAAAAGCCCTGCTGCCATTTGAAGTTTACTTTATTTAAAATTGAAAAAAACGAAATTAGATAAGTTAAAACAAATCCGTAGTTAAATACAGAAAAAGGATTTAAGACAAATGCTGTAAGACCAGTTAAAGAAAGTGCGTTAATTTTACTGATTTTAAATTTTTTTAAGTTTGCAGTTAAATAAATTAAGTAAATAAAGGCAAACTTAAAGCTACTTGGTTTGGGATTGGAAAAGTGCATCCAAAATAAAAAAACAGTTAAAAAAAATAACTGCTTTTTTTCGCTTACCGAAAAATAATTAAAGACTTTTTTAATTAAAGTAATTAAAAATGCGGTAAAAAGACCGCTTGCAGAAATTACTGAAGTCAAGCCGTATCCCGAAATTAGTCTGCGAGTGTCTAGGTCTGCGACCTGGTCTGACAGCAAAAAAGTAGAAAGCCATGTTTTGATGTTTTCAGGAAATAGGGTTAAATATTTAGTCAAATAATACAAGTAATAAAAATATTTTAAACTAAACGAAGATGCGCTGTGTCTAATGTAGTAGTGCCCTGCGATTTGTTTTGAAAACTGATTTAAACCAATTTCTCTGGCAAAGTAAAAACGCGAGTCTATTTTAATAAAATCACCAACTTGAAGGTCTGACTCAGCGTACACAGCAAGTCGGGTAAAGCCATTTGTTAAGTAAGCGGTATCACCTGATTTTTGAAAACAATAGTAGTAATTACCAAGATACGGAAAACTAAATAGTAAGTAATTAAGCAAATAAACTATTCCGAAAAATAAAAGCATAAAGAATACTAATTTATACGAAATTATTTTTCGGGCAAAGTAAATATAAGGAAGTAAAATCAGTAAAAAAAGTGGGAATTTTAAGGCTACTAAAAAAATTGCGGTAAGCGGAAAAATTAAGTAAAGTTTATTTTTAATCTGCAAAGAAGTAAGGTTTAATTTGTTCAAAGGTTTTTGGACCTATACCCTTTATTTCAAGTAGTTCTTCAACTGATTTAAATTGAGTAGTTCTTTGTTTAACTAAGATGTTGGTCGCGATTTCTTCTGTGATTTTTGGAATTTCAATCAGTTGTCGGTAAGTTACAGTGTTTAAGTTATAAGTTTTTGTGATTTTGCCTTTTGTATCAGTTTTAACTAAAAAAGTACGGTTTCTGTCGATTTTGGTTTGTTCTGCTAAATCTCTAACTGCGTTTTCAGTGTATCCGCCTGCGTAGTTTAAAACAGATGCTAGTTCTGTGCCCTTCATTACTCGATAAGTTCCTGGAAACTTAACTTCACCCATAATTTTTACATCAAAAAACTTAATTTCTTTGCCTTGCTTTGTAACTTTTAAACTGTTTTGTCTTAAGATAAAGAAAGTTGTGAAAAAAATAAGCAAAATAACTTGCAGTGTAATTAAAAATACATACATCGTGAATCTTTTTTTAAATATTTTTTTATACATATTCGCGCCCTTTTTAGTTTCTCGCAAATATACTTGCTAAGATGCACGTAGATTACTCAAAAAAATAAAAAAAGCACTCAACTTAGTGCTTTTTTAAAAAAATCTTTTAAATGGTGCTCGATATCGGGGTCGAACCGATATGGATTTCTCCGTACGATTTTGAGTCGTATGCGTCTGCCAATTCCGCCAATCGAGCAGTTTGACAAAATTTACATTTTGTCAATTGGACTTATTCCAAGTAGTTTTAAGCCTTTTTCTAAAACTAATCTAACGAAGTAAAGGAAGCATAGGTTTGCGTTTTGAACTAAACTATCTTTAACTATAAAGTGAGTTTGGGCGTATAGTTTATTAAAACTAGCGCATACATTAAGTAAGTATTTAGCCACAGTAGAAGGCATTAAAGACTCGGCTGCTTTTTCAATAGTTCCTTTAAAACTATCAATTAATTTTAACACAGGCCAAAACTCTTTAGTTAAATATTTAGAGTCAAACTTAGTAAAGTCTAGTGTTTGGCCTTCAAGTATAGAAGCGATTCTGACAACAGTATATTGAATATAGGGACCAGTTTGGCCTTCAAACTTCAAGGCTTGGTTTAAGTTAAACTCAAAATCTAGGGTTCGGTCGTTTTTAAGGTCATTGAAGATAATCGCGCCAACTCCGATTTTTTCAGCAAGATAATCAATTTCTTTAGTCTCGGGCCTTTTTTCTAAAATTATATTTTTAGCACCCAAAATCGCAAGATCTAACAAGGCTTTTAAACCTTTGGTTTTACCTTCGCGCGTTGACATTTTTTTACCGTTTATCAAAACCAGACCAAAGCCAACGTGTGTAATGTTGGCGTCAATTCCGTAGATTTTAGTCAGTCTTTTTAGTTGTTCAAAGTGCAGTTTTTGCTCGTTTCCAACTACATATAAAATGTCTGTAAAGTTATGTAGATTTTTTCTGTATTCAAGGGCTGTGAGATCACGAGTTAAGTAAAGAGTAGCACCGTCTGAACGCACCAGCAAAGCAGGTGGTATGTCTTCGCCTAACCTTACAATTTTTGCGCCTGCATCTTTTTCTAAGACCTTCATTTCACTAAGTTTGGCTAAAACTGGCTGCATTTTGTCGTTATAAAAAGATTCACCTGAAATATTTTCAAACTCAACCCCGAGCGTGCGGTAAACTTTTAGAAATTCTGCTATAGATATTTCTCTAAATTGACGCCAAAGTTTCAGGTATTTCTCGTCTCTGTCTTCAAGGTTTTTAAAAATTTCTCTAGCTTTGTTTTCAAGTGCAGGGTTGCTTTCTGCTTCTTTATGGAAATGAACATATAGAGATTGCAGATGCTCAAGTGGGTTTTTTTGAAACTCAGCGGTGTCTTGCCAGTTTTCGTAGGCATAAATCATCTTGCCAAACTGAGTTCCCCAGTCACCAAGGTAGTTTTCGCCGTATACTTCTGAACCTGCGCACTTCAAGATTTGCTTAAGGGAATTTCCAATTACTGTTGACCTTAGATGTCCAACTGAGAAAAACTTAGCAACATTTGGGCTTGAGTAGTCAATGAAGTACTTACGCTTGTTTGGTAAAAAAACCGGGAAGTTTGTATTTTCTTTAACTAAAACTTTAAATAAATCTGCTTTAAACTTATCTTGATTTAGTTTAATATTTAAAAACCCGTTTAAAAAAACGAGTTCTTGAATAATATTTAAATTAGCGATTTTTTGTTCAATTGCAAGAAAAATCTCGGCAGGCTTTTGCTTAGTTAGTGCTGCCAGTTTAAAAAGCGGCAAGGCTAAGTCAAAGTCAGGGTTTTTAGAGATGTCTAGAGCACTTAAGTCAAACTCAGGCGCTGCTGCCTGAATTTGATTAATGTATTGATTTAAAATCATTTAAAGTTATTTTCTAAAAGTTTTTTTAGCAATTAGTTCAATGAATCTTTGAACTTCAAGACGGATGTCTGAGTGTGATTCAAGTGTAGTTTTAAGTTGTTCTTCGGCACTTAAATCAAGGAGTTCGCCTTTGTAGAAAACCAGCATTGTTTGGCTGTATTTAGGTTGATACAGACCTGGGTATTTTTTCTTAAAGTTTTTGTAGTCGGGATAGTAGTATTTTTCGTCTTCAATTTCAACTGGTTTTTTAAGTAAATCAAGGAAGTATATTTTTTTGCCAGTAACTTTTGCAAACTCTTCGTCTTTTTCTACTTTAGTTTGTGCATTTTCGTAACCGTCAAATAAACGAGTAAACTCTTCGTTAATTGGTCCTAGGTTTTCCAAAGTGTTTTTATGAGTTCTGGTTCCGTAGTAGGCAAAAACTAGGCTTTCAGTAGCAGTTTTAGATTTTTCTAACACAGAATATAGTTTTTTTTGAGAAATTGGGGTATAGATGTTTTCAGTTGGCAAGTATCGTGTGTATTTATCTGAGTTTGCCAATTGACGACCAAATTTTAAATTAGAGTAGTTTTTTTGAATTTCGTTGGTAAATCTAGTTTTAGCACTTGGAGTGATAAAAACTATGGTAATTGAGATTAAAACTAAAAAAAATGCAAGCACAACATATGCAAGAGGATGAACTTTTCCAGCAGCATTTTCGTATTTTTTTCTTTTCAGCATCGATGTCCTCCGTGGGTTAAATAAACACAAAAAATTATACCACATCTAAGGCGTTATCAGCTTATTATGTTATATATAAACGTTGTTTAAGTTAACAGGATAAAAAGTTTTTTAAGTTTGATAAAGGCTTGTTGTTCCATTAGTTAGGGGATTTATTTCGTGGTTTTCAAATAAATGTCTAAAATACATCACAAAAATGTTCAAAAACTTACAGTTTTTGAAAAAGACTTTTAAAACATTTTTTAATTGATTTTATAATTTGTATGTCTGAAGTTTAAAAAGGAGGAAGAATGAATTATTCTGCGTTAATCAAAGAACTAAGGGACCGTCGTTTTTTGTCGCAAACCGATCTTGCTAAAATTTTAGGGGTTACTTACGTTACGATTTCTAGGTGGGAAAGTGGACGTTTTAAACCTACTTTTAGTTCTAAAAGAAAACTTAATAACTTGTTTATAGAAGAGAAACTAATTGAAGTTAAACAATAATATAAAAACGCCTGATAAGGCGTTTTTATATTATTTATTTAGTTTTAAATTTTCAATTAGTTTATCTAAGTTTTCGCTTAACTTAGTTAGCCCATTTGCTTGTTTTTCAAGTAATTTATCTAGGTTTTTAATCTTGTTGTAGTCTTTAACTAGCACGTTCACAAAATCATTGTAAAACAAATCAATTAACTGTTTAGCAGATGGATGCATGGTTTTAGGGTCTCCTAATTTTTCTGAGTGCGCTAAAATTGAGTAAACACCGTTGCAGAATAAAAAGAATTTATCGTATTTTTCGGCTTGATACTCAGGCGAAATAATACCTGCTTGATTTTTTAAGGCACGTGCTCTTTTTTCGCCCAATTTGTAAATTAGGTTTAGCAAGAAATGAGGAAGTTCGCTTAAAGTTTTTGTGTATTCTTGATGTTCAATTTCACTTAAGTTGGCAAGTTCTTTAACTAATCCTTTAATAGAGTCGGCAATTTTTGTGATTTGCTCTTTTTGTTTTGAAAGAATTTCTGCTAAGTTTGCAGCAGTTGCTTGGTTTGCAGAAATTAGTGCTTTAATTTCATTAACTAAAGCGACTTTTTTAGCTAAATCTAACTCTGCGGAAATTTTGTTTTTAAGTTCAGTAATTTTGGCAAAATTCGCTTGATATTCCTTCACTGCAGTTTCAACTTCTTTAAATTTAGAAAAATCAATGTCTTTTAATTGAGAGAAATTTAAAATGTGTGTGCCAAGTTTGTCAAGGAAGTCAAAATACTTTTTAGAAGAATCACTGTTAATTAGTTTAATTAACTCATCTTTATGTGCGTCTGGTCTGTTTGGATTTCTTACAAACATAGTGTAACTTAAGGCTTTAAGAAGATTTGCCTTTAAGTTAGTTCCCAGTTTAGACAAATCAGCAAAGTTAATAAAGTTTTCAATCTTAATTTCTTTAGCATACGCTAGTTGCGCAAGATAAAAAACATTTGGTTTTAGGGTTTCAATAAACTCTTCAAGTGGTTTTAATTCAGGGTGATTTGGGAATTTAATGTCAGATTTTAAAAATTCAGTAATGGTTGTAAGTGCATCTTTTTCAAGTTTTTGTTTAAGTTCATTAAGATCGTTTACTTTAAAAGCGTTTAAAATGATTTGCCAGACTTCTTGTAGACTATCTATTCTTTTGGCAATCTTACTAAACTCATCTAAATAAGGAAGTTGGTCAATAAGTTTGTTAGTCTCAACGCCGTATGTCTCTAGATTTTTCAATTCGCTTTGATAAATAAACTCAGTTTTAGTTTCAATTGTTGAATTTGATGTAACTTCAAAGCCAAGTTTCATGATGTCTTTAAGTAGTTTATCTGAAAGCAAGTATTCTTTTTTATCTAAAGCAACGCCAATGATTTTAAGATTATCTTTTTTTGCAGCCTCTAAATCTAGTTCAAACTTAACTAAAGTTTTTTCTGAAACAGTTTGTGGGCTAACTGGTTTTTCAACGCCCGCAATAGTTGGCTTGATGTATTTGTCGTAAGTCACGGTGTAGGTTTTTGGTGGTACTGGCTTTGGTTTTTCTGGGTTCTTTGGTTTGCATGAATAGAAGAGAAAACCTAGAATAAAAGTTAGTAAAACAACTAAAGTTTTTTTCATAAATTACTCCTTTTTTAAAAAACATTTCAAGTAAGATTATACTAAAGAATTCCCAATTACAGACACTATAAAAATAAGCAAAAACCGCTTGTTTTGATCAAGAACTTAAAATCCATCTCAAAAACAGCAATTTTAGGGCTAAAATTGCTGTTTTTTTATTGTCTTATTGTTGATTCTTTGTATAAAATAATATATAATATATAGTGTTTAACACTGTATAAAATTAAGGAGACAGAGCATGGCGATTCCTAAAGAAATTCTTGAATTAAAACCTAAAAATACAAGAGTAAAAGCAACTTCAGACCCAAATATTTTCAACGTTATCAAAAGAACATCTACCATTAAAAACGGTAGACCTTATCCTGTTGAACTAGGGGTAATTGGCAAAATTA
>CAUUDV010000002.1:0-57038 GCA_963544075.1 uncultured Acholeplasmataceae bacterium | reverse complement strand
TAAATTTCATATCTCCGAAACTCAGGATGCAAGCACCTGGTACTGATTCTGAAATTCACAATTTCTGTGTAATGAATTTCAACACAACTTTCCCGCAATTTTCTAAAATCAAGGTTAACGGGAAAGATGCAATTGAACTTTACAAATACTTAAAAGAAGTGCTACCGGGCGGCCGAATTAAGTGGAACTTCACTAAGTTTTTAGTAAACAGACAAGGCGAAGTTATTGAAAGATTTGGCTCAAAAGAAACACCTTTGAGTTTTGAAGAAAAAATTAAGTCTGCACTAAGCACTAGCTTAGAAAACTAGTCTAAAAGAATTATTTTTCAAATTAAAAAGCACAAATTACCCATAGTCTAGGATAATTTGTGCTTTTTAATTGTTTACTAAATAATTTTATTGGTAGAAATTAGTATTGAAAATCGTAAGATTGAAGTTGTCTAATTTGGCTATTAACATAGCTTAATTTAACAAACAAACCAATAAAGCCAAGGATACCAAAAAAGAATCCTAATATTAGTAAAATATCGCCTGCTTTGCCTTCAAATGCTTTAGCGATTGAGATAATATAAAATATAAATGTTAGTAAACCAATTACACCTGCTGCTATAAATAGAGCTAGAAATAAAATTAGATAAGAACCAAAAATAGCAGTAATACCAGATGAAGAAGAACCTTTCATTGAACTAGCAGATACATTTAAGCCAAGACTGCCAGCAATGGAACCTGCAGTAAGTCCTGTTAAAGTAACTAGTAGAACTGGGATTAAAATAGCAAGAGCAATTAAAATCAAGTAAAGAATAATTGTTGTTTTAAGCGCTTTTTTAGCACTAATATAACTAGAAAGTTTGTTGAATCCATTTAACACCTCAAAATCATTATACATTTTTTTCCAAAAACTCAAAATAGTTTATAAAGCTATTTTACAACTTCTAAAGTTTCAACTTCGTTAAACTTAAGTTTAGCGATTTTTCTGTTTATATAAACTAGTTTAATAAATAGAGCAATTAGTCCAAATAGTGGGATAAATAAACCAACTAAAAGCAAAATATCGTGAACTTGTGCTTTAAACGCTTGAATAATAGACAAAATGTAGAAAATCAAAAGCAATAGCCCAGAAATTCCGGATGCAACAAATAGCGAAACATATACTGGCAAATACAAACTAATAACAGATCTATTATTAATCATGCCTGTTTTTGGGTCTATATCTGGACCTATATCTAAAAAGCTGGTGGTAATCAAGATTGCAGCAAATAAGGCGATTATAATAAAATACATAACAATTGCTACAATGATTGATTTTCTTGCACTGCGGTAATTATATTGTTTTAATTTATTCAAAATTCACCTCTGATTTATTTTTAATTTATTTAATAAGCCCTAGTTGGTTTTCTACTTTCTCGCGGTTCTCTAAATTGTAAAGAACTTCAAGTAGCAGTAGGGCAAACTCATGTGAATAGCCACTTGAATGACCGGTAACTATGTTGTTTGAATGAACTGCTGGCACATTTATGTATGTACCTTGCATGTATTTCTCAAATCCAGGAAAACAAGTAAACTCTATGCTGTCAAGTAAGCCAGCGTAGGCTAAAAGCACAGGAGCAGCGCAAATTGCAGCAATTGTTTTTTTAAGTTCAGAAAAGTCTTGAATTAAATCAATTATTGCTTTAAACTGCTCTGCGCATGGGTTTTTAATTAGTTCAGACACCCAAGCACCGCCAGCAATTGCAACAAAGTCAAAGTCTTTAGCGTTAACTGCTGAAATTAAGTATTTAGCCTCAACTTTTAGACCATTTGAACTTACGCATACTAACTTATCGGAAGTTGAGACTAAACTAGCTTCCATACCAGCTCTCAGTAAAATGTTTCTGGTAACCAAGGCTTCGGTTTCTTCAAATAAATCGCCGATTAAAATTATTCCTTTTTTCACTTTAAGCCTCCAAACAAGCAAACAAAACAGTTTCTAGTTTAGCCATAGTCTCTGGTCTTTTGGAGCCAAAGTATTCGTTAATTTGACTGGACTTTGAGTCAAGTGAATCAGAGACAATTTTAAAAGCTGACAGGGAAATTTGTTTAATTTCAGCAATTTGTGCTAAAGAGGTTAGTTCCATGTCACAAACATAAGAACTTACTTTACTGTCTAGTGGACTAGTTACAAAACGGTCTGCCGTAAAGCAAACAACTTCTTTGAGTTCTAACGCATTTGCTAACTTTAAGTCAAAACTTGGGATAGGATCGTTGAAAACCGATAAGTCAAAGTCAGAAAAAGTAGTGTGTTTTATCCTAACAATTTCGCCCAACTTTAGTCCAAAACCACCAGCTAGGCCAATGTTAATGATTTTTTTAACTGAGATTGCGTTTTGGTCAAGCACAGAAAGTGCTTCAGTTAAAGCAAAAGCAGCATTAGTTTTACCAATTCCTGTGTAAAGTAGTGCAACAGGTTTTTCGTTTAAAGTGCCTGTGTAGAGGTCAACGTCTGAAAAAAAACGTTTTGGGTCGCCTAACTTATTTTTAAAGTAAGTCAGCTCCGCACACATTGCGCCAACAATTAACGTGAGTTCTTTCAATTTTGCCTAGGCTTTTGTGGTCTGAACTTCTACTTTAGTTTGACGACCTTTTCTTTGTTTTGCTCTAGTTTGAAAGTAAGTAGTAATAACATATGAAAGATAAGAAATAGCCGCAGCTAGCAGAGCAAAGGCGATTACCCAACGAACTATGTAGTAAATACGAGTTCCTTCGTTTTTGTGAAGTCCACCGATTAGCTCAATAATTGGAAAAGTAAAACGAGATACAAAAATTATGCCAGACACTATTTTTTGACCGGTTAGTACAGCCACTAGCATTGCAAGTGATAGGTAAAGAGCGTGTTCTGCACCACTGTAGGCTAAAAAGAAAATAGATGTGCCGATAATTGGCAGGTAATGCACAAAGTGTAGACGATAAAGCACAGGGCGCTTCAACATAAATACCAGTGCTATTAAGACAGCCAACAGGATTGCTAAGAATACAGAGATAAACGACGGGTAGTGTTGTTTGAACGAAAACTGACCGCGCATCACTAAGTTAAAGAAACTTGCTACTTTAATTAAGTAAAAGTCTAGAAATAAAATAACTAGTCCTGCAAAAACTTTGTCTGAAAATGAAGAAAGTAGTACTGCGGTTAAAAGAAAGACTAGGGTAACAAAGCGAACCCAACTTATCATTAGTTCACTAATTGTCAGAACGTTGTTACGGTATTTGTCAATTGCACCAATTAAGGCGTGAATTTCTGCAAATATCGCGAAAGCAGCCAGCCCGACAGCCACGACAATTGCGACCAAATTAACAACCGAATAATTTTTTTTAGTCATATAAAACTCCTTGAATAATTAAATTAATATGTAATTTTATTTAGTTTTTAGTATAAAAAAGTAGTCTTTTTTAAGTTAAGACTACTTTTTTTAATCAAATTAGATGCCTATTTTCTGCGAGGGTTTTTAAGTTCTGCCTGAGCAGCCGCAAGTCTTGCAACTGGAACTCTAAATGGAGAACAAGAAACGTAGGTAATACCTGCGTTGTGGAAGAACTCAACTGAAAATGGGTTTCCACCGTGTTCACCACAAACTCCAAGTTTCAAAGTTTTGTTGCCTTTTTTGCCAAGTTTAGTTGCAAGTTTTACAAGTTCACCTACACCTTCAGGGTCAATTTGTTGGAAAGGGTCAAACTCATAAATCTTGTTGTCGTAGTAAGCCGGTAAGAAGTTAGCAGCGTCGTCTCTTGAGAAACCAAAAGTTAACTGAGTTAAGTCGTTGGTACCGAATGAGAAGAAGTCTGCTTCTTTGGCAATTTTGTCTGCCAAAATTGCAGCACGAGGGATTTCAATCATTGTACCTACCTTGTATTCAAGGTCAACTCCTGCTTCTTTAATTAACTGATCTGCAACTCTGCAAACAGTTTGTTTAACAAATTGAAATTCGCGAAGTTCACCGACTAGTGGAATCATAATTTCTGGAACTAATTTCCATTCAGGGTGTTTTTTAGTTTGAGCAATATAGGCAGTAATTACCGCTTTAGTTTGCATTTCAGCAAGTTCAGGGTAGCGAACCGCTAGACGGCAACCACGGTTACCCATCATTGGATTTTCTTCGTGAAGAGAAGCAATTACGCTGTAAAGTTCTTTTAATTCAACTTTAAGTTCACGTGCAAGCTCTTCAATTTCTTTAGCCTCTTTTGGAATGAATTCATGTAGAGGTGGATCTAGATAACGGATAGTCATCGCTCGGCCCTCTACAGTTTCAATTAAATCTTCAAAGTCTTTTTGTTGGTATGGCAAAATACGTTCAAGTGCTACTTTTCTTTGTTCAGCAGTAGCAGATACAATAAACTCACGAATCGCTTTGATACGAGTTGAGTCAAAGAACATATGTTCTGTACGAATTAAGCCAATACCTTCCGCGCCAAATAAGATAGCCTGACGCGCATCTTTTGGAGTTTCGGCGTTAGCACGCACTCCAAGTGTGCGAACTTCGTCAACCCAGCCCATAAATGTTTCAAAGTCACCAGAAATTTCTGCAGGTACTGTTTCAATTTTTTGCAAATAAACAGAACCAGTTGAACCATCAATACTAATGTAGTCGCCTTCTCTAACTTCAGCGCCACCTAGACGACAAGTTCCGTCTGATAAAAATTGAAGGTCATGGCAACCCGCAACACAAGTTTTACCCATACCACGAGCAACTACGGCTGCGTGTGAAGTCATACCACCGCGAGCAGTTAAGAAACCTTCGGCAACGTGCATACCTTCGATGTCTTCTGGTGAAGTTTCAAGACGAACTAGTACTGACTTTTTACCTTCTGATTTAAGGCGAAGAACTTCGGCCACAGAGAAGGCAACTTGTCCAGTTGCAGCACCAGGAGATGCTGGCAGACCTTTGCCGGCAAGCTTAGCAGTTTTTAAAGCAGATGCTGAGAAGTGTGGGTGAAGGAGATTTTCAAGTTGAGCCGGTTCAACACGAGTGATTGCTTGTTCTTTAGTGATTTTACCTTCATTAACTAAATCAACTGCGATTTTAAGAGCAGCAGGCGCCGTTCTTTTTCCATTTCTAGTTTGAAGGAAGTATAATTTTTCATTTTCGATAGTAAACTCAATGTCTTGCATATCACGGAAGTGTTCTTCCAGCAAAGCAGCCAAGCGCATAAACTCAGCGTGGCAAGCAGGCATTACGTCTTTTAAAGTGTCAAGGGCTTGAGGGGTGCGGATACCAGCAACTACGTCTTCACCTTGAGCGTTAATTAAGTATTCACCAAATACTTTAGCCTCACCTGTAGAAGGGTGGCGAGTAAAGGCAACACCTGTACCTGATTTGTCTGAAAAGTTACCAAATACCATTGACTGAACGTTAACAGCAGTTCCCCAAGATGAAGGGATGTTGTTCATTTTACGGTAGTAGTCGGCACGAGGATTGTTCCAAGATTTAAAAACCGCACCAATTGCACCAAATAGTTGCACAAATGGATCAGTTGGGAACTCTTCGCCAATTTCTTTTTTGTAAAGTTCTTTAAAGCGAGCAATCATTTCGTCTAAATCTTCAGCTGTGAAGTCTGAGTCTTGTGCTACGCCTTTTTGCGCTTTAAGTTCGTCAATAATGTTTTCAAAATTACGTTTTTCAACACCCATTACTACGTCTGAATACATTTGGATGAAACGACGGTATGAGTCGTTAGCAAAACGGCGATTACCAGTAATTTGACTAAGTCCATCAACTACATTTGGATTTAGACCTAAGTTTAAAATTGTGTCCATCATACCTGGCATTGATACTCTGGCACCACTTCTTACAGAAACTAAAAGCGGATTTTTTGGATCTCCGAATTTTTTACCTGTTAGTTTTTCCAAGGCTTTGACTGCGTCTAGAATTTCTTTTTGAATTGATGTAGAAATTTGTTCGCCGTCTTTGTAGTATTTTGTACAAGCCTCAGTTGTAACTGTGAAACCTTGAGGAATTGGTAATCCGAGTTGGGTCATTTGGCCAAGGTTAGCACCTTTACCACCGCAAAGATTACGCATTGATTCGTTAGTTTCACTAAATGCATAAACATATTTTTTTGCCATTTAAATTCTCCTTTTTGACTAATAAATAGTATAACAAAATTTAAGTTTAATTTAAAGTATAAATAAGTTAGAAAATCGTTTTTTTAGAGTCTCATTCCACCGTTGACATCAATTGTTGCACCAGTTATGTAACTAGAATCATCGGATGCTAAAAATAGCACGACATTTGCAACTTCTCTAGGTTCTCCTAAACGGTTTAACATGGTTTGTCCTTTAAACTTTTCAAGTAAAGTATCTGGGACCGTTTTCATCATGTCGGTCAAAATAAAACCAGGTGCAACTGCGTTTACTCGGATGTTTGCACCTTTGCGTGCAAACTCTTTTGCCCAGGTCTTTGTTAAGCCAATTACTCCGGCTTTAGCAGCAGCATAGTTAGCTTGGCCAATGTTTCCGTATTGTCCAACAATTGAAGTTATGTTAATAATTTGGGCTTTCCCTGTTTTTAAAAATTCAGGGATGAGTGGTTTAGTTAGATTATAAATTCCGGTTAAGTTCACAGAAATTACTTTATCCCAGTCTTCATCTGCCATTTTTTGAGTTAGACTGTCTTTAGTAATTCCAGCGTTATTGACAAGAATCTCCGGGATTCCGTGTTTAGCAATAATTTCTGGCAAAAGTGACTGAATTTGCATGCGGTCAGAAACATCTAAGCAATAGCCGAATAAATTAGGATGACTGTAGGTTAAAGGATGCAGGGCAAAGCCAATAACTTTCGCGCCTTCTTTCAAAAACTGAAGTGCACATTCCTTGCCAATTCCGCGTCCTGCGCCAGTAATTAAAACTAATTTGTCTTTGAATCTAGTCATTTATGTGCTCCTTTTCTTAAGTAAAGTGCAATTCCTTGACCGCCACCTATACAAAGTGAAGCAATTCCTGAGTTTAAATTAAAATGTTCAAACTGAGTGACAAGAGATACTACAACCCTGGCACCAGACATGCCAAGTGGATGACCAAGCGCCACAGCACCACCGCATACATTGGTTTTTTTACTTAAAGCACTATACGAAACATTGTATTTTTCAGATAACAACTTTAAGTTAGCAACCACGGTATGCGCAAACGCCTCGTTGATTTCAAATAAATCAAGGTCTTTTAGCTTAAGTTTGTTGGTTTCAATTAGTTTTTGCATTGCAAAAAACGGCGCAAGTGGGAAACTATTTGGCTCTACACCAACTTCTGCAAAGTCTACGATTTCTGCAAGTGGTTCTACTTCTGGGTGTTTATCTAGATAAGCACTTGAGGCCAAACAAACAAAGGCAACTCCGTCGTTTATACCAGATGCGTTTCCAGCGTTAGTAATTCCATCTTTTGAGAAAATAGAAGGAAGTTTTAAGATAGTCTCTGCAGTCGTCTCTGGTCTGATGTGTTCATCTTTTGAGAAACTAATTTCTACTTTTTTTTGTTTGACAGTAACTGGAATAATTTCTGATTTAAATACATTACTTTGGGCTTGGTAAGCCTTTTTGTGCGAACTATCTGAATAAGTAGCTGCTTCTTCTTTAGTAATATTTAGATTAACTGCTACCTTATCCATTAAAAGCCCCATTGGTTCTTTTAAGAAAGAGTCGGTCAGGCCGTCTGACTCAATTAAATCAAGGGTTTTAAGAGGTCCGTATTTACAGCCTGCCCTTGAGTTTAAAATAGCGTGTGGCACATTCGACATAAACTCACCGCCTCCGGCTACAACTAAGTCAGTTTTGCCAGAAAGTATATCAAGATAAGCAGAAACAATTGCCTGCATACCAGAGCCACAGACCATGTTTACAGTAAAGGCAGTGGTTTTTGGACTAAGTCCGGTTTCCAGCGCAATTTGTCTGGCAGTGTTTTGACCGCACGCGCTTTGCATAACTTGACCAAAGACTAGTTTTTGAATTTCAGCCTTATTGATTTTGTATTTTTCAAGTAAACCAGATAATACTTGCGCACTGATTTTAGTAATACTTTGACCAGCAAATGTTTGACCAAAATTACCGATTGCACTGCGCCCTTTGGCAACAATGTAGACTTTGTTTTGCATTTAAATCTCCTTTTTAGAAATTAGTTTGATAAACTTAGGAATTATCTCATTGACATCTCCAACTATCACTAAATCCGCATGTTGGTTAAGTGAAGCGCTTTCATCTATGTTAACCGAAATAATTTTTTTAGCCTTTTGAATACCAGCAAGATGTTGACTTGACCCTGAAACTCCAAAACAAATTAGTAAGTTAGGAGCAACTGCGGAGCCAGTTTGACCGATTTGCCTGTTTTTGCTAAACAGCGATTTTTGCACCAATCCTCTAGTTGCACCAACTGCAACTTTTGACTGATTTAAAAAATCAGCGAAGTATTTAACTGCACTTTCAGCACCACGACCTAAGTCAAAAATAATTTCTTTACCTTGAAATGAAAAGTTTTCTTTAGTTTTATTTAAAATCTGTTTAAAGTTAAGTTCTTTGTCTTGAGTTGTCTCAATTTTTGTAAGTTTCATCTCAGGGTTTGGCTTTTCTTTTAACTCAAATAACCCTTGTCTAACTGTAGCCATTTGCACCAAAGAATTAGGATAGATAATTTCTGCGTAAATATTTCCAGAAAAAGCAGGTCTGACAGCTGTTAGTTTAAGTGAATCAGCAGCCGCTTCAATTTCTAGTCCTGTGGTATCCGCGGTTAACCCAGCTTTGAAAAGAGTTGCTAAAACAGGAGCTAAGCTGCGAGTAAAAATACTAGAGGGAAATAAAAAGATAACTGGAGTTGGTAATTTTTTAAATAAGTTAAAGATAGTTTTGCCAGTTGCCTGCACATTTAAAAAGTAGTCTTTTGGCAAAACCAAGACATAAGTTTGATGAAAACCAAAATTTTTTAGTTTTTCATTTTCTTGGCTAGGTAAATCTGAGTCTGTTAAAATCAAGGCGTTGACTATAACTGAGTCTAAGTTTTTTTGATTGATTTCAGAAATCAGCTCAAAAGTTCCAGAAACTATTTGCTTCTGTTGATTTAAAAAACCTAAAATAAAAATATTTTTCATGTTCTCATATCCTTATTTTAAAAACTCTTTAAATTGTTCGGCTAAAACATAGGCAACAGTATCTGAGTCAATCTTCAAAACTTCAGTGGATTTTTTAGGGAAGGTTTTTAAAAAAGTTTTTTTAACTCTAGTTGGTGAACCTTTAAGGCCTAGTTCAGTAATTTCTATCTTTAAGTTTTGGTTAGTATAAGTTTGAATATTTTCTTCGTTTAAATTTTTTAAGTTAGCCAGGTCTAATACAGGTGAACTGGCTTGTTTTGAAGTCACGGTAATTAGTGCTTTTTTCGGAACTTTTACCTCTAAATCACCAAAATCTGAGTTTACATAAGCGTTTAGAGAACTTGCTTTTTTAGTTATATCATATACACAAGATATCAAAGTTTCGCCTAAAAGTGTAGAAATTGAAGGTCCGACCTGAGCGGTATCTCCGTCTAGGGCTTGATAGCCTGCAAAAATGTAGACGTGGTTTTGAGTTTTTAAAAACTCAGCTAAAACTTTTGCAGTTGCAGCAGTATCAGAACCTGAAAACGCAGGGTCACTTAAAATTATTAGTTTTTTGACATTTTTATAGGCAAACACTGAAGACAGTACAGGTTTATGGAAAAGTGGGGCCATTGAAATTACTTCAATGTCCAGGTTTAATTTTTGTGCAAGTGCTATTGCTTTTAAGTCGTCTGGGTTAATTATTTGTTCACCTGAGCGCACTAAAGTGTTAGTTTCCTTATTGAACTCAAACTTAGTGGTGTTGGGAACCACTTTTACTAAAACTGCAACCTTCATTTCTTCAATAAGGTTTGGCCAATAATTATTTTTTGAACTTCAGAAGTTCCTTCATAAATTTCCGTGATTTTTGCGTCTCTGTATAGCCGCTCTACAATAAAGGAAGTCATGTAGCCGTAGCCTCCGTGGATTTGGACAGCAAAGTCAGCGGCTTCAACCGCTACTTTTGCGCAATATAACTTAGCCATTGCAGAGTCTTGGATGTTGGTAGGTGTTTGATAAGTTGAAACGGCTTCATTAAGGAGCAAGGTTGCTGCTTTTATTTTGGTTTTAAGTTCAGCATAGCGAAATTGAGTGTGTTGAAACTCTGCTAAAGTTTGGCCAAATTGGCGGCGCTGATTTGAGTAAGTTTCAACTTCCTTTAAAGCAGCGTTTGCAATTCCAAGGGCTTGTGCAGCAATTGAAATTCTGCCACCAGTTAGCGTAGTTAACGCAATTTTGTAGCCTTGGCCAAGTTGACCAAGTAAGTTTTCTTTTGGAACTTTTACGTTGGATAGTATAACTTCGCAAGAAGAGGAAGGGCGAATTCCGAGTTTACTGTCAGGTTCTCCAAAAGAAACACCAGGCATGTTTTTTTCTACAATAAAACAAGCCATTGAGCGACTAGTGTTTTCGGTTTGTTTGTTTCTTGCAAACACTAAATAGATATCGGCGTGCGGGGCATTGGTGATAAATAATTTTGAACCGTTTAGTAAAAAGTGGTCTTTCTGCTCTTCAAATGAAGAGTCTAAAATCACCGGATTTGAACCTGCATTAGTTTCAGTTAAAGCAAACGCACCCAGTTTGGATTTCGCAAGTTGTGGTAAATATTTGGCTTTTTGTTCCTCTGTTCCAAACTTTAAAATTGGCGCTACACAAAGTGAAGTATGCGCAGCTAAAATTACGCCAAGCGCAGCATCTGCTTGAGACAGTCTTAAAACTGTGTCAATATATAGCCTATAGTCTAGACCAGAACCTGAATAGGTTTTCGGAATTGTCAGGCCAAACAAAGAGTTTGCCTGCATTTCTTTAACTAAATCCACAGGAAAAGTGCCTTTTGTTTCAATTTCTTTTACAAAAGGCAAGACATTTAAGTCAATATAATGTTGAATTTTACTTTGAATAATTTCTGATTTTTCCATTTATTTTTCTAAATTTGGCAGATATATCACCGCTTCACCTTGGCATGCTACTTTATTTTCAAAATTAAAGAAAGTACACAAAAAAGTCACTCTTTTTTTCGCTAAGTCAACGCCTTGGCATTCAATTTCTAAAGTTGCCGCATCTCCTACAAAAATTGGTCTTTGAAACTCGATGCTTTGCTTTAAGTAAACCGAGCCTTCACCCGGCCAAATTGTACCAAAAACACGAGAAAAGTGCGAAAAAAGCAAAGCGCCGTGCACAATAGGGCGAGCAAATCTTGTGTTTTTACAGTAGACCGCGTCTAAGTGCAGTGGGTTTTTGTCGCCAGTTGCTTCTGCAAAAGCAGCAATGTCGGCTGCTTTAAACAAAATAGTCTCTTGGTATTTTTCGCCAACTTTGATTGTTAAACTCATTTAGACAAAGTTTAAGTCTATTTAGATTGAGTGCTTTCTAGGGCTTTTAGGCGGTCGTATTCGGCTTTATCAATAGTTATGGTCTCAGATTGTGGAAGACCTTTTTGTTTGTGTGCCTTAACTAGCGCGTAGATTACATTTCCTAAGTTAAATAAGAAAAGTGCACCGTTGATAGCCCAAACTGAGTGTGCACCAATTAAAATACCGTAAGTTACAAAAAGTAGACAGCCAACTGAGTTAACTGAGCGAATAATTAAGTCTTTTCTGAAGGTAAACGAAATAAAAATTACAATACCGGCAGCAATTCCAACTAGTTCATAGTAGTTAAAACCAGAGTTAGTTTTAGTTAAAAAATTCAGTAAATTCATATTTTTTTCTCCTTAATTTTTGAATTTATGTAGGTTAGGTTAATTATACTTTAACAAAACCAAGTATCAGTCTTGCGTAAAAAACGAAGACTGGAGTAAGTTAGTCGTGGTGTGGGTTTTTTGCCAAAAAGAACTTTTACCTTTGCCAACTAAAATAATTTCACCCGAATCTTTCAAGGTTTTTAGTGTTCGGTTAATGGTAGAAAGCGAAATGTGTGGGTTGGCTTTTTTTAAATCAGCAACGGTAAAGGTATCTTGGAAATTTCTAATTTGGCCAATGATGTCGTTTTTGCGATTGATAGTTGCTTCAAACTGATGTTGGTGAGCCTTTGTTTCAAATTCTTGATAAGCCTGGAAACACACGGAGGTTAAAATCTCAAAAAGCAAAGAAGTATCGGAGTGTCCGTGTAGCCAGTTAGTGCTAGCCACTGCCAGGGCTTGGTCAAGTTGAGCGCTAAGTGGTGCTAAGAATTTAAAAAAAGAAACATATGAAAAAACCTTAAACTCAGCAGTAAGTAGTCTGAAAGCAAGCAAACAAAACAATGCTTTCTGGTTTAAAAGATAAGGCTCCAGCATATAGTAGTCAATTAAGAAATTAGAAATTAATGTAACTTTTTCAATTTCTTTGACACACAAAGTATTGTAAAGCGTACAAACTTCACTAAGTTTTGCCTCAATTCCAAGTGGTTTTCCGCTTGCATCTAAGAAATTAGTTTGGCTCGCCTGCGCTCGGTTTAAAGAAACTGCGTGAATTCCATCGCCAAGCGCAGAGGCATACGCATAGATATCTGAGTTGTGCAGACCTTTTTCGGCGGTCTGTTGAATACTTGAAATGATTTTTCTTGCGTTTTGGACAAACCTTTCCTTTAAGTTGTTTGGCTTGTAGTCATTTGAAGTAAATCTTTTTAATTTGTCTTTATCTAGTTCTGAAAACATGCAAGAAAAATAGTATGAGTTTTCAGAAACTAGGCCAGGGATGAGCGCTTGTTTGAATTTTTTGAAAAACTCAGCGAAGTAAGTTTCTTGGCCACGTTTAGTGTAAAGCGCGGTTAGTTTGTTGATTTGAGAAAAATCCAGTGTAAAGCGCTCAATGTTTTTAAGTAAAAACATTTAAATAAATCAGTTGCCTAAACGCAGGCACCACCGATAAACTCGCGAAGTAGTGAGTTGCAAGGAACAAGTTGATCGTCAATGTCTACGTAGTATTTTAAGAATTTAACTAAACGATTGGCAGTAATAAAGTATTCAGATGAACGCGGGATGGCTTGTAGTTGTGGAAGCGCGTGTTTTTTTAAGACAGCGTATTCATAAGAAAGTTCGGTGTTGAAAACAAAGTCCACGCCCTCTTGGTTTGGATAAATCCACTTAAACTCACCTTTTCTAACAGATGGCCACATTGAAAGAGTTTCGGTAGCCTTGGCATTTCTATATTTTGAGTCTCTTACAATTCGGCGAAGTAAACGCAGGTCGGTAAAAGATATTGGGTTGTGAAAGTCAATGTGCGCCTGAGTTTGTGGTCCGATAAAGATTTTGTACTTTAAGTCTCGCTTAATAGATTTAGTTAACTCTTCGTTAAGCGCGTGAATACCTTCAATGATGATAGGAGTTGTGGCGTCAATAGTAAGTGGTTCTTTGAAACTACGAGAAGAAGTTTTAAAGTCATAAACAGGTAAACTAGTTGGTTTGCCTTGAATTAAGTCAGATAAATTTTGGTTAAACAGATCAATGTCTAGGGCATATAGGCTTTCAAAGTCTAGGTTGCCGTCTTCGTCTAGCGGAGTTTTAGAACGTTCAACATAGTAGTCGTCAATTGAAATCATTAAAGTTTTGACGCCAAGTGAAGCAAGAGTATATCTTAGTCTAGTTGCAAATGTAGTTTTGCCAGAAGAAGAAGGACCTGCTACGCAAATTAAGCGCTTTTTGGCGCCATAGTTCAAAATTTCTGAGGCTACTTTAAAGAAGTTATTTGTGTGTCTAATTTCACACATATTGATAAACTCACTAATTTTTTTGCGGTCAAACGCTTTTTCGTTTAGTTCAGCAATTGTGCCAACTCCAACTGACTTAGACCAAGCAGCGGCTTCGCGTAAAGTGTTTGCGTAAGTCAGAGACTCTGAAAACTCAGGAATACGGCCATTTGCCTCACCGCGCGGATATTGCAAAATAAAACCAGCGTCGTAAAGGAAAATTTTGTAGTCTTTTAAATAACCTGTGCTTGGCACCATTTTTGAGTACATATAGTTGTAGTAATCGCCAACTTTGTAGGCGTTTACGTATTCTTGTTCGCGCACATTTAAAACGGCAAGTTTATCTAAGTCACCTTGTTTAGCGTAAATGTTTTCGGCCTGTTCAAGTGGAATTAAAACTTTTTCAAAAGGCAAGTCTGCCTTAACTATTTTTTTAATTTCTTTATCTAACGCATCAATGTCTTTTTCAGTTAGTTTGCGGCCAAGTTTTTTAGGAATTGCCAAAATAGACATAGAAACATTGTAGTTGAACTTAACTTGGCTTTTAAACAGGCGATTGTAAGCCATTGCTACGATAAAACGAAGTGATGCTTCGTAAATTCGGTTAGCAGAACGTACAGAATGCGACAAAAACTCAATTTCGCAGTCTGCGTGTAGTTGATAGGTAAGTTCACGAAGTCGGCGGTTGGCTTTCACGGCAAAAGGTGTAAAGTCTAACTTTACTTCTTTTAACACATCTAAAGCACACACACCATTTGGAAATTCATAAGTTTGGTTAGTATTAAGTACTTTAATTTTCATATTTATTCCTCCTTTTTTTAAAAATAAATATTTAAACTCTTAAAATTCAAGATCGTCAAAGAAAGGCGATGAGTAAGTAGGTTCATCTTTTTGCTCTTCTTCTTGAACTGGGTTATCTAAGCCAAATTCAGCGGTAAAGGCTGAAAAGGCTTGTTCTGAGATCTTAGTTGCTTTTTTCTTAATTTTAGTAATTTCAATTGCTTGTTTTTGGTCAAGAGGTTTTAAATCTTCAAGTAAGTCTTTTTTGATTACAATCAACCAAGGCAGACTTTCTTTGCTTACTCCATCTAAAGTCAGTCCAAACTTGTTTGAGTTTTTAAGGTCTGTGATTTTTTTAGTTAAAACTACTTCTTTAAAGAAAATATTTGCCTCTAAGTTATTTTGATTTGAGTTTACCACAACACAGGAAACTAGTTCAGCAGGTTGAGTTTTTTGGCGTTGGTACATCAAAGTTCCCTTGCGGTAGCGCTGCATTTGAGGAAGTTCAAAGTAGTTGCGAGCAAAGACAGTTGCTTTGTTTGTAAGCATTAAAATCTGACTTTCTTCGTTAACAAACAAAGCAGACGTAAGTTCATCTTTGTCTTCTAGTTTAATTACACGAACTCCAGATGCGTAAAGTCCGTATTCAGGGACTTCGGATTCAGCAAAGCACAGACCATAGCCTTTTTTAGTTAAACAAAGAATTGATTTAAGAGGACCTGCTGATACTGAGACCAACTCATCTTTGTCAGCCAACTTAATTGCGCGCTGGGGTTTGGTGAAACGAGTAGTGGTCAGGTCAGAAAGTAGAACTTGTTTAGCAAAACCTTGGTTGGTAGCAAGTAAAAACTTTAAGTTTTTGGCAAAGTCTGCGACAATAAACGGATAAATTACTCGCTCTTGGTCTGAAAGTTCTACAATTTGACCAATGTGAATTCCTAGTTCTGACCATTTCTTTTCGGTAATTTTGTAAATTGGCACTGCGATAAAGTTACCTTGATTTGTAAACATCAAAAGCGTTGAGTGGTTAGAAACTTCCTGTTCTAACACTAAACTGTCGCCTGTTTTAAACTGAGTTTGTTTGCTTTGCGCAAATGATTTTAGCGAAGACTTGTAAATATAGCCGTTTGCCGAAACTCCAAAGTGATAGGTGTCATTTGAAATTAAGGCTTTTTCGTCAATTTTTAAGTTAGTGATTTCTTCTTTAATTTCAGTTCTTCTTTCAACATACAACTGTTTTTTAGTCTCTTTTAGTTCGTTTCCAACTTTTTTAGTTAAGTACTCAGGGTCTGCCAGAATTTTTTCGTATTCCTTAATTCTTTCAATTAAGTCTTCTTTTTCTTTAAGCAATAGAACTATGTCTGTGTTAGATAAACGGTATAGTCGCATGTTGACAATCGCGGTTGCTTGTTTGACAGTAAAAATACCGTTAAAACCAGCGACGATATTTTCAATTGAAGATTTTTTGTCGTGGGATGCACGGATTATACGAATAATTTCGTCTAACACTGAAAGCATTTTTTCCAGACCTTCAACAATATGTAGACGTTCTTTGTCTTTATCGCAAAGATACTGAGTGCGAGCAGTGTAGCATTCTTTGTAGTGGTTGATATAGGCAAGTAATATGTCAATTATGCCCATGCAAACCGGTCGACTGTCAGCAATTGAGACCATATTGTAGTTAAAGTAGACTTGCAGTTGCGTGTTTTTAAATAGATATGCAAGAATAGCTGTTGGTTCGGTGTTTGGTTTTAAGTCAATTGCAATTCTAAGGCCATCTTTGTCAGACTCATCTCTAACTTCTTGGATATCAATGCCTTTTTCAATGCGCGTAGTGTCAATTTCTCTAACTAAATCAGCTTTTGAAACTTCAAAAGGTATTTCTGTGACAACGATTCGTTTAGTGGTTGAGTTAATTTCTTCAATTTCTATTTTGGATTTTAAAAGTATACGCCCAGTTCCAGTGGCAAGAGCTTGGACAATTGAGTCTTTACCTTCAACAATACCACCAGTTGGAAAGTCAGGACCTTTGACAAACTCAAGAATTTTTTCAAGACTAGCCTTAGGGTGGTTAAGCAAATGAATTGTAGCATCAATAATTTCGCCAATGTTGTGCGGAGGAATTTTGGTGGCGTATCCTGCCGAAATCCCGCTAGAACCATTTACCAGTAAGTTTGGAAAACGAGCAGGAAGAACTACTGGTTCTATTTCTTCGTCGTCAAAGTTTGGAACAAACACCACTGTTTTTTTATCTAAGTCAATTAGCATGGTTTCCGCGGCAAACGCTAGCCTTGCCTCGGTATAACGCATAGCCGCTGGACTGTCTCCGTCTATAGAACCGTTGTTTCCGTGCATGTCTATCAGCGGAATGTTCATCTTAAAGTCTTGAGACATTCTAACCATTGCTTCGTATATGGACGAGTCTCCATGTGGGTGGTATTTACCCATAACTTCCCCAGTGATACGCGCAGATTTTCGGTAAGGTTTCTCTGAAAACACGCCCATTTTATACATCGCGTAAAGTATTCTTCTTTGAACTGGCTTTAGTCCATCTCTAACGTCTGGGATTGCTCTGTCTTGAATAATGTATTTAGCGTATCTAGCAAAACGGTCTGAAAATATTTCACTTAAAGCAGAGTCGGTAATGTTTTTGTCGATAAACTCATCGATTTTTTGTTTAATCTTTTGCATAATGTTTTACCTATTCCTCGTCTGCTGGCTGCTCTTCTGGCATGCCTTTTTCTTTAAGTGACAAGAAGTTATCGTTAGCATTAAAGTCTACGTTTTGCTCAATCCAGTCACGACGCGGCGCAACATCGTCGCCCATTAAAACAGATACATGATGGTCAGACTCTTCAAAATCAGAGACATTGACGCGAATAATGTTTCTGGTATTTGGATTCATTGTAGTTTCCCAAAGTTGGTCAAAGTTCATTTCACCCAAACCTTTAAAGCGCTGGATTTGAAACTTACCTTCGCCTTGCGCTTTAATTAACTCTTCGTCAGACCAGCAGTAGATTTTTTTGGTTTTATTAGAAAGTTTATAAAGAGGTGGGTTTGCAATATATAGATAACCGTGCTCAATTAACGGTTTCATGAATCTAAAGAAGAAAGTTAGAAGCAATATTTGGATGTGGGCACCATCTGTGTCGGCGTCGGTCATGATAATAACTTTGTGGTAGTTTGATTTTTTTAAGTCAAACTTGCTTCCAAAGTCAGCACCAATTGCGTGAATAATGTTCAAAATTTCTTCGTTTTTAAGAATTTGGTCAACATTTGCTTTCTCGGTATTTAAAACTTTACCGCGCAATGGCAGAATTGCTTGAAACTGACGATTTCGTCCTTGCTTTGCAGAACCTCCCGCTGAGTCTCCTTCCACTAAGAAAAGTTCGCGTTCTTCGGCTTTTTTAGAAAGTGCAGGGGTTAGTTTTCCTGAAAGTACGTAGTCTTTTTTGGCAGAAGTTTTACCTTGTCTAGCTTGTTCTCTTGCTTTTCTCGCGGCAATTCGGGCTTTTTTAGCCAAGAGTGCTTTGTTAAGCAAAGTTTCTGAAAGTTTTTTATTTTCTTCTAAAAAGAAACTTAATTTTTCGTAAACTACTTGGTCAACTGCGGCTCTAGCCTCAGGAGTTCCAAGTTTTGCCTTGGTTTGTCCTTCAAATTGCAGAAGTTTTTCTGGGACTTTTAAAGAAATGACAGCAATCAAACCCTCTCTTAAGTCAACTCCGTCTAGGTTTTCATCTTTTTCTTTTAAGAAGTTGTATTTACGAGCATATTCGTTAAAAGCACGAGTGAAAGCAGTTTTAAAACCAATTTCGTGGGTTCCACCATCTTTGGTGCGGATGTTGTTGACAAAAGAAATGATGTTTTCGGAATAAGTTTCAAAATACATAAAAGCGCATTCTATTTCGATTGGCAGTTTGCAGTTTTCAGAAAAATGCTCGCCTGCAAAAGTTTTGATTTGACCAAGTGGTTTTTTAGAACCTGCTAACAATTGAACGTATTCTTTAATTCCGTTTTCGTATTCAAATTCTTCGCGTTTTTTTGAGCGTTCGTCAATTAAAACTACTTTTAGACCTTTGATTAAAAAGGCAGCCTCGCGTACGCGTTCACGAATTGTTTCGTAGACAAAAGTAGTAGTTTGAAAAATTTTAGGATCTGGCCAAAACTCAATTTTAGTCCCAGTTCTGCGGCTATCTCCGATTATTTGGTCTTTTTGAATTTTAGAGCCACCATCTGAGTAAGTTTGCTGACAAATTTTGCCATCTCTGGCAGAAGTTACTGTGAACTTAGAAGAAAGTGCGTTTACAACAGCACCACCAAGACCATGCAGACCGCCAGATACCTTGTAACCTGAATCTGAGAATTTACCACCGGCGTGTAGAGTTGTAAAAATAAGTTGCAGTGTAGAGACACCGGACTCGTGTTTTTTATAAGGAATACCTCGGCCTTCGTCTTCCACACAGATTGAGTTGTCTTTACGGACAGTTAAAGTAATGGTATTGCCAAACCCAGATAAAGCCTCATCAACTGCGTTGTCAAAAATTTCCCAAACTAAGTGGTGCAGTCCTCTTGAATCGGTTGAGCCAATGTACATTCCAGGGCGTTTACGAACAGCCTCAAGACCTTTTAACACTTGTATGGATTTTTCGTCGTAATTCTTTAAATTTGCCATCAATATCCTCTTTATATGCGTATTTTTTTATAAAATGCGTGAATTTAGGGGAATAAAAATGCACGCAGATACGAAAATATTTTAACATTTAAACCCTTGTTTTGCAATTGAAAAACTGCGATTTTAGTTGTAAAAATATTGTTAAAAATACGTAAGTACCGAGCGGTATTCTGTATTTGTAAACACTAAATGGTCAAGTAGCTTGATGTCTAAATGGCGAAGAATTTCTTGACAAACTTCAGTAGTTTTGATGTCGGTTTCACTAGGTTCCGGGTCTTGACTTGGGTGGTTGTGCATCAAAATTACTTGATTAGATTTGAAGCGATTTGCAAGCAACACTATTTCTTTAAGTGGGATTTTTAAATTGTTTGTGCTTTTGTCTGTAAACATTTTTTTGCCCAATACTCTTAGTTTGCTGTCTAAAAATACACAGAGTAAATGCTCGGTTTTTTTGGTGAAAAAAAGCCAACCAAATCTTTTTTGAAAATCTGCCTGAGTTTTAAGTGATTTTGAATTGTCTATTGATTTTCTGGCTGCAAGCACAAGAAAATCTTTTGCAGTTTTAAGTTTTAGTTTTAAAAACTCATCAATTTTTAGATTGTCTAGATTGTAGTTTGAGCGGTTGATGCTAATGGTTTTAGCAATTTTGCTAGCAACATCAAAATTTTCATTTAAGTCTTGCTTGTCTTTTGCAAGCAAAATTTGAATGGTTTTAATTAGTTTTAATTCATCTTTTTTTGTCATTTTCATAATTTATCTACTCTTATTTTTAAGTTATCAACTGTTTTTGTTCGCAAATATAGTTAGCGCTAATTTTTGAATTACTTAAAAAATAGCAAATTAAGTAGGTATTTTGTTATGATTTTAAGGTAAATCAATGAGGCTAAAATTCATGAAAATAGTATTTATCAGACACGGCAAAACTAAAACTAACGCCTTAAACAAAATACAGGGGCATGTTGATACTCATCTTGACCCAGCTTGGTATTTTGAACTAAAAAATACTGCTCAGTTTTTAAAGCAAAACAAGTTGATTCCAGATAGAGTACTAGTGTCACCATTTTCCAGGGCTTTTGAGACTGCTGTTTTTTTAAAAAATGAACTTAAGTTAGCATTACCACTAATTGCCAATGGCGATATAGTAGAACGTGAGTTTGGAGAATTTGACGGAATGCCGACTTCCTTAATTCCTAGTCTAAAAACTGGTCGTAATTTTGAAGACGATGAAATGCTTTTGAAAAGAGCAAAAAGTTTTTTAAATAAGACAAGTAAAATTAAAAGTGGCACACTTTTTGTTGTGTGCCACTCGCATTTTATTAAAACTATCGTCTGGATTTTAAATAAAGAAAAATGCTTTACCGCTAAATTTCAAAACGGTGGGGTAGTTGTTGTTGAAAACAACCAAATAATAGACAGTTTTGGTTTTGATATCCTTGACTAGTTTTTAACTCTGTCTTGAAAAGACTTTTTTTGTTTTAATTCAAGTTCAGCTAAACGTTTAAATAGTTCTTTTTGTTCAGAACTTAAACTTAAAGGTGTTTGAACTTTAATTTCAATTAAGTGATCGCCTTGACGGCCGGATCTTTTCACACCTTTGCCAGATAACTTCAAGAAAGCACCTGACTGAATGCCAGCGGGCACTACTAGGTCAATGTTGCCGTGAATGGTTTGAACGTTAATATTGGCGCCAAGTGCGGCTTCTGCGAAAGTTAAGGTTAAGGTTGTGTAGATGTCTAGGTTTTTTCGTTTAAAGAATTTAGACTCAGAAACAATAAATTCAATTAAAAGGTCGCCGTTTCGTGAATTGAAAGCACCTTCATTGCCACTTCCTTTAACCGAAAGCACGTCTCCAGTTTCAACACCACTTGGGACGTTAATAGTAATGGTTTCACTCACTTTAACTCTAGACTGTCCTGCACATACCCGACAAGGGTTTGTGACAGTAGTTCCAGTTCCACTACATTTTGAACATACCTTTTCTTCTTGAATTTGGCCAAATATGGAGTTTCTGATTTGATAAGTTCTGCCATGTCCGTGGCAAGTTGAACAAGTAGTTGGTGCTGACTTGTCAAAACTACCAGTGCCCGCGCACTCTGTACATTTTTTTTGGCGGTGAATTTTTATTTTAATTTGTGTACCTATCGCGGCTCCCTCAAAACTTAGCCGATGGGTTGTGTGAATGTCTGAGCCTGTAGAACCAGTTGACTGTCGGCTAGAGCCACCTCCAGTAAAGGATTGAAAAAAATCTTTAATATCTCCAAAAAAGTCAGAAAAACCACTAGTGAAACCTTGGAAACCAGAAAAGTCCTGGCCAGAAAACCCAGACATTGGGTCTTCTGTGCCATATTTATCGTAGTTTTGTCGTTTACTTTGGTCAGAAAGCACTTGATAGGCTTCTTGAACTTCTTTAAACTTAGTCTCTGCGTCTTTTTCTTTAGAAATATCTGGGTGATATTTCTTGGCTAATGCGCGGTAGGCTTTTTTTATTTCTTCGTCACTAGCGGTTTTAGAAACTCCTAAAATCTCGTAGTAATCGCGTTTAGCAGCCATTAGTTCTTGTCGCTAAAAGTAGCTTCCTTTACGTCTTCTGTTGAGTTTTTACTGTCTTCAGGTTTCGCTTCGTTTGAGGTTTGCGCACCTTGTTTAGCCTGATATGCTTTCATGGCAATGCCTTGCGCAAGTTTTTCAAAGGCTTCTTTCTTTTCTTTAATAACTGCAAAGTTTTCAGTTTTAAGTACGTCTTCAAGGTCTTTTTTAGCAGTCTCTATTTCTGCTTTTTCTTTTTCGTCTACTTTGTCGCCAAGGTCTTTAATGGCTTTCTCGGTTTGATAAATCATTGAGTCGGCTTCATTTTTAAGGTCAATTAACTCTTTTCGTTTACGGTCTGCTTCTTCGTTTTCTTTAGCCTCATTAACCATACGCTCAATTTCGGTTTCAGAAAGTCCAGAGCCACCGGTAATTGTAATTGCCTGTTCTTTGTTAGTGCCAAGGTCTTTGGCTTTAACTGAAACTATACCGTTGGCGTCAATGTCAAAAGTAACTTCAATTTGAGGAACACCGCGTGGAGCTGGTGGAATACCATCAAGTGCGAAACTACCAAGTGACTTGTTGTCGTGAACTAGTTTGCGTTCACCTTGCAGAACGTGGATAAGCACACCTGGTTGGTTGTCTTGAGCAGTTGAGAAAACTTTTGATTTAGAAGTTGGAATTGTAGTGTTTCTTTCAATGATTTTTTCAAATAGACCACCCAAGGTTTCAATTCCTAAAGAAAGCGGAGTTACGTCTAGCAGTAAAACGTCTTTAACGTCGCCGGCTAAAACACCGCCTTGAATAGCGGCACCCATTGCCACAACTTCGTCTGGGTTAACTGATTTGTTTGGTTCTTTGCCAAGTTCTTTTTTCACCATTTCTTGAACTGCAGGAATACGAGTAGAACCACCCACAAGCAACACCTGGTTAATGTCGCCGCTAGTCATCTTAGCGTCTTGAAGTGCGCGTTGTACAGGCAGTTTAGCGCGTTCTACTAAGTCAGCAGTTAACTCATCAAACTTAGCGCGAGTCAAAGTTTCTTCCAAGTGCACAGGTCCGGCTTGGCCCATAGAAATAAAAGGTAGCGAAATCTGGGTTTGAGTTAAGCCAGATAGGTCTTTTTTTGCCTTTTCTGCGGCGTCTTTTAGGCGTTGCAGAGCAGAACGGTCGCGAGATAAGTCAACTGCAGTTTCTCGTCTAAACTTTTCAATTAAATAGTCAACAATCTTTTGGTCAAAGTCATCACCACCTAGTTTGTTGTCACCGGCTGTAGAAACTACTTCAAATGTGCCGTCGGCAAGGTGAAGGATAGATACGTCAAAAGTACCGCCTCCTAAGTCAAATACCAAGACTGTGTGTTCTTTGTCTTGTTTGTCAAAACCATAAGCAAGTGCTGCAGCAGTTGGTTCGTTAATAATACGACGTACGTTTAGACCAGCGATTTTACCGGCGTCTTTAGTTGCTTGTCTTTGTGCGTCGTTAAAGTAAGCAGGTACGGTGATAACCGCTTCTGTGACTTCTGCGCCAAGATAAGCCTCTGCTGTCTTTTTTAAAGATTGTAAGATCATTGCAGAAATTTCTTCTGGTTTGTATTCACCTTTAATAGTTTTGGTTTTAAAGTTAGTTTCACCCATGTGTCTCTTAATTGAAGTGACAGTATCTGGGTTTGTCATTGCCATTCTTTTAGCAGCCTCTCCGACAATAATTTCAATATTGCCACCGTTGTTTTTAAAAGCCACAACTGAAGGGGTAGTTCTGCCACCTTCTGCGTTTTGAATAACTTTTGCTTCACCTGCTTCCATTACAGAAACACATGAGTTGGTTGTACCTAAATCGATACCAATAATTTTATTTGTTTTTGCCATAATTAATTTCCTCCTTTTGAAACTTCGACCATGGCAGGTCTAAGTAAACGGTCTTTATATGTGTAGCCGTTTTGAATAATTTTAGTAATTGTGTTTTCAGGTTGTGTAGACTCAACTTTCTCTAGTGCAGAGTGCACCATTGGGTCGTAGTCATCGCCAATGTTTGGCGAGATTTTTGTAATGCCTTCAGATTCAAGTAGCGAAAATATTTGATCTGAAAGCATTTTGAAGCCAACTAAGAAGTTTTTAAGTAGTTCGTTTTCAGTCGGCATTTCAGCAACTGTCCTTAGTTGGTCAAGTGGTTGAATAAGTTTATCAATTAAATCCATATTTGCATATTTAAAGACAGTTTCTTGTTCAGTTTTGATGCGTTTTTTATAGTTTTCAAATTCAGCGGCAATTCTTAGCATCTTTGCGTTTGCCTCTGTCAACTCAGCTTCAAGTTCTTTAATGCGTAGAGATTTTTTGTGTTTTGTTTTCAAATCTTTTGAATTTTCTGAACTTGTTTGGCTGTATTCTGGGTTTTCAGGAATATCCTTTTCTTCTTTATTCATCTGTCACCTCCTTTTTAAAAAGATCTAGCAATTTAATTTCAATGTATTTAAGTAAAGGAATAATCGTGTTGTAGTCAACGGTATCTGGCGCCATCAGGGCTAGACAAGAAAGTGAGTTTCCAGTGCGGTAAGGTAGGGTAAAAAGTACTGCTGGGTATTTTTGAATAAACTCAATTTCTTTAGTGAAGCGAATAGCCAGTCCTGTGTCTTCGTTGATTAGGTTTTTTAAGTTTTTCACAGAAAGCAAGGATTTAAAAGCATGCATTTCTGCACTGGTTTGAAAAAATAGATTATCCTGGAAGTTTTCAAAACCGATTAGCGTGTATTTATCGCTGTGTAGATTAACTATTTCTTTTCTTAAAACTTTGATTAAAAATCGTATAAACTTGGTTTTTGGATCATCTGCTAAAACTGGTTGTAGTTGAAAGGCAAGCAGATCAATAACTTCGGTTAGTTCTTTGTTTACCAGGGTTGAAGTCAGGGCATTTAGCCAGTCGGTCAGCACGCTTAGCTTAAAGTATTTAGGGATATCTATTTTGTAGTTGCTAACTCGCCCATTTTCTAAAACTATTAAGAGTACTGCTTGCTGCTCAGTTAGAGCAATTAGTTGGATTGATTTGACTTTTTGGGAAATCGTGTAGCTTTCGTAGGAAACTATGCAAGAGTTTTTAATAGAAGAAAGCAGGGAAGTTAAAGCCTCAACTACACCTGATTTTGAAAAAATTGCTTTATCGGCGATTTTATCTACTACTGGAAATAAGTTTTCGCATTCTTTAGAGGGAGTAAGTAAGTTTTCAATGTAGTAGCGAAGAGCCTTGGTGCTCGGCACACGGCCAGATGAGGTGTGGGTTTTTTCAAGAAAGTTTAGATTTTCTAAATTACACATATCTGCTCTAATTGTGGCGGGTGCATATTTTTTAAGATAAGGAATTTCTTCAGATAAGTATTTAGAGCCTTGAGGGCGGCCTGTTTTGATGTATTCAGAAACAAGGGCTTTTAAGACTAATTTTTCTCTACCTGTTAGCATTTTTTAATACCTCCTTTTTTGGTTCGTACATATTCTAGCATATTTAATTTAGCACTGTCAATAGTAAAGTGCTATTTTTTAATATTTTTTAAAAATTGTATTTTGCATAATAAAAAAACGGCTTTATATAGCCGTTTTTTTATTTAGCACTTAACTAATTAGAACGCTTAAATGTTATTAATAATTTTAAAATTACTCACATGCCAGCACTATACCATTACTAATGTTAATTTCACGATCATACAAAGTGCCATTGTGTCTAAACGAATATACACTATTGTTGTTTATATTAGTCGCTACCCACCAATAATCAAAATATTGATAATCATCCCATATTTTATAGAATGAATCAAGCATAGACTCAGCAAAATCAATGTCGCGATATTTTGTAGTATATACTCTATCTTTTCCTAAAACTTCCTTGCCATAGTCTGTCCCGATTTTAGCAAACTTGGCATATTTATTAGAATCATATGCCGCTTTAAGTGAAAATTTGCCGTTGTCGTATGTTGGTAAAGAAAAATTATAACCAGTAATTGTGTTGATATGATCAACAATTGCCTTTAAAATTGAATGATTTAAATTACCATTATCATTCGGTAAATTAGTGATTGCATTAATTGGAGCATAATCCATAATTTTTTTACTTAACCATATATTACTTAAAGGCAGTCGAGTGAAGACGATGTCTTCAAACCTAAAATATTTACCATGATATTTTTCATATTTATTTCCATATTTATCGTTATAGTATTTACGGGTGTATGCGTAGACATAATCCTTGTATATATATTTGTATTTTATTTCATATTGAACTGTTTCAACTTCATAAATACCTTCTGGATTTTCAACATAGGTTTGTGGATATTTGCCAACGGTTTTTACTTCTTCATCGGATACATAAATTGTGATCTTATGATTTTTCTTAACAATATATTCATTTATTTCCAATAACGGTTTAACAAGTTCATCTAACTGATATTTAATTATAAAATAACCAGCATCTAAAATATTTTTAATATTTATGTTTCCAATTTTATCGCCATACCTGATTTGTTTGTCATCAATTTTAAAATCATAATCTAATACTTTAAACGTAATTGTAAATTTTTTTCTAAATAAAGTAACTGTAACTTTATTTTGAGATTCATCTTGGTTTACAGTTAAACTAGACACACTGTATTTTGGATTTTCATATACTTCGCTGTCAGGATTTGCAAAATCAACAGTATGAATAGAACCAGGTTTTTCGTACTTAGTTAGTGTAGTTTCCCCATAACTACCGTCTGCATTCTCGGCTTTAATTGTGTATGTAATTTGTCTAACTTGAAGTTTGGTTTTTGCGTAAATTTGCATTGAAGAACCAGCGGCAATAAACTTAGACTCAATACTTCCGTCAAGTGTATTAGACCAGCCAACAAAATCATAATCAGGTTTAAGAGTATAGGCAGGTAAAGTAATTTCTCTTGTTTTTTTAACCATTTTAATTTCTTCCGAAATACTATTTATGCCGGCATCCCGTATAAAATTAACCTTGGTTTCTTTTAACTTGTAGTATTGATAAACTCTAACAGAGTTGTCACCAACAGTTAATTCGTGTTCTAAAACATTAGATTTGGTGTTATCTGCTTCATATAAGTTTTCATCTAGACCACTATACTTTTTGTATTTTGCTTTATTTTCTACAAGTTGGTCCTTTTGTTCTTCAACAACTTCATCATAAGTTCCGTTAAGAGTCTCTGACTCGCCTTGATTTTCAAGATAATGCACAATTTTATAGTTGACTTTGTTGATAGTTTCCGTGAAGTAAGCAACTAAAGAGATATCTTCAGTTACTTTGTTTGCAAAGTTATATGGGGTTTGCTCAGTATAAGTTCCGTTCATGCTAGACAAAAGTTGCCAGTGCCTAAAGGTGTAAGTGCGACCATGTTTTTCAATTGAAGCAGCACCTGGGTCTTGAGCCTTGCCTTCATACTTAACTTTTTGAGATACTGGAATTTGTGAAATGTTACCACTAAACTGGTCTTTGTAATTGACAATATAGCTTACTGTAAACTCTTTTCTAATGTATCTTAAGGTAAAGGTTGTTGAACCGTCAGCTTTTACAATTTCAGTTTGTGGAGGAGTATTTACAGTAAAACCATGGTCATATCCGCTTAAGCGATCTAACTTTGTAACAGTTACCGCGGTGTTAGTTTTACTAGATTTTTGAGTGATTTCTGTACGCTCTGGAATTGAGTCAACACCTTCAAATATGTGTTGAATTTTATAAGTAGTATTAGTAGTTTCTTTAACAAAATAAGCAACTAAGGTTGTGTTTTTGATAATTTTAGTATTGTTAAAATCAAAAGGAGTTGCTTCATTATAATCGTGACCTGTGCCTTCTTTTGATTGCCAATGTTTAAAGATGTAATTGTAACCTAGTTCAGTAAGCGAAGGGTTAATGTGCGGTTGCGCTACTTTGCCTTCATAAGGTATCTCTTGCTCTGCTTCAACTGATGCCGTAGCACCTTGAAAGTGATTGTTGTAGTTAACCACGAAATTAACTTTGTATTTTTTTCTTGCATATCTGATTTCAAAAACAGTAGAGCCATCAGCCTCAACTTTTTTGGTTTCAGAAAAATCTGCAACTTCAAAATGTTGGTCAAAGCCTTTATCTCTGTTTTCTTGAGTAACAGTAATAGATTTTCCAACTTGTTCTGTAAATTTCTTTTCTTCTACTCGCTCGTCAATTTGATTTTGAATGCCTTGGAAAATATGCTTAACAGTATAGGTTGCTGTGTCTTTTTTCTCTTCAAAGTAAGCAACTAAGGTTAAGTTTTTAGTAATTTTAGTATTGAAATCAAACTCACTGACTTGTTTGTAAACATTGCCCATCTCGTCTTTGAGTTGCCAGTGTTTAAAAGTATATGTATATCCTGCTTTAGTAATTGTTGGATTTGCAGGTTTAGTTAATTTACCTTCAAATGGCACAGTTTGTTCAGGAGTTGAAGAAACGCTGACATCTTTAAAATGATTGCCATTGTAGTTAACTTCAAAGTTTACTTTATAGCGATTGCGTGTGTATTTAAGTTCAAATACGGTAGTGCCATCTTTATTGATTTTTTTATTAGTTATAGTACCATCAGCCAATTTAAAACCAGTAGGTGCATTAGTTTGAGTTGGGCTCAACTGAACTTCTTGCCCTGGAGTTTGGTTTTCAACTACCTCTTCTTTTGATTTATCTTCAATGAAGTTACCTGCTTGGTTAACAGACTCAAAGTATCTCTTGATTGTATATTTAGAAGTAGGCAAAATACTTTTTCGCATCACAGCTTCAAGTGTAATATCTTCGGTAATTGGAGTATTGAAATCAAATCTAGTTCTAGTTCCAGTAATTGGGTCAACTAAATTCCAGTAATCAAGTTCCCAAAGATTGCCGTTTTCATCTAGTCTAGAGACAAGCGATGGAGTTAAGTAGTTAGTCTCTAGCTTTTGTCCATGTGCACGTCTAGTTGAAAGTAATTGGTTTGCATCACTTGGTGTAATAAAGTTTACAGTGTGATACTTAACTGGTTTTTCGGGTTGTGGTTGATTTTGCTTAATAGATTTTAAGTAAAGTACAGTGTGAGCACTTGCAACTTCATAAGCAAAGTTTACTTTTTCGGTTAGCGAACTATCTCTATACCAGCCTTCATATGTATATCCTGGTTTTTGATAAACGTGTTCTTTTAAAGGACTGCCTTTTTTGACAATGTCAAAAAACACCCTTTCAGCTCCATCAAAATAAGAAATAGCGACCAATCCTTGCTTATCTAGTTCTGGACCTATTTTGTCGGTATCGGTAGTAATGTCGTATTTAGCAATTAATCTAAGCTCTGATTTTACCCATTGCGGGATTAAAAACTCCTCGCCTGGTTTTAGGTCAACTCGGTTGCCAACTGGGTCTATGTAGTACCAACCAAGAAACTTAGAAATATAGAAAGGTGGTGTATTTAACTTAATTTCTAGACCTTGACTTTCAGGGTCAAGAGTTCTGGCCTTGCCCATAACTTTTTCAACCAAGTCATAAACTTGAGTTTTTTGTGCTTGGTTTTTAAAGATACCAGGTAAGACAAAATCATAAACTAAAGAAATGTGAGTATTGTTGTTAACAATAAACGCGCGGCCTCGCGCGTTTTCTTTTACAAAGACTTCTTCTTTACTTACAGGTTGCCCACTTGCGTGTCCCTTTTCGTCAAACGCCACAAAGCCTTTCATTTTGTATAGTTCTTCGTAGATGTGTTTATATTCAGTTTGTAGTTTTGAGTATGGCAAAATTACAGGCTTGCGCGGAGCAACACCGTCGTGTGATTCTGGGAAAAAGATACGAAGAAAGTTAGAGTAATCAACAATAACGTCGTGTTCTCTTTTAATTCCAAACCAGTTTTTGGTGTAAATAGTTAAGACTTCTTGATTGTATTCGCGGTCTGTAAAGTCAAGTGCTAAGTGCTTACCTTGCTTGGCTTTGATGCCGGTAATCTTGCCCATTCTGCTAGTTTCAAACCATTCTTGTTTTACAGAAATGTAGGTAGACTTAGTGGTATCTACAGTTTCTGGCACCACTAAACGCAGTTTATTTTTACCTGCTCTAACACCGTCGTGTTGAGAAAAGCCACTGGCTTTAGAAAAATAAACTGTAGGGTGTATAAATAAGAAAATTAAAAATAAAGTTGTTAATGTTAAAACTAAATTTAAAATTCCTGAGATTAAGTAACCTTTTGTTCTATTAGTTTTCATATCATTCTCACCTCGTAGTAAAAAGACGACTACATACGCTATAGTCATATTTATTATGCATAGTAAAATAAGTTAAATAAATAATGTAAGGTCGGAACATTATTGGTACGTAAGCATAATGGTCTAACAAAAGCATTTTACTGTAATTGACTAATCACGAAATTCAATAAAACTCAGTTTTCAGATATCAAACAGATGTTTTAGAAGTATTTTAGTCAAAAAAAAAAAAAAAAAACGAAATCGCTTAACAAGGCTATTTATCGTTTTCATACAGAATAACTTTTTTTATTTTTCTTTTAGCAAGATGCAACTAAAACTTGGATTTTTTAAATTACAATGCAGAAATATTAAAAAAGCTTTTAAGAAAATATCCTTAAAAGCTACATTTAATCAATATTGACTATTGAATTTTTATTTGCCGATAACAACTTCTTCAACTTTAAAATAAGCTTTAACTCTGGGGTCATGCGTAATTAGTAAAGTTGACGCGCAGTGAGTATTTGTGTAGTTAGCAACTGCACTGCAGATTGTAAAACACAGTTCATCGTCAAGTCCAGAAGTAGGTTCGTCTAAAAGTAGAAATTTAGGTTCTTTGGCTAATGCTAAAAGCAAACCTAGTCTTTGCTGCTCACCGTGTGAAAGGGTAAAAGGGTGTTGTTCTAACTTATCGTTTAGATCAAATTCAAAAAGCAGTTTATTAACTAAAGTTTGGTTTTTAACTTTAGTCAGTTCCTTTACCACTTTGTTTTCAGAAAACATATAGCGAACATCATGTGGTAAATAACTGACGTATTTTTTTATTTTTTTTAGGTTTTTATATTTATGTTTATTTAAATAAACTTCAACTTTGCCAGGTTTTTCAATTTTTAAATTACCAAGTAGTAAATTAAAAATTGTGGTTTTACCACTTCCGTTCTCACCAGTTATTAGTTTAAGTTCACCTTTTTTTAAGTCAAGTTCTTTAAGTAAAAAATTAAAGTCAGAACCTAACTTAACAGATAAGTTTCTAGCACTTAACGCAACATCATTTAAAGGTTTATTTAAGTCGAGTGGTTTAATTTTTGAAAAACATGAGAAGTCAAACTTCTTTAGTTCTCCATTTTTTAACACAAAGTTATTTGCAGTTAAGTATCTAAGCAAACACCTTCGGTGTTCAAAAATAATTATGGTTTTACCTGCTTTTTTTAAATGGTTTAATTTTGTAAAAAACTCAAGGACTTTATTTCTGTCTAAATTAGCCAAAGGTTCGTCGTAAATATAGATTTGTTTATCGGTCTCTAAGTTTGCATAAACCTCTAAAATCTGCTTTTCACCAGCAGACAAAGTAAAAACATCTTGGTTTTTTAACTTAAAATGATTTGAAAAAGTATCAAAATTTTGTTGAGTATGTGCTTTTGAAAGTCCGATATTTAGCAAAGGAAAAGAGTACTCATATATAGTTTTTGGAAAGAAAAACTGATCTTGCGGATTTTGCATAACTGCAGAAACCACTTTAAAGTAGTTATCCGCGCTAATTGCTTGAATGTCTGTTTGATTTAAAGTAATTTCACCTTTTTGCACAAATTCATGTGTTTTTCCAATATTTTTTAAAATTGCGTTTAACATGGTAGTTTTGCCAGAACCAGAGTGGCCAAATATGCAGTAAATTTCACCTGGCAAAAAATCAATGTTGATATCTTTTAAAATTACTCTATTGTTTTCTTTTAAAACGAGCGTATAGTTTTTAAAAGATAAAAGCATACAAGGCTACTCCTGTAAAACTTATAAAACTAATTAAAATAAAAGACATGTTTTTTACTAAAGACTTAAAATATGTCGGCAAAACTAGTTGTCTCGATTTGTTTAAATTGAAGTTTTTTAAAGTTGCTGTCAAAGTCAGCATTTCAGTAATCTCAAAGGCTCTAACTAAAACTGGTACAACCAGCCCTCTAAACTTTTGATAAAGTGTTTTTTTGGTGTTGCCAACATATCTCTTTACTTGCATGTTGTGTCTAAACTCATGCATAAAAACCGGCAGGAAAGTAAACATCACGCAAACGCCTAGTATAAACTTGCGTGAAACTTTGAGTTTGATTAAAAGTTCAGTTAAATAACTAAGGTCAAGTCCACCCATCAAAATGTATGCTAAAAATGCTGCAAAAAAACGCACAAATACAGAATATGTTTGTTCTGCGCTTTTAGTCTGCCACCAAAATACAGCCAAAACGAGCGCAGTGAAAACCAAAAAACTTGGCAATTTTGTGGCCAAAGCATCAGCAAATCCAAAGGCCATTAAAATTATTAAACTAACTAAAATAAAAAAAGTTTTAGCCTTGGTTTCGGCTAAAACCAAGCCAAGGCTAAAAATTAAAACAGAGTTTAAAAGTAAAACGAGTGGATTTAGTTTACTCAACAAAGTCATTGAGTTTAAGTAATTTGTGGTATTTAAACTCTTTGGCGATTATAAATCCAAGTCCAGCACCGATAATTGCTAAAACTACGGTAAAAGAAATGATTAAACTAATATTCAAGGTGCCGCCAACGATAATAGTGTTATTGACTTTTCCTGAAATTAAGCGCATGTAGAACCATTGCGCAGGAGTTTGCAGAGGTACAAACAAAGCACTAGCCAATAGTTTAGGCGTAGTTTTGCGGTAGTTTTTAAAAATAATTAAACAAATTATTTCTAAAATCAGCGCAGGAATAATAAACGAAAACAGCATTACTGGGCGAAATGCCAACGGTATTCCAAGCATTAAACTAAGAAGTAGAAGAGTACCAGGTTTTCGGACCTTGTAAAGCACAATGTAGATTAAAAAGCCATAAGGAAAAGCAAAGCCAATGGCTTTGGCGCCAAATATTTTAACTGCGTGCAAAGGAAAAAGCAGACCACCAATTGCCAGCATAATAGCAGCAGAGACGCCAATAAAAATAAAGTCTGCTAAAGTAAAGCCAAGAAAGCCGTCGGCTTTTGGCAAAAGCGTGTAGAAACTTCTACCTGGTTTTCCAAAATTCTTATTTTTTTCCATAATATTACCTCTATGTTTATATTTTAATTTAAATTGATTATTTTGTCACAAATTAAAAAAGGTCTTGGTTTGTGAGTAATAATTAAAAAAGCGTGGTTTTGTTTTAAGTTAGCAACGATACTTAAAACATTTTCTTCGTTTTCAGGATCTAAAAATCTAGTTGGCTCGTCTAACACAATCAACCTAGAGTTTTTTAAAATTGCTCGGCAAAGTGCTATTCTAAACTTCTCGCCAGTTGAAATATTAAGATGTTCAGGAGTTAGTTCAAGGTCCAGGTTTTCGTCGTGGTTTTCAAAAAACTCACCTAGCCCTGCTTGGTAAATTGCTTGAATTATTTCTTTATCTTGAATTGATGAGTTTCCTAAAGTTAAGTTATATCTAAGGGTGTCTTTAAAGATGTGTTCGTCTTGAAATAAAACCGAGACATTTTGGTTTAAAGACTTGGTGTTAATAGAGTTGATGTTGTGTTTGTTGTTAAAAACAATTTCGCCGCTAACTGGCTGAACTAGTCCTGAAATTAACTTAACTAGTGTTGACTTTCCAACACCCGAGCGGCCAGATACACCAAAGATTTCTCCAACCTTTATTTCAAAAGATAAGTCTTTAATTATCGTTTGGTCTGCTTTATAGCCAAAATTAACCGACTTGAAACAAATGCTTTCAAATGTAAAGTCAGTCTTGCCTACTGCCTCATTTTCTTTTGGCATAGCGTACACTTTTTTAACGCGCTCATCTGCCGACTGAACTAAGGCATATTGCTCAAACAAAGTAGACAAACTATAGACTAAAAATAAAGTTAAGTAAAATAAAATTGGTGCAAAATAACTGCCAAACTCAACTTTAAATAAGCTTTTGGCAAAATACGCAAGAACTACTGCAAGTAGAGTTGAAGATGCAGTAACAAAAGTCATTTTGCCTTCAATTAACAAATTGAGAAGCACATTTTTTTGATTTAACTTATTAGACTGTTCCTTAATTTCTGCACTAGCTTTGCTGGTTTGACCAAACATGTAAATACTTCTAAGGGCCGAAGTTTTTACAAATATTACTTTAGTTAAAGTTTTAAATAAAGACCTAGTTTCCACAAACTTACTTTGACTTAACTTAAAAAACATAAAGTAAAGCAGTAAAATTAGTAAATGCGTTGAAAAAATTATTAAAACTAAAAGCGGTGAAACAAAGTAAGCCGTGATTAAAACAAATACTTCTAAAATAACTGAAATAAAGAAAGGCGAAATGGTGTGCGCAAAAAACAACTCAAGAGTTTCAATGTCTTTGGTCAAGACTGTCAAAAAATCACTCTTGTAAGTTTCGGTAAGTAAATCCAGGCTTGTGTTTTTAAGTTCTTTAAATAAAACTAGGCGGTAGTTTTCCAAAATACGGAAAGCCACTAGGTGGTTAAAGTACTGCTCAAGGAACCGAAAAAATGGTCTAAGTAGTCCAACTGTTGGAACTAAAGTACCTAAAACTACTAACGTAGTAAAAGAAAGCACGTTGTATTTAAATAAAATAAATAAAGGAAGGATTGCAATTAAAAGTACACTCAATTGAGAAAGCACACCAAAACAAACAGCTGCGGTCATTGCAAGCAAATTGTTTTTTAGAAAAACTCGCTTATGCATTTTTCTTAACCTCTTTATTTTCAAAGTCTAAAACTAAAGAGTTTTCAACTTCAGCACTCACGCGGTGCGAAACTAAGATAACTATCGCTGATTCGGCTTTGTTTTTAAGCATGCTAAGAGCCTTGACTTCGTTTTCTTTATCTAGGTTTGCAGTAATTTCGTCAAGTATATAGACATCTTTTTCAATTAAAGAAATTAACGCTAAATACAGTCTTTGTTTTTCACCACCAGATAAATTAGCCTCGCTTGCGTTGACTAAATAATCAAGGTTTGCACTAAGTTCAGGCAAATCAAACTCCATTAAGGCTTTTTTAATTAAGGCACTTTCTGAAACTCCGTGGTTTTTAAAAAACTCCAAAATAGTTTCGCCGTATATTGGTTGTTCTGCCGAAATATACATTAGTTTTTGATAAAAATCAGCATCACTAATTTGATTGATATCTGTTTTGTTTAAATAAATTTCACCAGACTGAGGTTTTTGGATTTTAGAGGCAAGTTCTGCAAATGTAGTTTTACCACAACCTGACTTTCCTTTAATTAAATATAAGTTAGGCTTAACAAACTTATATGAAAACTCAGTTAAAACTTTAGTGTCGCCCTGTGAAAAACTTACTTTGTTAAACTCAAGTGTATAAACTGATTCTGGAAACTCTGTGTGTTTAACTTCACTTATTTTATTTGTTTGCATATAAACTTGATTTAAGTTTTCATATGCTGAAACTCCAGCCATAGTGGCGTGGAAAGCCGAGCCAAGTTGGCGAAGTGGTACAAAAAATGCTGGTGCAGTTAAACACAGAAATACAGTTTTTGAGTTTAAGAGTTCATATTTATAGAAGTAAATTCCGTTTTTTCTTAAAATAAGCGGTAAAATTATTTCTAAAAATAATACGAGTGCTGCTGAAAAATAAGTAACAAAGTCCATAATAAACAAAGATTTTAACTGCATTTTTAAAACTTTCATAGTCTGAACTTTAAAGTCTTTTGCGTTTTGTTTTAATTTAGCCTCAGTAACGTCTTCGCAGTTTGCTAACCTAAGTTCACGCAAACCTTTTAAGTTATCTGTATATTTTTCACCAAGATTCAAATACACTTGCCAATTTTTCTGAAAAGTTTTGCGGGCCTTGCGGTGGCTAAGTGCCATAGCAACCGGAATTAAGGGAATGAAAAACAAAAAAATTCCGCCAGCAAAGTAGTTGCCGTTTACAAAATAAAGACCAGACAACAGGAAAATAGAGAAAAATGCTACCACAAAAGAAGGTAAAAACTTAGTGTAGTAAATCTCTAGGTGGTCTACCCCCTCTGTTAAAAGTTGGGTATATTTAGTTGGGTTTTCTGCTATTTTTGGACTTTTAAAGTCGATAATTCTAGCAAAAAAATCTAGTCTAATTCTAGTTTTAACAGTGCTTGCGGTAATTTGTGCAAACCAAGCCGTGGTCATTTGAATTAAGGCAAACGTTGCTACTGCGACTATCAAACTAACGATGTGCATTGTATCTATCTTGTTTTGTTTTAAAAAAAGTTTCGCCAACACATACAGCGAGACGGTTAGCGAAAAAAAGCCAAGCGACTTAAAAACCGAAAGTAGAAGTAAATTAAGTTTCTCTGATTTAGTTAAAATTGAAAAAAGTTTAGTTTTGATCATAAATACTCTTTCTTTTATATTGTTTTAAAAATTAAAAAAGCTTTGTAAACGTGGAGGGTATGGACGTATCAGCATATGAAATCCTAAAAAGTGTTTTATTAACCATGATGTAATTTACAAATGTCAAATTTTCTAGAAAATAAATTCGCCAAAATCAGCTATAAAATTCCTTCATGTTTGTATAGTTTTAAAATAGTGCAACACAAGATCTATCTAAAAGTTTTTTATCTTCATAGATACTACAAATAGAGCTATCGCCAAAAGTTTAAAAGTGTTTTAAATAAAACATATAATGTTAAATTAAATATAAGAATTTTATACTTTGGGTTGGAAGTGTCTTCAGGAAAAGGTTCTGAACAATCAAAAAAATGCGGATTAGTTTCTAGTATTTTTTTAATGCTTTCTTCTATGTATTCAGTAGATTGTTCTTCTTTTTTGCGATATTTTGAGTCTAATCGTATACGATAGTTGCCTACTAATAAAAAAATTAACAACCTTAAAACGCAATATCCTTTTATAAAATATTGGAAAAAAGAATACTTAGATAAAAATATAAATAAGATATTAGTAATAATATCTGAAAACATATTAAAAATAAAAAAATATGATATACAGCGTGTTTTAGGCTTTGAAGCATTATTTTCTTTAAAAAATAGGTTTTCTTTTAATAATCTACCTGCTAAAAACGAATAAGAGAGAGTAAATGCTCTTTTTATTATTAAATAAATAACTAAATAAAGAATAATGCTTGCTGTCAACGAGAAAAACAATGTGTCTGTTTCTTTTAATCTAAGAATTTCCCATATGCTGTCAACTGAATTATATAAAATCATATTAAAATAAACTTTTTAAGAATTCAGGAAGCAAATTGAATAATTGATCTACAGCACTGTCAAATGCTGCTTTCCTTACAATTGGGCCAGGGAGTACTTTTTTAAAGGCTTTAGTTAAAGACTTGCCAAATAAACTGAATCTGCTTTGCACACCTTTAGCACTAATTTTCCCAATAGCTTTATTTTGAGCACTCTTTGTTAAAATACTGTAAAATTTACTACTAGTTTCATTTTTCAAAATACCTATTTTTAAATTCGCAAGAAAGTTTTTGCTAAAAGATGTTATTCCCGCTAACAATGCCGTAGTTGCTGCTGCTTCTGCAGCAGAAAATACTGCTGATTTGTAGTTTACCTTGTAAAAATCACCACTGTTATCAATTAAGTCATTACCAACACTTTCTACGAAACTAGTAGCACCACTTATCAAAGTGGAACCAATTAAGCCAATTCCAGATGCTGCAGCAGCACCACTAACCGCACCCATAGCACCCGCAAGCAATGCTTTCTTCCAATTTATTGTTCCATTTTCAGATTTTTGTTTATAACAACTATACCCGGTTGCAATAGCAGCACCAACAATCGCACCAACTATTAGTGTAGTTAAAAATAATTGGCCATCTTTATCAATGTAATTAACAGGGTTATTTTTACAGTAGCAAAATAAGTTGTTGGTAGAAGAATATTCGTTTTCTACAAATAAAGGGTTGTCAATGTTTAACCATCTACACCATTCAGGCACATAGTACCTGGTTGTGCAGTAATACATCTGACTTTCTTTATCAAAGTAGTATCCTTTGTATCTAAATGGATTGATTTCAGCGAGATTATTTGTAGAATTGTCAAAATAAACATAAGCACTTCCGTAAGCATTACTTTCGTATCCTACTAATCTTTCACCGTTTTCGTCAACAATGCCTAAAATATTTTGTAGGCTGTCTTTTAGATAAAAATAATTTTTTGTTTTATCTAAAATAAATCCATAAAGTAAATTATCTTCATCATACAAAAAGTCTAGTCTACGGCTATCTGAAACTTGTGAAACTAATTTATCGTCATCATAGTAGTAGTAAATTGTTTCGTCTGGCGTGATTTTTTTAATTCTAAGACCTTTATCGTCATATTCATAAGTGAAAGTTTTGCCGAATTTGTCAGTAAACTCAACTAATCTTCTGCCTTCAAATAAATAATGATTACCCTTATAGTATTTAGGGTTAAAAATGTTTTTATCATCGTAAATAATTTCGTTGTCATCAACTTTAACAAGCAGGTCTTTAATTTTGTCTAAGTATTCAAAAGTAGTGTCGCCATATTTTAAAATATTGCCGTTGTCATCATACTGGATAGTTTTGTCGTCGTCTTTGGTCAAAAATCCACGAAAATCGTATTTGTATGTGTGGTTTTTAAAAATATTGTCTTTAATAGATAAGACATTGCCAAGTGCATCGGTCTCGTATGCGCGACTAAGTTTAGTGGAATGTTTGAAATGATGTAATTCTTTTGAAATTTGCTTAGAGATATATTTGTGGTCGTTTTCTCTTCTCTTGTAATCAAAAGTAGTAGACATAATGTTTTGACCTGCTTTATGTAAAACAATATTTTTAAGCATACCAAGCGTATCAAACTGTTTGTTTTGAGAAATGCCAACAATTTCTTTTTTAAGTTTTTCAAGAGTTTGTTTTTCACAAAAAGCAGGTCTAAACGAAAGCATCTCAATTTGACCTTGCAACTCCATACAATCGGCTAGGTAGCCCAAATTATAAGAGCTATAATCTGAAGTTAGTTTTCTGCCTACAGATAACTTTAAGTTGTTACCTAATCCAGATTGACTAGAAATCCAAATATACTCGCTATCGTCAAGAATTAGTCTAAAAGAAGTGGATTGAGTAAACCCGTATCCATTGCCTTCATTTACTTCTGTGAAAGAAAGCGCCACAAAATGCCAAGAATTGCAAGTAAACATTAAATTAGTTTCTTTAGTTTCACTTCCATATTTTATAACTAACTTAGAGTCTTTGTTTTTGAATAAAGCAATTTTTTGATTTTTTTCGTCAATTGCTTCAAATAAATATTGCATGTCTTCGTTGGTATCCGAATACGCTCTAAATGCAATGGTTCCGGTTCCGTTAGTCAGAAAGTCATAAACCAACTCGTTGCCATCTGCCACAAAGGCATATCTTTTGTTTGAATTGTTGAAGTTAAATGTGCGGTCTTTTTCGTAATTTGAAACGTTTCTTGTGCTAAAACGACTAGGTTTTTGGCCAGTTAACGAAGTTACTGAGTTTTGCAGTGGGAAAATTTCAAAATCTTTTAAGTTTTTTTGTGAGATGTTAAAGTAAGTGGTTTGACTGAAATCTACAGTTTGAGTATCTGCGTCTACTAATTGATTGTCAATCAAATAATCTTTAGTAGTGCGGTAATATCTTTTAATTTCTGGTACGTCAATATAGGCTTTTCCAGCAATATACAGACAAGTAACTTGCCCGTAGAAGTGGTAATAACTGCTTTTCCCGTTGTATTCGTGTCCAATGTTGTAAACTAAATCTGTGCCAAGGTCAAAGTTTATTCTTGGATCTGTTTGTTGGTAGACTTGAGTATGCCCATTTAAAGAAAAAGCAAATTCAGAAACTTCAGAATACCCTTGTCCATCTGCTCTATTAAAAAAAGAAAGCGCAACAAAGTTCCAGTCTTTTTCCTTTATAGCAAAGTCACTAGTTAAAATATCGTGTGTCTTGCCAGCAAAATCAACTACTTTTAAAGTGATTTTGCCGTATTGCAAATATAGGCCAATGCTGTCATATGCATTATTGTCTTTACAACTAAACAAGCATTGATAGTAATTTCCGTATTCGGTTTGTTTAAACCAAAACTGAATGCCGCCGTTTTCTAAAGAAAAAGGACTTGGCATATCTAATTTGTAGCTAAGCATTTTTTTGTTATCTAATTTAACATAAGGAATAATACCTTCTAGATAACTCTCTAATTGGACAGGTTTTTCATCCTTGTGTTCAATTGATTTAAGTAATTTGCCTTTTTTATTGGTTAAATTAGAATCATCGCTAAAAATACCAATATATGCTCTTTCACCCGCAAACGCCTCAACGATAGTTTCGGGGTAAGAACCTTTGGAGCGTTCAACTGTGTCGTATGCAAAATTTAAATTATGATTATCAACAGTAGTAGACTTGCGGTTAACATTACCTAAATTATCGTAAGACTTGTTGATTTCAATACCAGGATTTTGAATTTTTATATTTTCGCCGTCTTCGTCGTAAAAAAACTCTTTAATCTTTGCGTTGTTTTTGTCAAAAACCGCAATAATTTGACCTTCTTCGTTGTATTGATATTTAAATCTTAAAGACTTTTTATTATCTATTTGGTAGTAAAGTGAATCTAATAAACTGTCTGAATTGTATTCAAACAAGTAAGCGTCTCCTTTTGTTCCAAATTTGATACTTAACAAACTATTTGAAATTGGCGAGTATTCGTAGATAAATACTGGGGTTTTATTTATTAAAATTTGCGAGATATTGCCAAAATCATCATATTTAAACTCATATTCTGAGCCATTTTTTAACTTTATTTTAATTAAATCTTGCTTTTGATTGTATTCGTATTCTGCATGCACAGATAAATTATTTAAAGTGGTCGTGAAGTTTTTAATTGTGCTGTCTTCGTTGTATTCAGTTAAAGAAACTACACCAAGTGCGTTGACCGCTTTGGTGATTCTACCTAAACTGTCGTATTCAAAAGTTTTTTTGTTTTGCAGTTCGTCTATTTCTTCGATTAACATCCTGCCATCTTTAGTCCAGTTTTTTTCAACTTTTAAAATGTTTTTGCCGTCAGCTGAAGAAACTGTTGTAGACAATAGATTAGATTTGTGAAAATCACAGTATTTGTTTTCTAAAAATACTCCATAGGGATATTTAACATATGAAACGTTACCTTCTTTGTTGTAGTAGTATTTAGTTGCTGCTCCCTCTGGACCTGTGACACTTTCTGGAAAATTATTTGAGTTGTGTTTAACTTGCACACCAATAGAGCCACTAGAAATATCTTTAGGGTTACCTGACTTATCATATGCATAAAAAGCACCAAATGCTTTTTTAAATACTTGAATTCCGCCAATTTCAATTGAAGTTTTGCCAGAAAACAAAATACTCAAATCAATTGAATCAAAGGTTTTAGTTGCCGAAACTCCTAAAGTCATTAAGTCAAAGTTGCAGTCTACTTTTTCTTTCTTAAATACATCGCTGTCTTCACCACCAGCGGTCAGTCTTACTTCAACCTTTGATTTATTTGTTTTTGGAGTTATTTGTCTACCCCAAATTGCGACAAATATTTCGTCAGTAGCTATGCCACTAACCGGAATATTAAAAGTTAAACTACCGCCGTTTCCAGTAGTTTTAGCAAGATAAACACTTTCTTTTAAGAAATTTTTAAAAAAACCAGGTTTTAAATCTACTTTCTGAACATCAACTCCGTTTTTGGCAAAATCAGCAATAGCAGACTTAAATAAATTATTTTTTTGGTCTAAAACAGAAACAGGTGTGCTTTTGGAAAGCAGTTGTTTGGTTTCGTGGTGGTATTCAGTTTCAACTGCGTTCATTTGACTGTCAAATTCAAAAAGCGGAAAATCTTTATCGTCAAAAAACACATAACTTTGCTCTGGTTTTGCAGGGTTTGCTAAATTAGTTATGGTAGTTTTTCTGTCTTCGTATGTTATTGTGTTTTTGTTTCTTTCAGTTAATGAATCTCCAAAAACTTCAGCAAATTCAACTACTTTGTCGTCTACAAATCTGTAAACAAGACCTCGTTTTGAAATCGCGTTAAAAAGTGTGATTTGGTTATCGTGGTAAATAATTTTTAACTCAGAAATTATTGTGCTGTTTTGCTTGTGTGTGACTTTTGTTAACTTGTTGTTTTCGTACTCAAGAGTTGCAAAATAAACTTTTTTGTCATCTTGAAGGTAAGCAACTTCAGAAATAAACTCACTAGTTTTTTTAAAAATTATTTTGCTGCCATGTGGATTTACAATTCTTTTTTCAACATCTACAAAATCAAAAAGCAGCCTCTCACCGTTTATTCCTAACATTTCACTAGGATAGTTAACACTAATCGGTTTTTCAAAAATTGTTTTATTTCCGTACTTATCTTTAATTTCAAAACCTGACTTTAAAAGATATTCATCGGAAAAGTTATGTACTTCTGTTTGAGTCTCTGGATTTTTAAAATCAGGTTTGAGATACTCATCAACAGAACCATCTGCGTTAAAAACAGAAATTTTGCCTTCCGTACTTTGAATTTTAGTAAAATAATTTAGTTTAAAGCCTTTGCCAAAGAAATCTTTTTCGGCTTTGTTTTGGTGGTTATATATTAAACTGGTTTTAATCGGGCCACTTCCAACGTTTTCAATTAAAGGAATAATAATGTGAAAATTAGCGTCGTTCTTGTTGATGTTGATGCTGGTTTTTACTAAACTACCAAGAGAATGAGTTAAAAATTTACAGTAACTTTTAAGTCCTTTGTTTGCCATTTTTACTCCTTTTTAAAATACCTTTGTACAGCTATTTATTTCTTTTAGTAAGTTTTCGCTTAAATATGGTCCAACTTCTATCAAATCAACAAATCTTTTGAATTTTTCAAAATAAAGTTGCTTTATGGCTTCTTTAAATTTCTGCTTACTTTCTTTAGTAATATCTAAAGAAAACTCGACAAGCAAATCGATATCTGAGTCTAGCCTTTCAGTGCCTTGTGCAAAAGAACCAAAAATATACAAATGTTTAACTCCAAATTGAGTAAGTAAAACCTTGTCATCAGCCAAGGTTTGAAAAATTTCTTTAAAAGTCAGTTTTCTTAAATTTTGATAATAAGATTTATCTTGCTTTTTACTTTCTAATATAAATTTAGTAATATAAGAAACTAAACTACTTGGACTATTTAAAATATATAATTCGTTTAGTTCTTTTAATACAGTTTCATTAAAAACTAATACAGGAATGCCGACTTTTACTAATGAAAAGTTTAAAAACATCAAACTAATCAAAAGCCTATACTCGGTATCTAATTCCACCATCGTTTGAAAGGTCTTGTGTGAAAAAATAATTGAGTTTTCCAGTGAATTTACAACGCAAGTCTTGAAAAATAAATCCGTTAATCTTGTAATTAGGTCAGCAGTTGGTTCTTCTTCTTTTAAGATATAGAAAAATTTTTTTAATAAACTAGAAGAAAAAATATTTTGATTATTACTAAGTAAATAAAAGTAAGCATCATAAGAGTTTTTTAGCGTTTGTTCTAGTTTAGTTTGAATAGGTGTTTCCATATAAACAATTTGTTTAAATAAAGTATGCCTGAAATCGTAGCCTAGATAACGGAAATACTTTTCAATAAATTGAGTAAGTTTTTTTCTGACAATTAATTCAGTTCCATGCTCAATATTGAAATACATAATCTAAACTCCTCTTTTAATGACCAATTGCTAAAAAACCTTATACAAAGTCCAAAAAAGATAATAATCCTGAAAAATACTTTACGTTTGATTTGAAAATTATTTTTATTTTGAAAACAAACTGCCTACAACTTAGGCCAAAGTACCCATTGGGTCCCATGGTTTTAAAACAACAGGTTCGGCGTCAAGGGCTTTTAGTTCAGCGTCAGATAAGTATTTCTTGTTAATCAAAACTTGATAAGTATAGCGGTCAAACCAAGAATCTGTACACAGATAGTAACCTTTGGAACCTACTTTGTCGCCCCAAGAGTTTTCAATTTTCCATTTGTTTGGTTTTCCGTCTACTAAGTTTACACCAGTTAAAAGCATAGCGTGATTCATCGCAGAAGCACGATAGTCGAGTTGAGTTTCTTTATCTAAAGTTACGTTAATGTCAAAAATTTGTTCAAAGTCAAATAAACGGTCATCCCAAACACCGTGTGCGCGGTCGCCAAATAGTGAGACGTCTGAACCAAACCAAACTGGTTCTTGGTCTTTAAGTTGAGCGATTGTCACTTCTTTTAGACGCTCAATTGGTAAGTTTAAGTGGACTACTTTATTGCCTTCAACTACATTGCCAAGGTAAGAAATAGTATAAGTTTTTAAAAAAGGTTTGTCTTTAGTTGGTGAGTTGATAACAGAAATATACTGGTTTAAGTCAAGGCCAACGAACTTGTCGTAAAATTTTTGTGGAGTTAGGTTTTGAACTAGGTGATATTTTTTGTTTTTATCGGTGTATTCAAAGTTAAATTTTTGGGGTGGCATGCCGAAGTTTGTGACTAAGAAGTTATAAAGTTCTTGAGTTGCGACTTCTCGGATTTTTTGAATGTCTGAGTCTTTGCCTTCACTGTGCGCACGGCGAACGTCTGCCGCAAACTTACGCAGACGAACATTAATGATTTCATTCATCAAGCCAGTGTTTGAACTAGAAGTAGTCTCTGGCATTGCAGATTTTGGCACAAGTCCGTATTTTTCAATTAGGTTTTTAAGCATTGCCCATTGACCACCGTCTTGGATACCTTGATTTAGTAAAAATTGAAGAGTGCGGTCATCAACTTCGGCGTCTAGAAAGTCTAGAACCGATTCAAAAAAGAAGTTGATTTTCTCTAGTTTATCGTAAAAAGCGATGTAGTTTTGTGAAAACTCAAATTCAGTTAATTTAAGGTTTTTCGCAGTAATTTCGCGAAGAAAGTTTAGACCTGAAAAAATCCAGCAACGACCTGAACGCATTTGGTTGGCAACAGGCAGTGTCTCTATATTAACTGAGAAGTTAAACTGAGTGTTTTGCTCTTCTTCAAGTATATAAGCAACATCTTGTAAGTTTCCTTTAGTTAAAGCACGACGAAGCACAGTTTTACTACTGTCTGCTTTAATTGATTTTTCTAATTTAGATAAATATTCTTTTTCTAACATTATTTTCCTCCATAAACATCTTAATTTTACCAAATTAAGCAGGTTTTTTCCATGCTTTTAACTCACCGAAATCGCTTAATTTTGTTGTTTTTTTGACAATCTTTCTTATTTGTTTTAAAAAGCAAAGTGGTGTGTTAAAATTAAAAGCGTAGAAAGCAGCAGCAGTTTGCAAAAATCGCAACGCTCTCGCCTGATTGCATCTTAGTGATAGGCAAAAAGTTACTAATAAATTTTTTAAATATTTTGTAATTTTTTAAAAAGAGTGCTCGCTTTGCACTCTTTTTTTAATATGCTTTCCAGAAAGGAGTAAATTTATCAATAATTTTTATCGCAACCAAAGAGTAAGAGTTCAAAAACCTGTTGAGTATGTTAATGAGTTTGTTCCAGACAGAACTATTTTGCTAATCTCTGAAACCGGCCAAAACTTAGGTGTTATGAGTAAAAGAGATGCTTTGAAAAAAGCAGTTGAGGCTGAACTTGACTTAGTTTTAGTTTCAGACGCGAAGGCTGAAAAATTAGTTTGTAAAATCATGAACTACTCAAAATACAAATACGACAAACTAAAACGGGAAAAAGAACAGAAGAAAAATCAGACTATCATTGAAATTAAAGAAATCAGACTATCGCCAGTTATTGACGTTAATGACATTAACACAAAGTTAAAACACGCCAGACGCTTCTTTAAAGCAGGCAATAAAGTCAAAATTTCAATGCGTTTCCGCGGTAGAATGATTCAGCGAATTGAACTTGGTATGGAAGTAATGCAAAAGTTCATTCAAGAATTGGGCGAAGAATGCGTGGTTGAGGCTCAACCAAAAATGGATAAACGCAGTTTAATTGCAACGATCGCCCCGGCAAAAAAAGAAAATAAATAAAGGAGTTTAAATTATGCCAAAACAAAAAAACCACTCTGGTCTTAAAAAAAGAGTAAAAATTTCTAAAACTGGAAAAATTTTAAGAGGTTGTGCATTCCGTAGTCACTTATCTGCGCACAAAACTCACAAACAAACAGTTCATTTAAGAAAAGGTGCACAAGTTTCTAAATCAGACGAAAGAAGAATTAAGCAACTTGTGGCAGGACTTCGTTAGTTTTTTAAACTAACAAGCTTAAAACTAATTATTATTCAAGGAGAATACAAACATGGCAAGAGTTAAAAATACAAAAACTACCAAAGCACGCCGCAATAAAGTATTAAAATTAGCAAAAGGCTACTTTGGTTCAAAACACGCACTATACAAAACAGCACACGAACAAGTGATGCGTTCACTTCGCTATCAATTTAGAGACCGTAAACAAAGAAAAAGAGAATTCCGTAAACTTTGGATTACTAGAATCAACGCAGCGTGCGCACTTAATGATTTAAAATACTCAAAATTCATCCATGGTCTTGAACTTGCTAAAATTGAAATTAACAGAAAAGTTTTAGCAGAACTTGCAAACTCAGACCAAAAAGCGTTTAGCGAACTTTGCGATAAGGCTAAAAAAGCGCTAGCAAAATAGACTGTAGATGCCAAAAGAAACAAAAGCTACAGAAAAAACTGTAAAAAAAGCCAAAGAATCTGTTAAAAAAGCAACTAAGACTACAAAAAAAGAAGTTGTAAAAGTTGTCAAAAAAAGTGAACCAAAAAAAAGTGTTAAGACAACTAAACCGAAAACTGATTTAAAAAAATCGGCTAAAGTTGCAAAAGCAACAAAAAAAGAAGTTGTAAAAGCTGCTAAAAAAAATGGGCCTGAAAAGACTGCTAAGACAACTAAAGCAGAAACTGATTTAAAAAAATCGGCTAAAGTTGCAAAAGCGACAAAAAAAGAAGTTGTAAAAGTTGCTAAAAAAAGCGAGCCTAAAAAAACGGCTAAAGCGACTAAAACAAACACAGATTCTTTGAAAAAAATTGACAATGTCTATAAAAAAATAGTTAAAAAAATCGGCGATGAACAAACTATTTCTTTAGATGAGCTAAATAAAATCAATACTTCTGCAGATGGACTAGATACCATCATTGAGCGTCTAAAAAACGAAGGCTATGAAGTAACTGGTCTGGTTGACGAGACTGAAATAGACGTCGAAGAACTGAAAGACGCAGAAGACTTAGAAAACGAAATCAATCATTCAAATATTTTTAAAAATACTGGTACAAACATTCCTTCAACCGACTTAATTAGTCTATACTACGCTGATGTTACTAAAATTAAACTACTGACTTTTGACGAAGAGCAAGAATTGGCCATTCAAATGGAAGACGGAAAGGCTGCAACTGAACAAATTAACGAAATGCTTGCCAACGGAGTTGATCAGTACGATCCAAAAATCCTGGATTTAAGAAAAGTTGAATACAAGGGTATGAAGGCTAAGCACAGTTTAATTGACGCCAACTACCGTCTGGTCATTTCAATTGCCAAAAAATACGACCGTGGGCACATGTCTTTTTTAGACCTGTGTCAAGAAGGTTCAATGGGACTTGCTCGTGCTGCTGACAAGTTTGACTACAAAAAAGGCTATAAGTTTTCAACTTACGCCACTTGGTGGATTCGCCAAGCGATTGCCAGAGCAATTGCAGATCAGGGAAAAACGATTCGTATTCCTGTGCACATGAACGAAACGATTTCTAAAATCACTAAAACCCAGTCTCAACTAACCCAGGAACTCGGCCGAACCCCAACAGACGAAGAGATTTGTGCGCGTATGCCTGGACTGACTGAAGAGAAGTTAAATCACGTTAGACGCATTGCTAAAGACCCGGTTTCTTTAGAGCAACCAGTTGGCGAAGAAGAAGACTCGATTTTAGCTGACTTTATTTCAGATCCAAACGCTATTACTCCCGAAGAATACGACAACAAACAACTGCTTTTAGATGTTTTAAACGAAGTTCTGCAAGGTTTGACTGACCGCGAAGAGCGTGTGCTTAGACTAAGATTCGGGCTTTACGACGGACAAACTAGGACTTTAGAAGAAGTTGGCAATATATTTTCTGTGACTCGTGAGCGAATTCGCCAAATTGAAAACAAGGCCTTAAAGAAACTAAAACAAAACAAAAATGCCGATAAAATTCGTAAATACTACGAACTAAACAGGAAGTGATAAGATGCGAGTATTAACAGGTAAATTTAAAGGACAAACTCTAAAACGTGTGTTTTCAGATGAAACTAGAGAAACTTCAGAAATCTTAAAACAAGCGGTTTTTAACTCGCTTTTTGACCTAGAAGATAAAGTTTTTCTAGATTTATTTGCAGGTTGCGGACAAATCGGAATCGAGGCACTTTCTCGCGGCGCTAAACTGGTTTACTTTAACGACCGTTTTTTAAAGTCTGAACAAACTGTCCTTGAAAACCTAGCACTATGTAAGGTAGATAAAAACACTTATGAAGTCAAACGTCTAGATTATCTTGACTACCTTGGACATATTTCTGCTAAAGGCGCGTTTTTTGACTATATTTTTCTAGACCCGCCTTTTAACACTAATTACTATAAAAACATCTTGCACACCGTGAAAGACATACTAAAACCAAATGGTAAAGTCGCAATTGAGTGTAAGGCTGATTTTGAAGATTTTTCAGTTGCTGGCTACACGCTAGAGAAATCTACAGTTTACTCAAATAAAAAACTGCTAATTTTCCAGAAGGAAAACTAGTCTGTACCTTTTAAAAAGGAGTTTAAAAATATGTATAATTTAGTTATTTTGAGCGCAACTGCTCCACTTTGGGTAGCGATAGTTGCACCTATTGTTGTATTTATTGTTGGTGTGTTTTTCGGCTTTTATTTAGCGCGTTTCTACGTTAAACGTTATTTGGCTAAAAACCCACCGATCAACGAAGCCGCGATTCGCGCAATGGGTCGTCAAATGGGTCGTACTTTTTCTGAAAAGCAAGTTAAACAAATTGTTGCTCAGATGAACGCTGCTAACCAAGGCGAAGTAAAAAAATAAATTACACTAATCAAAAATAAAAAAAGGTCTGGTAAATAACCAGACCTTTTTAAATTGCTTAAAGAAGTAGATAACTTAGAAGCGCAAAAATTGTTCTGCGTCTAAAACAAAAACTACAGCGCCACCAACTTCTACTGAAACTGGAATTGAAGAAAAACCACCAAACTCATTTAAAATAGTGCTTGGCACATCTTTCCTGCGTTTTTTTGAGTTATCGTCAATGATGTCTAGAACTTGTGGAACTAACTCGTCGTTGACACCAATTAAAAATGTCGCGTTTTTAGAACGAAGAAAGCCACCAGTTGTTACTAGTCTAGTGGTTTGAAACTTATTTTGGTTTAAAGCGCGTTGAACTTTATTTGCGTCGTCGTTGGTAATAATTGCAACAATTAGTTTCATAAATTAAATCTCTTTTTGAAAATAACAGAAATTAGTATTTTTGTCTGCGAATTTTGCCATCTAGCTTATGAATTACTAAACTACCGCCGTTTTTCTCAATTAAGGCCTCAGCATAGGCGACTGCTTCTTTTTGAGTTTCAAAGAACTTAATAGTTTTATCTGAACCTTCTTTTCTGACTCTCCACATTTTATAGTTTTCAGTCTTTGGTTCTTTGTTTTGAGATACGTGATAGGTTGATAAATTTTCTGCCATATTTTCCTCGCTTTGCTTACTTAAATTATAGCAGTAAACTAATTTATTTTGTCTTACTATTTTGATTGATTTTTTTAGTTTCTAAAAAAACTTAAAAAAATTTATTTTAATTGAGTTTTTGTATATCAAAAGTGGTAAAATATAGGTGTATGCAAGACAAAGAAATATTTATGTTGCTATCTGATGCAAACAAGTTAATTAAAAATGTAGTTTATGTAAATCAGTCTACTGAATACATTTCGCTTCTGTTTAAGCAAAATGTGAAGAAGGCTAAATTTTTTGTATCGTCTTCTATTCAAAACAATATCTTTGAAATTTCGCAACTCTACGGCACTAATATTACGCGTTCCCGTTATGACAAACTTTTTAGTGGCGCAATTAAACCTGCAAACTCGACTGAGTCTGCGCTACTTAACTACGCTAAGTTAATTAAAACTGTGTTTTTAAATTATAAAGACATCACTATTGACATCAGCACAATTGAGTTTTTTTACAACAAAATCAGTGAAGGTCTAAAAACTAATAGTTTGCTAAAGGCTTACCGCAAGACTAGATTTACGAATTACTTTAACATTTCTAGCAAAAAAGGCGACCGCTATGAAGGCGTGAAGGCTAACGAAATTAAAAACAAATTAAGAGAAATTTGTGCAGAGTACAACGCGGAGTTAGCAGCTAACCCTGACTTAAAATTATTTATCATTCCACGTTTTATTGCCCAGTTTATCTATGTTTCTCCGTTTATTCGTTTCAACTATATCATTGCGATTTTACTAATCCACACCTGCTTGTTAAAAGAAGGCTACGCGATTTCTAGAGTTGGTAAGTTAGATGAGTTTTTAAACCGAAATAAAGCCAAAATGGAGACAACTCTGGTAGATATTCAAAAAAATCTAAACGCTGGCAATGACTCAACCATTGAGTTTATTAAGTTCTTTACTGAAATTTTGGCCAAAACTTACGCCGACTTTAGAGTGCAAATCTCGGCAATTGATGCAGGTAAGAAAGCAGTTGACGTTGTAAAAAAACAAATTAAAAATAAGTTCAAAGTTTTCGCCAAACGAGAAATTATGAAAGAGTGTCCTTACTTTTCTAAAATCACGATTGAGCGAACTTTGGCGAAGTTAGTTAAAGAAAACTTTATCTTAATTCGCAAACAAGGTAAAAGCACTAGATATTTAGTTAACGAAACTAGTGTGTAGTTGTTGAAGTTTTTTACTTAAAACTAAATAAAAAAGCGGAATTGCAGTCTTGAATAGACTTGTAATTCCGCTTTTATTTTATCGGTTAACTAAAATAGATAAACATTTAATCTTTATAACTTTTTTAATGAGTTCATTTTATTTTAGGTTAATTGTGTTGTTCTAGAATTTAGAACAAAACAATCGATTAGTCTAAAATTAAACGTATTTGAAACAAATGGTTTATTTTTAAGACATAACGATAGACAAAAGTTGATTGATAAATTAAAAAAAGTAAATAAAAAATTATCTAATGCAAACTACAACACCAAACACAAAATGCATGTAATAGTCTTCATCAATATTTCCAGTGGCGTTAATAGAGTATGCTTGATTAGCCTGATAAGAGGTGCCGAGCCACCATTGCGAAATGTTAGAAAATCTATAATGTGGTAATTGTATGTCCCTATTAAGAAATGAAAGAAAATCAATGTTGCGGTAGTATCTAACATCTTCGTTAGTGTATTGCAGTAAAACCGCTTTTGCATAATCTGTAGGTTTTTTTTTCATTTTTTTGTATAACTTATTTTGTACACCTTTAAAGACAGAAAATTCGCTGTTGCCATCTCTAGAAGGCATGTAGGCTGGTTCTCCGATAACTTTGCCGATATCTTCAACCATTGCTTTAAAAATACTGTGATTTGGTTCGTTAGGTATTGCGTAGTCAGCGTAATAAACGTTAAATGGAGAAAAGTCAATAATTCGTTTAGTAAACCAAGTATTTTTTGAAGGAATTTTAATAAATTCAACGTCTTCAAATTTATAGTACTGACCGTTATATTTTTCGTATTTATTGCCGGCATTGTCTTCATAGTATTCACGGTTGAAGTATTTAGTGTAGTCTTTCTGAAATACTTTAAATTTAAGTTCACGCTGAGAGGTTTCAATATGCCTTATTCCAACAGGGTTATCTACTTTAGTTTGTGGATATTTTCCTATTTTCTTACTAGGTTCATCGACATAAACTGTTATTTTATGGTTTTTTTCAATCTTTAAATTCTTAATTTCTTCTTTGGTTTTTACATCTCCATCTAATTCAATTCTACTAATTTCAAGACCTTCTTTTTGGAAGTTTTTCTCATCAATTTCGCCGTGTTCAGCGCCATGTAAAAATGTTTTGTCAGCGATACCTGTGGTGGTTCCTTTAACTTCGTATTGAACAGTGTAGGTTTTTCGGTTAATAGTAATGGTTACTTTGTTTTGCGTTTCATCTGCATTTACCGTTAAATTCTCTGTGCTGTATTGTGGGTTTTGATACACAGTACTATTAGGATTTAAATAAGTAACTGCATGAATTGAACCAATTTTTCCGCTCTTAATCTCAGTGCTTTCTGTGTAACTACCGTCTGTTTTTTGAGTTTTGATTGTGTAGATTATATTTCTGTCTTGAAAGTCAGTTTTTGCGTATATTTGCATAAAATTGCCACTAGCAATAAATTCACTTTGTGTTGCACCAGTTGGCGATAAAGCCCAGCCGATAAACTTGTGTGTATCTTTTAATTCATATTCAGGTAAAGGAATACTTCTAGTTTTTTTGACTTTAATGGTGTTAGCTGATTTGAAGCGCTTAATACCGTCGGTTTCCTTAAATTCAACAGTAATTTCTCTTAATTTATAATACTGGCGTACTACAGTGTTGTTATTACCGGTAGTAAGTGGAGCTGTTAGTATATTTTCAGGATGATTAGCGTCTTTTTCGTATAATTCAGTATTTAAGGCTGAATATTTTTTATATACAGCGCCGTCTTCAACTTTTTGATTTTCAATAATTTCTGTAACTTCGTCGTATTTACCATCCAAAGTGTTTTCTTTTCCTTGCTTTTCTAGTTTATGAACAACTTTATAGTTAACTGTATCGATAGTTTCTTTAAAGTATGCAACTAAGGTAAGATTATTAGTTACCTTGCTTAAAAAATTATAAGCACTTTGTTCTGAGTAGGTTCCATTCATTGAAACTTCGGTTTGCCAATGGATAAACTCATAAGTTCGCCCTTTTTTCTCAATAGTAGGATTTTCGTTTAGTTGTTCTACTTTTCCCTCGTATTTAATTTTTTGTGTTATAGGATTTGAAGAAATTGTGCCACTAAACCTATCTTTGTAGTTAACTACAAAGTTAACATCAAACTCTCGGCGCTGATAAATTATTTCAAAAACAGTAGTTCCTTCTGCTTTTATAATTTCACTTTGAGGCGGGATTTGTGCAATAAACCCGTTTTTGTTGTAACTACTGTATTCATGAGAGTTGTTTAGTTGGACTACTGAATTAGTTTTAGCGGTATTAACAGTTGTTTTTATATCATCTGGAATATTGTCTTTTTCAATTCCTTTAAAGACGTGGCGAATTGTATATTCAGTTTCAGCAGGTTCAAATACAGCCCAAACTTCTTTAGTACCGCGCTCAAAGTAAATGGTTTCAGCAGGGTTGCCTTCTGCTTTTGCCCAACCTATAAACTTCCAACCTTTTTTTACACTTTGTTGTGGATTAAAATTAAATTTAGTGCCGACTTTACCATTTTGTGGTCTCCATGCACTTGCATCAGCCTTATCTGTATCGCCAGCAGATAATTTAGGAGTTATTGTGGCTTGTGCGTCTTTTTCAATGAATACTGGCTTTATTTTAATATTTTGATTGTAAGCTAAGTTTTCATTAAAGTCTTGACCAGTTGTAGTTTCAACTAGTCTATCAAAAACATAGTCGCTTGCGGCAGTTTGTTGTTTTTGGACTAACTTCATTTTAGCAATCAAATCACTTGGCACAGTTTGTGAATGTTTTAAGGTAAGTGTTTGTTTTAGTTCTGGCGCAACAGACGCTGGAACTAAACCAGTTCTGTCAAACTCAACTGTATAAGTTTTTGCTTTAAAGTAAACTGTTATATAGTGTTTGTCTAAAGAAGTAGTTATTCTAACTTCTGTTGTAGAGTTTGCTATGTCAAAGTTAGTTTCATGATAAGGACGAGGGTTATTAGCAAGATATTGATTCAAGATATCTTTGACATCTTGATCTGAAAACTTCGCAGTATCACCAATTTCTCTTTGTTTTGCAAGTTGTCTTTCCACAACTGTGTCTGTTTGCTCATTTATCTTTTCCCAAATCATTTTAAGATAAACTGGACGGGTAGCAGTTGCTTCTGTCCAGGTTGCTTTTAGGTGTAGATTTTTAGTAACTTTTAAGTTTTTAGCAAAATCTACATTTTCTCCGGTTTCTATATTTTGCCAGCCTGCGAAAGTGTAAGTTTTAATTTGAGTTGGGTCAGTTTTTTTAGGATGTTCAATATCTCTTAAATTTTCTTCAAATTTATAAGATTCAGTGCTTTTGCTTTCTCCGTTTAAAGTACCACCGTTATAGTCATACTCAACCAAGTAAGTTTTTCTTTCGTAAGTTAAAGTAAAAATAGTCTGACCATTTGCGTTAATTGTTTTAGTTTCGTTTACTGGCTGAACTTCAAAACCTTCTTTTGTGCGGGCATTTGCTTCAGTTACGGTAACTTGCGAGCCAACTTGCGCTTGTTTAACTTCAGTTTCTACAGTGTCTTGAATTGAACCAAAACCCTTGTAGATATGTTTAATAGTGTAGTTTACCTTGTCAACTTTTTCTTCAAAATAAGCAACTAAAGTTGTGTTTTTAGTAATTTTATTAGAGCTAAAATTAAAAGCGTTAACTTCTTTATAGACATTGCCCATTTCGTCTTTAAGTTGCCAGTGTTTAAAGGTATAGGTAAATCCTGGTTTAGACATTGTAGGGTTGTGTTGAGGTTGTTTGGCTTTTCCTTCATAAGGAATTATTTGCTCGGTTTCAATAGATGAAATCACTCCACTAAAATAATTCCCATTGAAATTGACTTCAAAGTTGACTTTATATTTCTTGCGAGCGTATCTGATTTCAAAAACAGTAGAACCATCTGCTTCTACTTTTTTGGTTTCAGAAAAATCTGCAACTTCAAAGTGTTGGTCGTAGCTTTTATCTCTGTTTTCTTGAGTAACAGTAATAGATTTTCCGACTTGTTCTGTGAATTTTCTTTCTTCAATTCGTTCTTCAATTTGATTTTGAATGCCTTGGAAAATATGCTTAACAGTATAAGTTGCTGTGACAATTTTCTCTTCAAAGTAAGCAACTAGGGTTGTGTTTTTAGTAATTTTAGTGTTAGTAAAATCAAACTCATTAACCTCTTTATAAACATTGCCCATCTCGTCCTTAAGTTGCCAATGTTTAAAGGTATAAATATATCCTGGTTTAGTAATAGTAGGGTTTGTTGGTTTAGTTAACTTGCCTTCATATGGGACAGTTTGTTCAGGAGTTGAGGAAATGTTAACATCTTTAAAGTGATTACCATTGTAGTTGACTTCAAAATCTACTTTGTAGCGGTTTCTTTTGTATTTTAGTTCAAATACAGTTGTGCCATCTGCTTTAATTTTCTTTTTTAAGACACTGGTGTTATCCAAAGTAAATCCATATGGAGCCTTAACTTGATTTGGCAATAACTCAACCTCTTGCCACGGAGTTTGACCATCTATGATTTCTTCTTTTGTTTTATCTTCAATGAAACTGCCGTTTTGGTCTACAGATTCATAGTACCTTTTGATTGTGTATTTAGTTTTAGGTGCTACTCTTTTTCGCATAACTGCTTCAAGAGTAATGTCTTCAGTAATAGGAGTATTGAAGTCATATCTAGTTCTAACACCAGTTATAGGGTCTACTAAATTCCAGTAGTCTAGTTCTTCTAAATTACCATTTTCATCGATTCTAGACACCAATGAAGGAGTTAAGTAATTAGTCTCTAATTTTTGTCCGTGTGCTCGTCTAGTTGGCAATAGCTGATTTGCGTCAACTGGTGTTATAAAGTTGATAGTGTGATATTTAATTGGTTTTTCTGGTTGAGGTTGGTTTTGCTTAGTAGATTTTAGATAAAGTACAGTGTGAGTGTTTGCGACTTCGGTTGTAAAGTCTATTTTTTTAGTCAAAGAACTATCTTTATACCAACCTTCGTATGTATATCCTGGTTTTTGATAAACATGTTCTTTTAAAGGGCTGCCTTTTTTAACAATATCAAAAAATACTCTTTCAACACCATCAAAATAAGAAATTGCGACTAGTCCTTGTTTGTCTAGTTCTGGTCCTATCTTGTCAGTATCTGTAGTGATGTCGTATCTTGCAATTAGTCTAAGTTCAGATTTTACCCACTTAGGAATTTGAAATTCTTGACCAGGTTTTAAGTCAACTCGATTGCCATAAGGATCTATGTAGTACCATCCTAAGAATTTAGAAATATAAAATGGTGGAGTGTTTAACTTAATTTCAAGTCCATGTTTTTCTGGGTCGAGGGTTTTGATTTTGTCAACTGTTTTTTCAATAAACTCGTATACTTGAGTTTTTTGTGTTTGGTTTTTAAAGATACCTGACAACAAAAAATCGTAAATTAGTGAAATATGAGAGTTATTGTTAACGATAAATGCGCGACCTTTTGCGTTTTCTTTAGTAAAAACATCTTCTTTGCTTACAGGTTGTCCGCTAGGTTGACCTTTTCCATCAAAAGCATAGAAAGTATTTATTTTAAGAAGTTCTTCGTAAATATGCATGTAGGTAGTTTTAAGTTTAGAGTAAGGAAGAATTATTGGTTTGCGTGCGGTCTCGCCTTTATTAGGTACTGGAAAAAAGATGCGAAGAAAATTAGAGTAATCGACAATTACATCGTGTTCTCTCGTAATTCCAAACCAGTTTTTAGTATAAATTGTAAAAACTTCAGAATCATATTCGCGGTCTGTAAAATCTAGGGCTAAGTATTTTTTGGGTTTGGCTTTGATATCAGTAATTTTGCCTAAACGGTTAGTGGTGAACCACTCTTGCTTGACATGAATAAAGGTAGACTTAGTTACATCCACGGTTTCTGGCACCACAAAACGTAGTTTATTTTTACCAAACCTAATACCGTCGTGTTGGGAAAAACCACTGGCTTTTGAAAAATAAACTTTGGGGTGCATAAATAGGAAAATTAAAAATAAAATTGTTAATGTTAAAATCAGAATAAAAATTCCAGAGATCAGATAGCCTTTTCTTTTATTAATTTGCATATTTAGTACTCCTTACTACGAAAAAAAGAAAACAATAATTACTATTTTTTCGTCTTCATTTTATCTAGTAAAAAATGCGAAATAAAATTTCTAGTTTGGGACTTCATTCATTTTTTAGTACAATAGCCTAACAAGTGTATTTTACTGTATTATCACATTACGAAAATTCAATAAAATTGGATTATCAGACATCAAACAGAACTTTTAGAAGTATTTTTATCAAAAAA
>CAUUDV010000001.1:0-83601 GCA_963544075.1 uncultured Acholeplasmataceae bacterium | reverse complement strand
ATATGACTTAATCGGTTTAAAAAACTTTTATTTTATTTATAAATTAACTATAATAAAATCAGTTCGTAAAGGAGCAAAAATGAAAAAAATCTTATCGCTAATTATGCTATTTACCTTTATTTTTACACTTGCCTCTTGTGTTAATCCTAAAGACAAAGCGTTTCTCGGAATGGAGGCACCTTTTGGTAAAAGTAAAGTAGTTAAATCAAGTTTTAATTTACCACAAGAAATTCAGGGTGTAAAAATCAAATGGACCCTTAAATACATTCCTAAAAAGAATGAAAAAGGTGCATCTGAGATTTCTGGGGCTACTGTTAAAATTGTCAGAAATGAAATTGACCAAAAATATGAACTGATTGCTAAAAATGAACGTAGCAAAACAGTTTCATTTGACTTTACAGTTCCAGCACTTGACAAAGTTAAAAAACTAGAAGTTAGTTTCTTTAGTAAAGCGGGCACTTTAATTCAAAAAGTTGAGTACACCGAAAACGAAACAATTCAAAAAGCGTTTACTCGTGAGCAACTTGGTCTATCTCAAGATGAGGAGTTTGTGGGTTGGAGTAATTCAAAAAACAGTCAAACTGCTTTAGATACAATTAAGGCTACTCAAGAAAACAAAAGTCTGTATCCAGTTTACCGTCTAAAAGAAAATGCTAAAAAAATTACTATTAACTTTTTTGACAAAAAAGGTAACTTAATTGAAGCTGTTGAACACGACTTTGGCCAAAGTATTTCAAAAACTTTTTCTGATAAACAACTTGGACTTGGTCAAGATGAAGAGTTTTTAGGTTGGACTCCTTTTAAAGGAGAGGCTGCTGTTCCTGATTTGAAAGCCATAAAAGAAAACAAAAACCTGTATCCTGCCTACCGCCAAAAAGAAAATCAAGGCCCAACTAAAAAAATTACAATTAACTTCTTTGACAAATCAGGCGATTTAATTGAAGCAATTGAGTACACCGAAGGCGAAAAAATTTATCAAGGTTTTTCAGACTCTCAACTTAAACTAGCAAGCGACGAGAAACTTATCGGTTGGACTAACCAAAAAGGTGGTACCACTCCGCTTTCTTCACTTGAGGCCAAAAAAGAAAACAAAAACCTATATCCAGTAATTCAAAAACAAACCAAGCCAGATCATGGCGCTATTGCCGAAATTCCTGAAGACCCAGAAGGAGAAGGTAAAGGCGACTTAGAGCAGGCAAAAGAACCTAAAACTAAAGTAGATTTATCTGGAGTTGAAAAAAATCCAGCAACTCCTGGCTTTACACCAAAGTCAACTCAAGAAAAAGACATTAGACACACTTCTAAAAATAAAAAACTAGGAGTTAAACCCTTAAAGGCTGTTGAAGTTGAAAAAGAAGTTTACTACACAACTTTAGAAAACTTCTTTAAAGCACTTGGCAACTTAGTTGACTACCGCAAAGAATACAAAGACCAAAAAGACCAAGAAGGCAGAGTCTACACCTTAAAAAAACGCATTGAAAAAGCACAAAACGGCCATGTTTACTCACTTAAACTAATTCAAGAGTTTGAGTTTACTTCAACCCCTCCCGGAGTTGAAAAGGTTGAAAACTATACTTTAACTAGTGAAATTTACTACGATGCTTTAAGTGGTAAGTTAACTATTTCTAAAGTCTCTTTACTTGACGATATTTTTTCAGAAGAAGAAGGCGATTTTGTTTCTTTTTCAGACTACCGCTTCAGAGGTAGAATTGAGTCTAGACCAGATAAAGAAAAAGGCCGTATTTTTGATTTAAAGAAATACCAACTAATGGGCTGGCAACAAAACGGCAAAGAACCAGTACTGCCAGTTTCTGTACTTTCCATGATAGTACACGAAAAAAGTGGATTTGCCACTTACTGGACAGGATATGAAATCCGCACTAACGAAGTTGCAAGCGACGGAGATAAATCAATTGACCCAGATGACGCAAATGAAAATGATGGTAAATTCTATCCACATGCTGATGATGAAGATGAACAAAAAGTACCAAAATCTGTCTATTCACTTTGGTTTAAATCAATTAACTTCTTCGTCTCTGAATACTACTGGGCAATTGACCGAAAAGAAAAACTAATAAAATCAATTAACCAAAATAAAGAAAAACTGCTTACCGAAAACTCAACTGATTACTATCAAACTATAAATGAACTTTTAGAAGACACTGAAGACTTCCATTCAGGTCTATTCGCTGAAGCCTCTGCTTTTCTTTATGTTAGCGGTAATCGCCAGTATGACAACGAAAATAAACAAAAAATAAAGGCATTGAAAAACGCATTAGCAGATAAAGCAAATAAAGAAATTGAAATTTCAAATGACGGTAAAACTGCTATTATTAACTTAACTCATATCAACTATGAAAACGAAAACGGCAAAAGTATTTTAGACAAATACTTAGAACTAACTAAAAAGATTAAAAAAGATTACCCAACTGTTGAAAACTTAGTTATCAACTTAGCTATTAACGGTGGTGGTGATGTTTACTCAGCAGTTGAGTTTGTAGCGGCTTTAGCGGGCCCAGATAAAGAAATTTTTTACAGTGAATACAACGCAGCAACTTACAAAACTGACACAACTTACGCGAGAACCACTTTAAAAGACACCGAACTTCCTAAGTTTAAGCGTTCTTTTTTGCAAACTAGTGTAGGTTCGTTTTCATCGGCTTCCATGATTGCAGGTATAGTTCGCGATAACAAAATCATGCCGGTAATCGGCACAAAAACTGGAGGTGGTGCGTCTAGCACTACTCAGGCTTACTTGCCATGTGGATCTGTTGTTGACTACTCTTCAGACAGTGTATATTTGACTGCCAAAAAAACTGTAGAATCTGCGCACCGTGAGGCTGAGTTTGGAGTTGAACCCAACTACAACTACGGCTTTACTGAAGACTATGACAACATCACAAACTTCTTTAATCCAAATTATGTTGCCCAAAAGCTAGCTGAGTTTAACTTACTTGGTTAATTAGACAAATAAAGCAAAAAAGCACATTCAACTATTTTTTTATGTGCTTTTTAGTCTTAGTTGCTTATGTTTTAAACTGGATTTATAATAGACTAGGAAGTTGTTTTGGAAAAAGAGGTACAGAATGGCTAGAAAAATAAGTGTTTTGATTGTTTTTTTACTAAGTGGTTTCATGCTTTTTTCATGCAAACCAAAAGCAAAACCTACGCCAATTCCAGACAACGGACAAAATGAAGTAATTCCGCCTAACCCTACTCCTAGTCCTGAGCCTAAAAAACCAAAAATTTTGGACCGTGGGATGCTAAATATTGTATCAAAATCTATGTTCGTGAAAAACTTAGATAAGTTTTTAGGCAAACCGATTGACGAAGTTGACCCAGATGACTTTATTTATAGTTTTAAAGAAACCTATGGCTGGAAGGATTCTGACTTTACACTAATTAAACCCAAGTTTGAAGACCACAACGAAGAAATTATCATAACTTACAAGTTAGCGCACAAAAACCTACTTTCTAGCGTGCATATCCTTAAATTAACTGGTTTTAAAAAAGCCACGCAACCCGCAATTGAGCCAGAAGACAGTGAAGAGAGTTTAACTAAGACTTTTCAAGACGCTGACTTAATTTTAAGTAAAGAAAACAAAAGTACCTTCCTATTTGATTTAACTAAGTCTGACTTTAAACTACTTAATGTAGATGAAAAACACCATTCTAACTTAGTTTTAGAGTTAAACAAAAACTTCTTAACGAACTCAGTGTCAGTTACCTACTACTTAAAGCAAGGGAAAGAACTGTCTTTTAAAAAAGTAAAAACTTTCACTAACTTTAAAAACTTAGATACAGAGACAATTAAAGTAGAGTTTTTAAAAGTAAATCCAATTACCACCGTGTACGGCTCAGATATCTTTAAATACAGCAAAGCCTTAAAAACACAGCACAGTGCCTCAGAATTTACCTACACAATTTCTAACTTTTCAGCACACGAACAGACTAAATCAGTTGAAGTGTATTTAGAAGGATACTTTAAAAACTTGCGTTTTGAGACAACTATTGTTTTGACTCTTAATGCAAATAAAGATAAATACGAACTTAAATCAACAGGGATTGCTGAGTTTAATCCTAGATTAGATAAAAAGGGTTTAAAGAAGTTTGAAGTAATTACCAAAATTAACTTAAACCAAATTAAGGCAAGCGAGATTTTTTCTAAATTATGTTTGACTTTAAATGAAAGTACTGAAATTGATTTACTTGCCAACTCTGCTTATCTACTTAAAATTACTGCAATGCCTGCAAAAAAAGGTATATTGAAGTTAAAAATAGAGGTCGAAGAAGAGTTTAAAACTTTGACTTATTCAAGTGGTAAGTTAAGTGAAATCACAGAACATAAACCTGTTTTTTCACAAATCTATCAATATAACTTCCAAGAATAAAAAAAAGCAACTTGCGTTGCTTTTAAAAAATATAAAGTTATTGCTTTTGGCTTTTAAACAATACGGCCGTCTTCGTCTCTAAAGCCACCAAAGATGATTACAAATAAATCAATAAGGGCGCCAATTCCAAATAAGCCACCTGTTAAAAGCCAAAGAATACCTGTTCCGATTTTGCCAACATAGAATCTATGTAATCCAAGTAAACCAAAAAAGAAACATAGAAGAAATGCAATAATTCTTGATTTGCTACTTTTGTCTGTCATTTTTTTAAACTCCTTTATGTTATTTTCATTATAAAAAAACAAAAGTAAAAATTCAAGGTAAAAAGTATTATATTTAAGCAAATTCAACCAAAATTTTTAATCCCTTAAGTTTGCTATTTTGAAATATATAAAAGGAGAAAATATGCAATTTACAAATATATTTAAAAAAACTATTTTAGTTTCACTGATGCTTTTTTCAGTTGTTTTTTTAATTTCGTGCAAAAATACACCAAACCCTACTCCAACTCCAACCCCACAACCTGCACCAAATCCAAACAACGAATACAAAGAACATGAACTTGATAAAACCTATTATCAAGGTGTGGATTTTCAGACTAAAAATGACGAGGAGTTTATTAAGTCTCTTAGAAAAGTTACGCGAGAAAAACATACCACTTACACTTCTTACAATGAAGTTAGACAACTTTTGACAAAAACAGATAAACTGGATAACGGAAAACTTTGGGGTATGTATAACGGAGAAGAGTTTGCGCCGAAATGGACTGGTGGCAAACCTTGGAACCGTGAACACGTTTGGGTAAACTCCAGACTTGGTGTTCCAAGAGTAAAAGGTGCTGAACGCAATTTAGCTGCTGATTTACATAACTTAAGGGTTTGCAATACCAATGTAAACTCAGCCAGAAATAATTTCTACTATGTTGCAAAAAATGAAAATGGTCAGTATTTTGACGATCACGCCGAGGCACAATTAGCAGGTTCTCGCAAATACTTCCCAAGTTATAAACATGGAGGGGACGCCATTCGTATTTTGCTTTACATGATAATTCACTACGAGGAACTTAATTTCGCCGTAAAAGAGCCATACCGCCTAACTTATATAAAGGAAGGCGCCTATATTGGAAATGTTGATGACTTTGCTTACTTGCTTCAAAAAGATCCAGTTGACCAGTTTGAAATTAACAGAAATGATAGAATAGAAAAAATTCAAGGGAACCGCAATCCTTTCATTGACCACCCTGAAATTGCTTTTAGAGTGGTTAGATATTTTCAAAATCATAAAAATAAAGAATTAAATGAACAAAAACGCGTTTTTGAAGTTGAATATTTTATTCAAGCGCTTTTAATAAACCAAACCCGCTATTCACACTTTGAACAAGAATACTGCTAGACAAAATTTAAGCATTAAAAAAAGACCAGTTAACCTGGTCTTTTTTAATTTCATAACCAATTTGTCTAAAACTAACGAATTAAGCCTTTGATTTGGTGAATTAAACCGTATTCAACTTCAGTTGGTTCAAACTCAGGGTATTCACCAGTAAATAAACGATCGCGAAGTGGGAAAGCATAACTAGAGCCGTTTGAAAATTTCAACACTAAGTTAAAAGTTTCACGGCGAGGATTTGCAATGTCGTCTAGTTTGTATTCAGTGTCTAGCGAAAGTATATCTGAATACAGCGCATCAGTTGAAGAAATCGGATAAATAAAGTCGTAGTTATAATCTGCTCTTGCTGTGTATACTTTAATTGAGTCAGGTGCAAAGAACAACAAAGTTAAGTTAGCAGTTTCATAAAATACTTCTTGGGTATCTTTGTCTTTTAGAATAACTTTGAAGTTTAGGGTTGTTTTTCTTAAAAGATCTGGAGTTTTGACTAACATAAAGTTATTAAAATGATATTCAGCTGGATCTATGTTAAATAAACGGCAGGCTTTATTAAAAGCCTTGCGGTCAGTTTCATAAATATACTGACTAGCCTTTTCATAACCATAACTTTTAGGGTTGTCTAAAAAGAATTTACGCATAAATTCTAGGCGGTTTTTGTCCATATAATACCTCTTTAAAATGAACTCATTAGCAGAAAAAGGCTAAGAAATTCACTGTGTTTGATTTTAATTTAAGTTAATTTAATTATTTCTTTTCAGTGTGAACAGTAGTTTTGCGTTCACGTGCACAGTACTTGTTAAAAGAAAGTTTGTCAGGTGTAGTTTTTTTATTTTTATTTGTGTAATAGTTTTCTTCTTTGCAAGATGTGCAAACTAATTTTACTTTATCTCTCATAGTTGTGTCCTTTTTTAAATATTTAAGTAGGTGTGTGTTTAAATTAAAAGAAAGTTTGGCGAGCAGCAGCTTTAACTTCTTTAGATGCAGCAAACGGAATTCTAGTAGTTAGCCCCATTTTAGCAGCAACGATTTGTTTAGTTGGCCAAACAAATAAATTACGATTCCATTGATCTACAATGTCGTTGTAGTAGATTCTAGATGCAGTAATTTCTCTTTGGGTGTTGGTGTTGTCGCGCATCGCGCTTTCAATAACTTGGTTTGACTTAAGTTCTGGGTAAGCCTCAAATGCTAAATTGATTTGTGAAAAGCCGCGGTCAACTTGTGCCTGGATGTCGTTTCTTGTCTCTTCACTGATTTGATTAGTTTTTACCCCACCGCGCAGAGCAGCAACTCCTTCAAAGACATCTTTTTCGTGTTTTAGTTGTTGTCTGACTAAACCAGCGACATTTTTAAGAATTTCTAAGCGGTGTTCAAGGTAAGTGTCAACCTCGGAAGCAGCACGTTGCATTTTTTGCTCAAGACGCATAAAAAAGTTTCTTGCTTTAATTTTTTTAAATAAAAAAATTAAGCCAGGAAGCAATAGCGGAAACCACAGTAAAAACTCAAATAAGGTAGATCCCCAACCTACTTTTGCGTCTAGCCTTTTGCCAATAACATTGATATCTTGGCCGTCTTGCAGAACAGGACCATTGACTTCATCTAATAAATTTGCCATTTTTATCTCCTTTTTAAGTTTTTTAAGTTAAAACTGAAAAAAAATCTTTACCTTTAGTATTATATCTTAAAACAGCCTTATTTGACAATTGAAACTGAGTTTTCTTCAGTAAATGCCTGACTAGATTCAAATAAGTTGTTTTTAAAATAATTAGATCCTTCTGGATTTTTTAAAACTTCAAATGTGTGTTCATCAAAAACAGGAATATACTCAGTCCAATGTACAGGAACTTGATGTGGACCATCTCCACCCATGACAACAACGTAGTCAAGGCGTGGCTCTGTTTTAAAGGAATGCACACGACAAACGTTTTCGTATTCTGGCAGTAGCTCAACAATGTATTCATCAATTCCGGCTTCATTTGGCAGCATTATTGTTTTGTCTAACTTAGCAAGTAAGACTAGTTTTTCTAATTTAGACACTTCGCCTGTGTATTTGGGTTGGTGAGAAACATTGCCTTCTAGTAAAACTGGGTTTGCAAGATAAGGAATAAAACTGTCGTAAAGACTAGCGCTTAAAAGTTGTGCGTATTTTTGGTATTTAGCCAAAAACTCACTTAAGTTATGACCTACTAAATCTAAAGGGTTTACGGCAAAACAATCAGTTAAATCAGGAGTTATAACCTCGTTAGTGTTGTGCACTTTTGCGTAGGTATATAGGCGACCAGTTGGCAAGGTTTTTGCAAAGTTGACCAAGTTTTGTTGGGCAACTTGTCCAAAAAATGCACGGTATTTTTGTTCAGATGAACGATTAGTTGCCGGAAAAAGTGCTTCAAACTCCGTGTTTGACATTGGTGTGAAATTTGAATTAGTTTTTTCAATTTTGGCAAGTGTTTTTTCAACTTGTTTAACGTATTTGTCGTGTTTAACAGGACTGTAGTCAGAAAGTGAGTCTTTAGTAAACTCAAGTTCAGGAACTGCTTGGGCGTATAGCGAGTTTAAAGCAAAATATAGATACTCAGGTTTAGGTTTAACTAATGTTGCGTAAAGGGTCTCTGAAACTATTCGCCTATGCTCACCGTATCCGGTTTCGTAGCTGATTGATAAACTACCGGTGTAGGTGTGCGGCACCATTTTCATATCTTTATACATCGCAATTATAAACGGATTTTTGTAAAAATAACCCGCTTTGTAGGCAATTGGTGAAGTAGTTTCACTTGGCATGTAAAGTGGGTCAAAGTTTTTTTCAATGTAGGCAATAAAATTGTTGTCTGCAGACTTTAAAAACTCAATTTCAGGAATTTGTGCCTGCATTTGACTGAAAACTTGACTATAGTTAAAATTACTATAAAAGTCTTGTAATTTAGTGAAAGTCACTTGGATTTTGGTGTCAATTATTTCTTCAAAATTAGAAATTTTTGCCTTAAACTTCTTACTTTTTTTAGAAATAAAAACTGAGATAAAAACAATAAATGCAATAAAAGCAAGTGCTGCTACAATCAAACATGCAAATGAAGAGTATTTAGCCGCAGGACTTAGTGGCAAATCAGGTTCTGTAAAAACATAGTAAGCGCCACCAATTGACGCGAGCAGTAAAATTACTAAAAAGGTAAGCAAAATGCCAAAGCCTACTTTAAATAAACCAAACTTGCGTTTAGTTTTAGCAAGTACTTTGTCAAGATGATTGATTTCACTGCAGTCTTGTTGGTTTTCAGTTAAGGAAGTGTTGGTTTTTTCAATTAAATCAGACAAATAAGCCTTAGTTGAGTCTACATGCTCTTTTAAGAAATCTTCTCTGTATCTAACTGGATTTAAAATATCTGCGGGCATTTACTAACCTCTATTTTTTTAATTTTTACTTAAAAATATTTAATTTATAAATTAAAGTAAAGCAGTTTCAAGAGCTACTTCCATCATTTTATTGAAAGAAGTTTGTCGTTCTTCTGCAGTTGTGACTTCCTTTGTCACTAAATTGTCAGAAATAGTTAAAAGACATGCTGCTTGTTTGCCTAGTTTTTGGGCATTTAAAAATAAAGCAAATGACTCCATTTCTACGCAAAGTGGATTCGCTTTTTTGCGTTTTTCTTCGTAAACTGGGTTGTCTGCGTAAAACACGTCAGATGAGTGAATTAAACCAACTTTTAAATCAACTCCGATGCTCAAAGCCGCTTGTTTGATTTTAGCGTTTAGCGAAGCAGTGGCAGCAGCAATGTTTGACTGGTAGTTCATCAAAGCCAGACCGTATGTGGTTTCTGAATAGGCTGCGTCTGCCAAGACTACTGAGTAAACTGGCAGGTCTGCGTGGTAGGAACCCGCAGATCCGATTCTAATAATTTTTTCAACGCCGTAGAAAGCAAACAGTTCGTATGAATAAATTCCGATTGAAGGTTGGCCCATACCAGAGCCAAAAACTGTGACTTTTTTGCCTTTATAAGTTCCAGTGAAGCCAAACATGTTGCGAACTGAGTTGATTTGCACAACATCAGTCAGGTAAGTTTCGGCGATATATTTAGCGCGAAGCGGGTCGCCTGGCATTAAGACAATCGGCGCGATTTGGCTTTTATCTTTTAGACTAATATGCGGAGTTGGAATCACCTTCTTCTCCTTTAACAATTAGCAGACCTTTTGAAGTTCCAATTCTAGTTGCTCCAAGTTCAATCATCTTTTCGGCGTCTAGTTTGTTTTTAACTCCGCCAGATGCTTTAACTTCAGCGGCGCCTTTAACGGTTTTCACCATTAAAGCCACATCTTCAAAACGTGCGCCGTATTCAGCAAAACCTGTAGAAGTTTTCACGAAGTTTGCTTTTGCGCGCACAACTAGTTTAGACGCTAGTTTAATTTCTTCTTTAGTAAGAAGTGCTGTTTCAATAATAACTTTAAGTACGCGTTCACCGCAGGCTTTTTTGATTTTCTTAATTTCTTTAAGTACACGGTCTTTATGTCCATTTTTTAAGTCAGACACGTTGATTACCATGTCAATTTCGTCGGCGCCTTTTTTAATTGCGTCTTTGGTTTCAAAAACTTTAGTTTCAGTAGTTGTCGCTCCGTGTGGGAAGCCGATTACTGTGCACACTAGCACATCTGAGCCTTCTAGTTCTTGTTTAGCAAGTGGGATGAAGCAAGGGTTGATGCAAACTGATTTGAATTTATATTCTTTTGCTTCCTTGCAAAGTTGAACGATGCTTTCTTCTGTGCAATATGCACCTAATTTTGTGTGGTCTATGTATTTATTTAGTTCCATAATTATTTCCTCCTAATCAACTAAATTATGCAGTCTGCATTCAGTAAACTGCTTTTCTACATCTGGTAGTCTATGTTTTAAAATAAGTTTTTGGACTTTTTTGGCGCGTTTCAAAGGTATAATTTTGCTTTCCTTTAAAAACCCAGGCACAGGCTCAAGATAAGCCTCGGCAATTTCTTTAATTTGCTTAAAGTCAAGCACTCGGTAGTGCTCACCTTGCTCAAGATAAACTAAGTCAAGAACAGGTGGTACTAAAAGCCCGGTTTTCTCAGGCCAAACAACGGCAAAATATGCGTTGTTTTTGTTGTCTTTAAGCAGTTTGTATCTGGGTACAAACACACCGGTTTCACTAAAATGTTGCGAAAGTGCGCGGTATTCTTCTAAGTAAGTTAAAGCAAGTGTAGCCGTGCGCGGAGATACTTGCAGGTAACTAATTAACTCTTCTGGGTGTCTGACCTTGTATTGTCCTTTGATGTATTTAAAAATCTCAAGAACTTGGCTTTGGTCAAACGGCAAGATGTCTTTGAAAAACTCAGAGTAAACAACAAGCCCAAAAGTTTCGCACAAATGCTTAACTCTATTTAAGATAAGTTCAACGAAGTAGGTTGGTGAGACAAACGGAAAAGACAGGCGGAAGTTAATGTCGTAGTACTCTGGATTTAGTTTCCAAAGTTCAGGGACAGAAGATGAACGAGTAATGTAAAAAGCGGCTTTAAATTGCAAATCAGGATGCCTAAGTACGTACTTTACTGCGTCTTTTTCGTTTTCAACTGAGTAGACACCAACTGCCAAAAGATAGGCATGAAGGTTTCCGTTGATAGCCGGGCGCTGATCGCTTTTTTTAAAAAAATGAATGTTAAAATCTTTCACAAATATTCCTTAATTCTACTTAAAAATTATACTAAACTTTTAGATTTTTGACTAAACTTTAGCAAAATCGGTGAAATTAGTTAAAATCGGAGTGACCGAAATTAAACCCTTTTCAACGGCTATAAGGTCAGTTTGAGTTGTAGAAATTTTGGCGTCTACCGAAAGCATAGTTTTAAAAACCAAAGCAGTGCCGGTGGCTTCTTCTTTTAAAAATTGATAAGTAGTTTTAAAGTCAGCAAGTTCAGTAATACAAGTGCTTTTTGCCAAACTAGTTGGAATGTTGACGTTTAATAGCGGGTATTTTGAATATAGTTTTTTTAAAAAATACTCATTTAGCCAAGTTTTGAAGTTTAGTTTAAAGTTATCGGAAAGTGTTTCGCGGCTTGAAATTAAGCAAGTTGGAACTCCTGAAACCGCAGCATTAAAAGCAAACGGAAAAACTAAGTTAGTTGCAAGGTCTGCACCCAGCACTAAGTTTTTGTTGCCGGCAAATACACAAATGTCAAACTTAACTCCGAAAGTTTTTTTAGCCAGTTCTAAAATCGCAACTGGTTTACTTTCAAAAAGGTAGGTATCGCGAGTTGAAGAAAGAGTCGGACAAACACGACTTAGTTTTACGTATCCTGGGTTTTTAAGGCAACCGCCTACTGGGTTTTCCGGAAGCACGAGCGCCCAGACAACCGCAAAATGAGAAAGGGTTGCAGCAATAAAGTCTTGGGTTTGTCTTTCTTGACTAGACATAACTAAAAGTACATTAAGCATTTGGATACTCCTTGGCAATAATTTCTTGGCAGCGTTGGCATAGTCCCGAAGCACTTAAGTCAGGACGAACATTCCAACAACGCAAACAAGACTTGTCTTTAGAAACAGTGGCACTGACTTTAAACTCTTTTCCAAAGTTTAGATTAACTTTGGCAACTTGCAAGACAGTTGGCAGGTCAAAGTTCAGATTTTTAAAAGCAGTAAGTTGAGTGTCGGTTAATGTTAAGTTTAAAACAGCCTGCAGAGACTTGCCAATATCTCCGCTTGCGCGCATCTCTTCAAGAGTTTTAAGCACGGCTTGTCTGACTTCTGTAAACTGAGCGAAATCTGCAAGCAGTTCTGTAAACTCAGAGAAATTACCCACGCGTGGGTAGAACTTCTCAAGATAAATTTGTGAGTCTGGGTCTCCGGTTAAGGTTTGCCAGGCTTCTTGTGTGGTGTGCGGAATTATTGGGTTTAGCATGACAAGCAGTTTAGTCAAGATATCTAGATAAGTAGATTGTACTTCTTCGCGGGTATACGAGTGCTTTGGTTCAATGTAGAGAGTATCCTTAGTTACATCTAGATAAAAAGCAGACAAGTCGTTGGTAATAAATAGTACAATTGCTTGCAAGGCTTTGGCGAAATTATAGTTTTCAAACTGAGTTTTAACCTCTTTGACTAACTCATTTAACTTAATTGTATAAATTTTAGATAAGTTGCTACGCATAGAAAATGCGTAGTAGTTGGTTTTGTCAAAATCACTTAAGTTAGAAAGTAGATAGCGAATGGTGTTTCTGATTTTTCGGTAAGTTTCGGCAGCTATTTTAAGTAGGTTTTCAGAAACTCTGACGTCTTGTGAGTAGTCAACAGAGGCCGCCCAGATGCGAAGTACGTCTGCGCCCAAAGTTTTTACAACAGTGTTGGGGTCAACTCCGTTGCCAGCAGATTTAGACATTTTAAACCCTTTTTCGTCTAACACGAAACCATGAGAAATGATTTGTCTGTAAGGCGCGGTTTTGTTAAGCGCAACCGAGTTTATTAAACTTGAGTTAAACCACCCGCGGTATTGATCAGAACCTTCTAAATAAAGTTCAGAAACTCGGTCGTCTAGACTTAAAAAAGAAGTACCTGAGTCAAACCAAACATCCATAATATCGGTTTCTTTTTTGAATTTACCGTTTGGCGATTTTGGATGCGTAAAGCCTTTTGGAAGCAATTCTTCGGCTGGCAGTTTAAACCAAATGTTAGAACCGTGTTTTTCAAAAAGCGCTTTGATGTGAGCAATTACTTTGGTGTCCAGAATTGGAGTTCCATCTTCTGCGTAGAAAACGGGAATTGGCACACCCCAAAGACGTTGGCGCGAAATACACCAATCTTTGCGCTGTGCTATCATGTTATTCATTCTGATTTTACCCCACTCAGGTGTCCAAGTAACTGAGTCAATTGCTTTAAATAAATCTTTTTTAAGTGGTTCAATTGAGAGAAACCATTGAGGGGTTGCTCTAAAAATTATAGGTTTTTTAGTGCGCCAGTCATGAGGATAGGAGTGCGTGATTTTAAACTCACCAAGCAGCGCTTCAGTTTCTTTTAAGTATTTAATAATTGCTAAGTTCGCGTCTTCAAAAAACAGACCAGCGAATTCTCCAGCGTCTTTAGTTAATACACCGTGGCCGTCAATTGGCGAAAACGCAGGCAGGCTGTATTTTTGTCCAACTTTAAAGTCATCTTCTCCGTGTCCAGGTGCAGTATGTACAAGTCCAGTTCCGTCTTCTGCCGAAACGTGTTCGCCAAGTATTACCAAGTGTTCTTTATTGGTAAGGACGTGCGTGTAGGTAACCTTTTCAAGGTCAGTACCTTTGATTTCAGAAATTACTTTAACTTCTTCTAAGCATAACTTGGTTTGAAGAGTATTTAGTAAATCAGATGCTACTACAAACTTACCTCGGTTAGTTTCTACAATTGAGTAAGTTAAGTAAGGAGACACGCAAATTGCTAAGTTGGCCGGCAAAGTCCAAGGAGTAGTTGTCCAAATTAAGAGACTTGCGTTTTTAAGTTCGCGAATTCCTTTGGTTTTCTTGACCTTAAACCCAACAAAAATAGAAGGGGATTCAATGTCGTGGTATTCAACTTCTGCCTCTGCAAGCGCGGACTCTGAAGACCAAGACCAGTAAACTGGTTTAAACCCACGGTAGATTAAGCCTTTTTCTACCATTTTGGCAAAAGCCTCAATTTCTCTGGCTTCAAAACTAGGCTCAAGCGTGCGGTATGGTTTTTCAAAATTACCAATGCAACCTAACCTTAAAAACTGACTACGCTGACGGTCTAATTGAGTTTCTGCAAACTTTGCGCACTCTTCTCTAAACTTAACAGGGTCGCCTTTTCGGTTAACTCCGAGTTTAATAACGGCGTTTTCAATAGGCAGACCATGCATATCCCAGCCAGGTGTGAAGTACACAACATCGCCGTTTAGTTGGCGAAATCTGACAATAAAGTCCTTTAAGATTTTGTTTAAAGCGTGGCCCATATGAATTGGGTTGTTAGCATAAGGTGGTCCGTCGTGAAAACAAAAGTCTTGTCCTAATTTTTCTTTATTAATTTGATTTCTTTTTAAAAAAAGTAAGTCATTGGCCCAAGGTGCTTGAATTAAGGGTTCTTTTTCACCTAAGTTCCCACGCATCGGAAACTCGGTTTTAGGCAAAAGTAGGGTATCTTTAAAATCCATATGTTTGTTTTTATTTTCCTTCTTTTAGTCTTTGATTACTTCTTTTAAAAATTTATCAATCGTGCCGTCTAAATAAAGTGTGTCGTCGGCGAACAGAAAAACTTTTTCGTTCATTTCAATAACTTCACCGTTTAATGCACAAACGCAGCCAGATAAAAACGCAATTGCTTTGTTAGCATCGGCTATTTTAAGCAAGTCAAAATTCAAAACAACTGGTTTGCCTTGCTTTATCATTTCGGCAAACTCAAGTAGAGTTTCGTCGTCTGCATTATCTAGTCGTTTAAAGACAATAAGTTCGCGTTTTGTGTAGGTAGGGGTTGTAACAATTGGGGTTTTTTTCTTAAATCCAAACATGAAAAATCTCCTTTTTGGTTAAACATTGAAGCGAAAAGTTATGATATCGCCGTCTTTAACTAAGTATTCTTTTCCTTCTAAGCGAAGGGCTCCGTTTTCTTTTGCTAGGTTAATTGAGCCATACTTTAAAAAATCAGCATAAGCAACAACTTCTGCTTTAATAAAACCACGTTTAAAGTCGGTGTGAATTATTGAAGCACAATCTGGTGCCTTAGAGCCAGTTTTAAAAGTCCAGGCTCTACATTCATCAGGACCGGCTGTAAAGTAAGTAGACAGGTTAAGCGTTGAATAGGTTGTTTCTATAATTTGGTCAAGTCCGGTTTTGTCAAAACCAAATTGTTCAAGATACTCAATTCGCTCATCTTTGTTCATTTTGGCAACTTCTTCTTCTAGTTTTACGCAGACCGCTAAAACTTGAGCATGGCGGGCATCGGCGTACGTCTTGATTTTCGTTAAGTTAGCATTTGAAGTTTCATCTTCTTTGTCGTCAGAAATATTAGCAATATAAATCAGGGGTTTTAAGGTAAGTAAGTTAAGAGACTTAATTAAAAAACGCTCGTCTTCGGTTAATTCAGGTTGGGTTTCTGTAAGAATTGCTGATTTTACTTTAGTTAAAATTTCAACTTCTTGGATGGCTTCTTTGTCTTTTTGGGTGCGCGCTTTCTTTTCAATTTTAGCAATGCGGTTTTCAACGATTTCCAAGTCTGCAAGGGCTAGTTCTGTGTCTATAATTTGGGCGTCTCTAACAGGGTCTACTGAGTTTTCAACGTGCAGTACATTTTTGTCTTTAAAACAACGCACAACTTCAACAATGGCGTCAACTTCGCGAATGTGTGAAAGAAACTTATTGCCAAGGCCTTCACCGCTCGCGGCTCCTTTTACCAGCCCAGCAATGTCTATAAACTGATAGGCAGCGTATGTAGTTTTTTTAGGCAAGTAAACAGAGGCTAGTTTATCCAGACGACTGTCCTGGACCACAACTTGGCCAATATTCGGTTCTATTGTTGCAAACGGATAGTTGGCAGACAAAGCACTGGCCTTAGTTAAAGCATTGAAAAGCGAAGACTTGCCGACATTCGGCAGGCCAACAATTCCGGCTTTCAGCATTATTTTCGCGCCCAAAATGGGATATCTGAGTTTTCATCACTCTCCGCATCTTGGCTTTTGTCTGTGTCTTGGTTAAATGACGCAAAAAAGTCGTCTTGCTGTTGGTCTTGGATTTTTTTAATTTCTTGATTAAAAAAAGCAGTTTCTGTATTTTTAACAAGTTCATTTGCAAAACTTTCGGCGTCAGTGTGAGATTTAGTTAATTCAATACCGGTGGCTATAACTGTCACAATAATTTCGTCAACTAGTTTATCATTAATCATCACACCCATGATGATGTTAATGTCAGTTGAAGTATTGTTTCTAATTTCTTGCAGAACTTCACTTAACTCAAACTGAGAAAGTTCAGTAGGCGCAGTGATATTTAAAATAGCGTCGGTCGCACCTTGAATTGAGGTTTCTAAAATTTTTGAAGAAATTGCTGCGCGTGCTGCTTTAATGGCTTTGTTTTCACCACTTGCCACACCAATTCCCATGATAGCGGTGCCCTTGTCTTTAAGCACAGTTTTAACATCTGCAAAGTCTACGTTAATCACACCTGGATACATAATTAAGTCAGATATACCTTGCACACATTGACGAAGCACGTTATCAGCCTCGCGAAAAGCATCAAGCAAAGTGGTGCGATGGTCCGAAATTTCGTTTAATTTATCATTTTCAATGACTATCAAAGCATCACAGTTTGGTTTAAGTTCAGCAATTCCGCGAAGTGCATTTTCGCGGCGTCGTTTACCTTCCAAGGTATAGGGTTTTGTGACCACACCAACGACAAGCGCACCTTCTTCTTTGGCAACTCTGGCGACAATTGGCGCAGCACCAGTTCCGGTCCCTCCGCCCATTCCACAAGTTACAAAAACCATTTTAGCGGGTTTCAAGGCTTGTCGAATAGCGTCTTCAGATTCGGTTGCCGCTTCTTGTCCGCGACTTGCGTTTTGACCGGCACCAAGTCCTTTGTCTGGGCCTTCTCCAATTAGTATTCTAATTTCTGCAAGTGAGCGTTTTAAGTCTTGAGAGTCTGTGTTAATAGCAACATAAGTCACACCGCTTACGTTGTTTTCAATCATACGATTAATTGCGTTTCCACCACCGCCGCCAACACCTGCGACCATGATTAGGGGTTTAATTTGAAAATTGTTTACTGTATCCATTAAAAAGTACCTCTTTATAACAATTATAACTTATTTTTTGCGTTTTTCGTGTGTTTTTAAGCCAGTTTTTCAACTGTTTTAGTAGTTAGTAGTTGCATAAAACTTGGCTTTAAATTCACTGAATTTACCGGCTTTTGCCGCTTGTTTAATTTCGCTGACTAAGTGTTTTAAATATGCTAAGTTCTGAACTGTAGCAATTCGTTCGCCTAGTTTTTCGTTAGTTTTAAACAGGTGGTGCAAATAACTTTTTGAGTAATTGGCAAACTTGTGGTTAAGTCCGCTGTCTAGCGGTGCGTGGTCATGTTTGAACTTTGCGTTTTTGATGTTAATAGAACCGGTTGTTGTAAAAATATGTCCGTGTCTAGCATTTCTAGTTGGCATCACGCAGTCAAACATGTCAACTCCGCGTTCAATTGCTTCAACTAAGTTAGCAGGTTTGCCCACACCCATTAAGTACCTTGGTTTGTCTTCGGGCATTTTAGGGACAATGAAATCCAAAACTCGGTACATCTCTTGGTTGGTTTCACCAACTGCAAGACCACCAATTGCGTAGCCTGGCAAGTCAAGCGCCGTAATTTCTGTAAGCGACTTTAGTCTAAGTTGCGTGTCTAGTCCACCTTGGTTGATGCCAAAAAGTGCTTGACCTGAAGTTAAGGCTACCTGGCAACGCTTTAGCCACCTAGTAGTTCGCTCAATTGACTTTTCCATATATTTAGAGTCTGCGTAAACTGGTGGACATTCATCAAACGCCATTACGATGTCTGCGCCAATTGCCATTTGTATTTCCATTGATTTCTCAGGCGTTAAAAACAACTTATCTCCGTTTTCAGGGTTATTAAACATCACACCTTCTTCCGTGATTTTGCGGTTCTTAGTCAAGGAAAAAACTTGGTATCCTCCGCTGTCGGTAAGCATAGCCTTTGGCCAATGCATAAAGGCTTTAGCGCCCTTCACCTCTGTTAAAACTTCAGTACCAGGATGTAGCCAAAGATGGTAGGTATTGGCTAAAATCAGGCCTTCTGAAACCTCTTCAATTTCGTTGACATCTAGAGTTTTAACTGTGGCTTTAGTGCCAACTGGCATGAAAACAGGCGTCTCTACAACTGTGCCGTTTTCAAAACGAAGTTCACCTAGTCTAATTCCTTCTTTAGTGATTTGTTTGGTGAACTCAATCATTGATATCGCTAAGTAAAGCCGTTTCCAGGGCTTTTACCGACTTAAATATTGTGCTTCTTGGTGAGATAGTGTGCAGAAAATCAAAAGAACGAAAACCGTAAGAGACTAAAAAGCAAGGGATTTTGGCAATTTCTGAAAAACGCAAATCAACTTCGCTGTCACCAATAAAAATGCATTCATCTAGGTTAAATCCATATTTGCGACTAAGGAAATTCAGGGTATCTGATGCTGGTTTTGCGCGTAGATTTTGACTAAATCCAAGCACGTGTGTAAAGATGTTTGGAAAGTAAAAGTCTACGATTTTTTTAACTAAAAACTCAGGTTTATTTGAAATTACAAAAAGTCTTGCACCACTTGCTTTCAAAGTATTTAACATCTCTAAGATACCTTTGTAAGGCTTTGTGTATTTAAGCGGGTCTTCATTGTATGCTTGGTTGTAGTGTTTAACCATTTGATCAATGTTTTGCTTGTCATTTAACACACACTGAATAAGTTCACGCGAACCGTTTCCGGTGCAGTAAATTATTTTGTCTTTATTGGCTTTTGCAAACTTAAAGTAAGCAAGGGTTGAGTTTACTGCTTTTACGATGTCTTTTGATGTGTCTAAAAGTGTTCCGTCTAAATCAAAGATAATGTTTTTCATAATTTCTCCTCTGGCAAAATGCTAAAAAATAGGTAAAAATATAGTGCTTTATTTCGTGATAAAAACCAGCGATTGCTGGTTTTTAAAATAAATACTTAATTAGTTAAGTTTAAAATAGTTTCAGTTGCTGCTTTAAAGTAGGTAGTTGGATAAAAACTTTTTGAGTGTAAAAAGTAAAGTGTGCTTTCTTTTTCAAAATAAGCGATGTTGACAGATGTGAAGTTAAAACCGCGGTTTTTTAAAAAAACCAAGTTGTCTGCTTCTAGTTCTGCTTGCGCAGAATGCTCGCTGTATTTTTTAAAAATCAAACAAGTTAAATAGGTGATTCTTTTTTGTTCAAAGCGTTTTAGGATTTTTTTAATTTCTTCGTCAATTTTTTTATCCAAAAAGCCAGTATTAGGGTTTTTTAAACAAAAAGTAAGTTCTAGCCCACGATTTTGAGTATTTTCTTTTAAGTATAAATTAAAATCTAGGGTACTGCTTTGCAATATAAAGTTGTTTGTTTGAAAAGAATCTGGTAGTTTTTCAAAAAAAGTTTCTTTAACCAAAAACGGCTGTACTTTAGTTTCTTTTAACTTTAAATATTTTTGTTTCAAGTTCAGAGTTGCGATTTTAGTTTTAAAAACTAAAACTAAAATAAAGAAAACTAATACTAAAAGTAAGGAAATAGTTGTAAAAATTGGTTTTGGTGCTTTAAAATAAAGCAAAAGTACAGTGAGTAGGACTGCTAGAAAAGCAATCCACAGCACACTTAAATAAATTAGTTTAGTTTTTTGAATTTTTTTACTATTCAATTCTTGCCTTAATAGTACCGTCGCGGCGTGTACTTTGAATTAACTTTCCATCTTCTAACGAGTAATAAACTCCGTTAAAATAGCCATTTTCGTCGTACTTAAGTTCTTCTTTAAATTCAGTACCTGAAGCAAAATACCAACCTTTAAACTTAGTGCCATATTTGGATGTAAGTTCTTTGGTTAGTTCAACTAGTTTTTGAATTTGTTGGCCAAACAACACATCAACTTCATATCTTTTACCATCAGCAATAATTGTGATTTGATACTCTACTGGCAAGAAATACGGCCAAAGGGTAATGTCTTCAAAATATGTTTTTTCTTTAAGTGAAAGTACTACTGAGTTAACAGGGTCAAAGTCAGGCAGACTAGGGTCAGTTGTTGACCAACCTTTAAAATCATAGCCAGTTCGTTTTGCGCTTGGCAGGTTAGTACCTTTTGTAAAGTCGTATTTAGTAGGAGTGTCTCCTTCTATTACAGTGCCTTCTTGAAGTGTAGCAAAATTGATTTTAATTTCTGTAAACTCAATTTTGGCAAACAAAGCAGCAGATTCTTTAAAACGATGAGTTTCAAAGTTAACCTCTTCTGTGTGTGCAGGGTCTAAATACCAAGCAATAATTTTGGCAGGAGCAAAAAGTTCATAACCTGCTTGTATAACTTCGCCTTTAGCGTTTACTTTTTTGGCAACCGGTTTGTTTAACTTAATTCCGTCTTTAGGAACTTCTGTAAACTCACTTGGTGCAAGATGACCTTGTGGAATGAAGTAAGCGATTTGAATACCTTTGACTTTATAAGAACCGCAGGCAGTAAACAAAATTAAAGTTAAAAAAGAAAACAAGACAATTAGTAATTTTTTTGCCATTATTTTTCCTCCTTAATTTCAGTTTTCATGGCTTTAATTTCGCTTGGCGAAGCGAAAACGAAGTGGCCAGGCTTAATTTCTACCATTTCAGGTTCTTCAGTGTCATAAGGGTGAGTGCTTGGGTCGTAGTAAATTCGTCTACGACTGCGTTCGTAGTCAGGGTCAGGTTGTGGGATTGCAGAAAGTAGAGATTTGGTGTATGGATGTAGTGGATTTTTAAACAGTTCATCAGAATCCGCGAGTTCCACAATTTTGCCGTAAAACATCACGGCAATACGGTTTGAAAAGAACTTGACAACCGAAAGGTCGTGGGCCACAAATAAAATAGTTAAACCTAGTTTTTCCTTTAAGTCTTGAAGTAGGTTAATAACTTGCGCCTGAATTGAAACGTCTAGAGCAGACACTGGCTCGTCTGCAATAATGACTTCAGGTTCCATGACAAGCGCGCGCGCAATGCCGATTCGCTGTCTTTGTCCACCTGAAAACTCATGCGGATAGCGAGTTGCGTATTCAGGAGCCAGTCCTACTTGAAGTAGCGCTTTGGTAACTCGTTCTTCTAGTTCCTTGCGGTTTTTAATACCCTTAATTCTAAGACCTTCTGCAATAATTTCTTGCACCGTCATGCGCGGATTTAGACAAGAAATTGGGTCTTGGAAAATCATTTGAATTTTAGACGCCGCTACTTTTGCAGATTTAGAGCGATGCTCACGAGAAACAAACTTAATTTGCTTAACTAAGGCTTTAGCCTTTTCTAAAAAGTCTAACTTAGCGTTTAAATAAGTTTGGTATTTAGGGCTAAATTTCTGAAGCACTTTTGAGTTTTCTGCAATATATTCGTAGTTTTCTTTAGTTAAAGTTCTAAAAAGTAGACCTTTTTTGGTTTTCGCCAAAACCAGTTTATTTTTAGTTAAAATAAAGTAGTTTTTAATGCGAGTAAAGAAAAATGTACAAGACTCAAGCAGTCTAACTGCTAAAAATCTTGGTCTTTCTTTAAACCAATATTTAAAGAAATTCACAAATCTGCGTCGTTTAAGTGCTTTATGTTCACTAAAGTCTTTGGCAGTTTTGGTAGTAATTTCGCTTAACTTATCTGCATTTTTTGTGTATTTTTTAAAAAGTCCAAAACAAGCAAATAGACGCGCAAGCAAATAATTTTTTAAATAACCTTTTTTAGGAAGATCGGCACTTGCTTTAAACTCTTCAATTTCATTGGCTTCGCGAACATACTGAATGTCAGTTTTTTCTTTATGAAAACCATCTAACTCTTTGAGTTTAGCCTGCATTTCTTCTTTAGAAATGATAGTTTTTGCGTTTTCTTCAATTAAAGGAAGGTACTCTTTTTCTAGGCTTAAAATAGTTTGTGCGTATTGCTCTTGAAAGTCTTTTTTTAACTCAAGTTTAGTATTTTTAGTCAAAGCAGCAGAGTCATTGATGCCAATAATTTTTTGGCGATACGCTTTTTTGGCTTTCTTTAAAGCAATTTTATATTCTTTTTCCTTAGCGTTGTAGGTAAAAGAAATAATTTCTTCGCGTTCTGCCTTGTAGTTTAAGTTACCCTTTTGGACTTTGGCTGCATAAAAGTTTTTAATGTCAAAAATCTTGTTTTTATAAAGCAGGCTTTTTTCGCGTTCTGCTAAATACTCAGCCTTTAAGTCTTGGCGGAATTTATGGATTTTAGCCTTATCTATAAGATAGTTTTCTTGAAACTCACTAAGTTTGGCTGCGGCTTCTTTAGTTTTGGGAAAAACTGAGTTAAGTAGAGTTGTTTTGTATTCTCGTCTGGCTTTTTTTAGTTTAGAAACTAAGTCACCAACTCCAGCAACTATAGTCTGTCCACCTAATACTACGCGACCATCTGAAGGTTTGTATAGTCTGATAATAGTACGGCCAGTTGTGGTTTTTCCACAACCAGACTCTCCAACTAAACCAAATACTTCGCCTTTAAAAACATCAAAAGAAACGCCGTCTACAGCTCTGACTTTTAGGCGGTTTTTGCCAACTCCGACTTTAAAGTGTTGTTTTAAGTTTTCAACGTGTAAAAGAGGAGTTTTTGAGTAGTCAACTTTATGCTTCATGAACTTTACCTCTCTTCTTTTTGATTTCTAAAACCGCTTTTGGCGGAGTTACTTTAGGGGCATTGGGATGAAGCAGCCAAGTTGCGGCAAAGTGAGTGTCTGACACTTTAAACATCGGAGGTGCTTGTTCAAAGTCAATCTGCATGGCGTATTTGTTTCTTGGCGCAAATGCATCTCCTTTAATTTTTTGAGTTAAGTTTGGCGGAGTTCCACCGATTGCGTCTAATTTCTCAGAAGTAGCCAAAGACGGCATTGAAGAAAGTAGAGCCCAGGTGTAGGGATGTCGAGGGTCATAAAATATCTCGTCGGTTGTCCCAATTTCTACAATTTTACCCGCGTACATCACGGCAATTCGGTCAGCGATATTGGCAACAACACCAAGGTCGTGGGTAATAAAAATAATTGAAAGGTTGCGCTCTTCTTTTAGTTTTTGAATTAACTCAAGAATTTGCGACTGAATTGTAACGTCCAGGGCAGTAGTTGGCTCGTCGCAAATTAAAATCTCTGCGTTGTTAGCCAGAGCAATTGCAATAACTATACGTTGGCGCATCCCACCTGAAAACTGAAAAGGATATTGGTGGTATCGTTTTTCAGGCTCTGGAATTCCTACTTCTCGCATCAATTCAATTGCGCGTTTTTTGGCCAAAACTTTATTCATTCCCAGTTTAAAAACCAGAGTTTCGGTAATTTGCTTACCAATTTTAACAATAGGGTTCAGTGAACTCATTGGGTCTTGGAAAATCATAGAGATTTTAGAACCTCTTATTTCGTGAAATACCTCTTCTTTGACTTTAAGCAAGTCGCGGTTAGCGTATAAAACCTTGCCGTTTTCGACAATTGCGTTTCCAGCCAATAGCCCCATTAAGGCTTTGGAAGTCACTGATTTTCCAGAACCGGATTCTCCAACTATCGCGAGAGTCTCGCCTTTTTGTAAATCAAAAGAAACGCCATTGATGGCCTGCAGAATTCCAAACTGAGTTTTAAAAGAAATTTTTAAATCTTCAACTGACAGAATAACTTTTTTGTCTTTATTTAAAATAGCCATTATTCAACACCTCTTAAACTTGGGTTAAATGCATCTCTTAAACCGTTTCCAAATAAGTTAAAGGTAATCATTAAAATAGAAATGTAGATAGCCGGAAATACCAGAACGTGGGGTTGTGATTGCATCACGCTTTGGCCTTGTTCAAGCAGTTGACCGACTGAAATTGTGTTGCCATATTTTAAAATTCCAAGGTAGGCAAAAGAAGCCTCTGAAAATATAAAAGAAGGCAGGGCTAGCGCAAAAGACGTAACCATATAACCAATGGCATTCGGGAAAATGTGTCTAAACATAATTCTCGCGTCTGACGCACCAAGTGTTCGGGCAGCTAGAATATACTCGCGGTTTTTAAAACGGTAAAACTGCATTCTTGCCATTGAGTAGTAGCCGATCCAGCCAGTAATAGTAAATGCAAAAATAATAACTGGGAAAGTTGTACCGTATTTAATTACAAGCAGAGTTAACACGGCAATAAAAGGAATACCTGAAAGAATTTCTACAAATCGGTCAAACAGTAAGTCAAAAGTTCCGCCATAGTAGCCAGAAATTGCACCAACTGTAAGGCCAATTAGCGCGTTTACCGAAATTACGGCTAGCGCTACCATGAAAGAAATGCGGGCGCCTTGCCAAAGTTGGGTGTAAAGGTCCTCGCCAGTCCCAATTGTTCCAAACCAAAAGTTAACTTGATCTACAGTTTGGCCCAAGGCAGTTTCAAAGAATTTAACCGAAACTTTGTAAATGTCTTTTTGGTGGTCTACTTCGTGAATCGCGGTAATTAAGTTTCGCTTAAGTAGGTTTTCAAACTCAGCCTTAGTAAAGGTATAGTAGTTTGGCTTTAAGTCAGTGCCAAAGTAAGATTTGGTAAAGTCTAGAAACTTATACTGATCAACTTTAACCGGAATATTAGCGCTTGGAGTTTTTTTGTGAACTTCGTCCATGTACTCTTTACTGGTGTCTGACAGAAACATATTGTTGTATTTAGGGTGAGCCTTGGCTTTTTCAATAAACTCACGTGGCAGTTCAGTAAAGCGAGTTCCAGAAAATATACCTGGGATTCTTGGAGGTAAGTAACTTAAGTCGTTTTTAAACTCCAGGCGAGTAGGCTCCTTGTAGTTTTTTAAAATCGGGCCAAAAACCACGAAAAACATCAAAATGCAAATGATTATAAAAGCGGTTAGCGACATCTTGTTTTTCTTAAAGCGGTTCCAGGCGTCTTTGTAGTAACCAACTCGCTTAGTTTCAAGCGGTTTGTCTTTAATTTCTTTGTCTTCGTTAATTAAAACAAATTTACTTCTATCTAGGTCTTGCATAATTATTTACCACTTCCAATTCTGACACGAGGGTCTAAAATTGTGTAACTCATGTCGGCTAAAATTGAGGTAATTAAGCCTAAAAACTCAAAAAACACCATGTTAAGCAAAAGTACTGGGTAGTCTTTTTGACTAAAGGCAGTCAAATAAACTTTTCCAACTCCGTCTACTTTAAAAATAGTTTCAAGAATAATAGATCCAGAAATCAGGCCAAGGAAACCTAAAAAAATAGCAGGAGCGAAAGGAACTAAGGCATTTTTAAGAGCGTGTCTGTATACAGCTTGTCGTTTAGATAAACCCTTTGAACGAGCGAGAAGCATGTAGTCTTGAGTAAGTTGTTCAGTTAACTCTGCGCGAATTGAACGAGCCCAACCAGCAATTCCTCCGAAAACCATGACAACAGTTGGCATGATGTAGGTAGAAATACCGTAAAGAGCATTTGCTTTAAACTCACTTGACGAAGCCACGCCGAGACTCGGCGCCCAGTGTAATTTCCAGTAGAAAATTAACTGAAATACCACGGCTAAAACAAAAGTAGGAATAGAAATTAACACCATAATACCGACAGATATGACATTGTCGGCAGTTTTGTTTTTATAAAGTGCGGCAACCACTCCAAGCATAATGCCAAGTGGTACTGTAATAAGATACGGCACGATTTGGAATGCCAAAGTATTTGGGATTTTTGAGAAAACCACAGAACCCGCCGATTGGCGTTTATGCGCAGAGAAACCAAAGTCACCATGTGCAAAAATATTTCTCAACCAATAAAAAAACTGAACAATGATTGGTTTATCTAGGCCTTCTCGCTCACGAATTATGTCGTAAAGTGGGTCGTTGCCAAGAGACTTGTTGTAGTCTGGCAACATGTGAATGAAGGCAAAGAAGATAAAAATTACGATTGCAAAAGTAATTAACATTAATCCGAATCTTTTTGAAAAGTATTTTAGCATCGGCAAATTCCTTTCGTTTTTCTGTGTATTTGATATAAAAAAGATAGAAAACACACTAATTTTCGCGGTTTTCTATCTTTTTTTAGTAGTTTTTGCTTAAATGTGTTTAAAGCATTATAGCATTTTTTAGCCTATTTATATAAATATATATAGGTGAATTTTGGCCTATTTTGGGTTAGTCCAACCGTAGTCTGCTGGAGTTAAGTTTTTCCAGTCTGGGTCGGTATTTAGATGTGAGTATCTTTGTTGACCAAAACCAAAGATATTGTGTTCAACTTTGATGCGAGGAGAAATTACGCGTTCAGAAAGTTCTGAGTAAGATACGTTGTTAAATAGTGGAATTTGAGTGAAAGTTTGGAAGTAGATTTTTAAGAAAGCATCAACTAAACGGTTACGGTCTTCAACTTCACCTGGATATTGTGGAGCAGAACCTGCCCAAACAGTTTGACATTTAATACCAAACTCAACAACTTGGCGTAGGTTACCTACAAAGTAGCCGTTGTTTTTCTTTAGAGTTTCGTAAAGTGGCCACAGAGTTCCGCCATCTGTTTCCTTGTTGATTTTGCCTTGAGCCTCAAGTTCTTGTAAGAATCTATAAGTTGCTGTAAGGTCAATTTTATCTTCAGGTTGTACCCAGTATTTTTGATCATCGAAGTTTTCACCGAAATCAGCAAGATCAGCAATACCAAATTTTGCACTAAGTTCAGATCTAAAGAAGAACATAAATAGCGGGTTCATAACAGATAAGTTAGTTGCGTTTGAACCACCAACAGCGGTGATTTGTAGTTCAAATTGGTTAGTTACAATCGTGTTGTCATTGTCTTTTTCTAACTTAACATCAATAGTAATGTTTTTAAATGTGCGTTCAAAAGTTTCTTTGATGTATTTAGATGCACGTTCTAAGTATTCAATATCAGGGGCAGACAAACGGAAAGTCATTTTATGGTTTTCCGGTACACCTACTTCTTTTAAGGCTTTTTCGTAAAGTTCTTTTGCTTTAACTGGGTCGTAGCCAGAGCCGATTCCGGATTTTTCAAGCAAGGCTTTGTATTGAGGTCTTTGAACATAGTAAAGTTCATCTGTATCAAACTGAGTAGCGTTGGCCGGAACTGGTGCGTAAATTGGATCTGAAGTTGGGTGAATTCCTTTTAGACCTTCTCGGTTAACCGCCATATAAAGCGCTTTTCTGAAGTTTACGTTTTTAATTAGTTTCTTAACATATTCGTCTTTTGTATCAGTCAGTGGATTTGGAACCATAATAGTTGGTGCACCAGTAATTGATTTTCTAATTAAACCTTGTTTAACTTTTTCTTCAGAATATCTTTCTTTATAGTAGTCTTTTCTGATGCTTAAGTTATCAATTTCACCTTGTTTGAAAGCATTTAAAAAATCATTTTCTTTAGCAAAGTAAGTATATTGAACTGACTTGTAGTTAGTATGCCAAGCGTATTCATGTGCAAAGTTTTTGTTAAATCTTAAGTATTTACCTGGTGCCCAGTCTGCGATTGTAAAAGTACCGTAGCTAACTGGATGGTTTTTCTCAGTTCCGTAAGTTGAGTTTTTACCGTCTTTGTCTAAAGACGCTTCATAGGCTTTTTTGTTAACTAGTTTAAATTGGCCAAAGTCACTAAATACATCTTTAACTGTAACTTCTTTTTCGTATTCAATTTCAAGAGTGTAGTCATCAATTGCACGAATTCCAACATCCTCTTTTTTAACTTCAGGGAATTTATCGCCTTCTTTACCTACATAATATTCATTTTGAGAAACTGAAGGCAGGATTGCGGCTTTTATTAAGGCTTTAGTAAGTGCATCGAAGGCCTCGGCTTTTTTGCCTTGTTTAATTGCAGATACAATAGCCCCGTAAAGTTCGTCATTTTTTTGAATCATACTGTTGATGATTTGACCAAATAGACTTTTTACTTGTGCTTCAGTTAAAACAGTTTTGTCAACTATTCCAGATGTAGTTTGTGAGCCTTCCCAAACTATTGTATTTACAGGTAAAGTTAATTCATAGTTAACTGTACCGACTTTAATTTCTATTTTAGTAGCTTTGCTAGTTGTTAACTTAGTTAAAATCTTTTCACTAAAGTCGAAGTTAGATTCCTTGTCAATGTATTTACCGTCTTTGTCTTTTGCACCAATAGTTTGGCCTTGTGAAAAGTATTTACGAGCATTGACAATAGCAACACCACTTTTTCTACTACCAGATGGATACATACCATTTGAACGTGAGTTTAATTGAACTGGGTCAATGTATTGTAGATATGAATACACATAGTCATGGGCAGTAACTGGAGTTCCGTCTTCCCATTTAATGTTTGGGTTTAAAGTAATGCGGTATCTTTTTCCTTTTTGAGTAGACGCGATGTTTTCGTTGAATTTACCTGCGTGTGTTCCATCTCTTCCTTCAAACTCACCATCTTGAATAGTTGGGTAAGAAGTTGCACCTTTTAGTTCATATTTTGTGACAAACTTATTAATCGCTGAACCTTGGATTTTAGAAAAATCACCAACGTGGTCAGCAATTTTGTCTTTAATTGCTTTATCCCAGTCAATGTCTCTATCATAAAGAAAAGTTGAAAGCATATTCATGAAAGCATTTTCATAATTTTGTGTATAAGTTAGTGGATTTAAAATAGGCTCTGTAGACATAGTTACCCCAGAACGATAAGTCTCTGCTTTAGACCACTTGTGATTTTTTGAATCAAGTGGACGAAAAACTGGGTAAAGAATTGGGTCTTTTTCGCCTTCTTTTAACTCAAGTGGAAATTTAATCGGGTTTTGTTCACCCCACCAACGTCCACGCGCTGATTTAAACCAACCTTCAAAACGCAAGTCACCGCTTGCTTGTGGTTTATATTTATTTTCGTCTAGTTTTTCAACTACACGTTTGCCACCTTTTATAACTGAGATGGTTTGAACCCCACCATTGGTAAGTAGTCTTTCACCCCCACCACATGAGGCTAGTGTTAATAATGAGAAAATAGTGACAATAATAAGTAAGATTTTTTTCATTTTTTACTCCTCCTTTTGGGTATTTTTATAATAATATCATATAGTCAAAAAAAACGCAATAATAATCTAAACTAATTTTTTTGCTAGAATAAATGGCTTTGTTATGTAGTTTGTGTATGAAAAAAGCCACATTAGGACTTATTTTTCAAAAAATAAGTTTGTAGCGGCTTTTTTAAAAGTCAAAAGTTTTTTATCTATTTAACAAAAGGTTTAACATTGCTGTCAAGCGGAATTTCTCCATTGAATGCTTTGTCAAATGCAAGTTCGTAGTTTAATTTAGAAACTAAAGTACCTTTTACGATTTTGCCAAAAATTTTTTGTTCAAATTCTTGAGCAAACTCAAAACTATATCTGAACTTAGAAATAGTGTGGGTTTGTGCATCAATTTCTACGCTAACTTCAATTTCACGGATGTTTTCTTGTTTAAGCTTACCCGCTACTTTTTCTTGTCCGTGTGAAATTAAGAATTCTTTAATTAAATCAATTTGGCTTTCTGTAAAAGTAAGCTCGTAAACTGAACCCTTTTTGGTAGCTGAACTAATTTTATCTTTAGCGTATTTAAATAAGGCTTTTGCGTAAATTGAGTATTCATACGGTTCATTGAAGTTTTCTTTAATTGTTTCTTTTGGATCTGTGTCTTTATTAGTTTTTTTATTGTGTTTGTAGGCTACTTTGTGTAGTTTTCCGTCTTTTAAGAAATGGTAGTTGTGTTGATCTTTTAGTAAAGCACCACTTGTGATTTCATCTCTTAGGTAAGATAGACTGTTGTTGCGGTTGTAGTAAGTAGTTCCGTTGAAGAAAGCGCCTAGTAGCGGAACGTTTTTAATTTTGTTTTCAAAAACATTAGTAAAAGAAAGACTGTAGTTGTATTTAAAAGTATCTTTTTCAACCGTGTTAGTTCTTGCATCTAAGAAATACTCTAAGTCTGTTAGATATTTTGCGTAGATTTTAGTATCTTTTGTAACTTTAGTAGATAAATCTAGTTTTTTAGTAAGTTCGCTGTCTTGAAACCAACCAACGAAGTTATGTCCATCTTTTTTAGGAGCATCTGGTAGTTGAATTGTTTGGTTATATTCAACTACTCTGTTGGCGATTTTGTTAGCGCCATCAAAGAAGTCTACGTTGTATTTAAGTGGGGCGAACTTAGCGTAGATATTTAAATTGCTAGCAACTTTTTGAGTTGCTTCAAATTTTTGGGCAAATGTTTTATCTAGATACCAACCATTAAACTCATGTCCTTCTTTTACAGGGTTTGCAGGTAAGACAACTGTTTTATTTTTTTCAACTGTCTTGTCAGCAAGTAAAGTTTGACCATCAAAGAACTTAACACTGTATTCAACTTTAGAAGGTTTTGGGTTTTCATCTGGTTTTGGTGTAGGTTGAGGTGTTGGGGTAGGTATTGGCGCAGGTTGAGGTGTTGGGGTTGGCTTCTCGCCACCACACGCAACTAAAGTAAGCAATAATGCTGGAAGCATCAGATACATTAAGATTTTTTTGATTTTCATATGTAAAATCACTCCTTTTTCAAACAAAGTATATGATAGTCGTTTTTTTTTTTTTTTTTCAAGTAAAATGTGAAGTTTTTGAGTTTTTAAGAAAGAATAGCGCAATTTTTGGCAAAAAGTTAGTTGCTAAGTTTGTGTCTTTTTACAACTTAAAAACCTAACTTTTTTTCTGCAATTAAACCGTTTTGGCTATGGTATAATTTTTAAAGAGGTAAACACGAAATGAACAATATATTTCTATCAGGGCAAATAGTTTCAGAGCCTTTTGTAAACAAAACAGGTGACAGACAAATTACTAGTATGGTGCTTTCTGTAAAAAGATCATTTGGTGAAATAAGAGATAACTTTAAAATTTATTTTTTTGGCCAAAAAGCCGAAGACGCAGCAAGTTTAGTTAAAGACCAATATATTTCTCTACACGGTCGTTTTACTGCATACAGTTATGTTGATAACTACACAAACACTAACAAAACACGCTATAGTGTGAACGTTGTTGATTTTGAAGTTATTAAATTAGAACAACTACAAGAAGAAAAAACAAACAGTTTTTATGACAACACAGATTCAATGTATTCAGATTTTTCAGAAAGTGACTATGATGTTGAAATAAAAGACCAAAACTCTGATTTAGACCTTTAATTTAATTTGCTTTAAAAATACTATTTTTAAAATAAGTGAAGCGATATTTTTAAAAATATCGCTTTTTTTCTGGTTTTATTTAAAAATGTGTTTTGTTGTTAATGGTTTGTTAAACCACATTTTTTTTGCTGACTTTGACTAAAATTAGAAGCCTATCTATACTAGTTTTTGAAAAGGAGGTGTAATTAAATGATTAACAACGTCACGATTGTAGGAAGAGTTGTTTCTGATGAAGATAAAGTTTATGAGTTTGAAGATGGACAAAAAATTTTAATCTTAACGCTGGCTGTCAGACGCCCTTTTAAAAATCAAGAAGGCGCCTATGACACTGACTACATTAGCATCAAATTAAGAAATAATTTATGTACAATAGTTCCACAATACAGCAAAAAAGGCGATGTTTTGGGAGTAATTGGTAGACTACAAATTAGAAAAAACGAAATTAATGGTAAAAACTACCAAATTCCTGAAATCATTGGTGAGCGCGTAGTTTTCATTTCCCCAGTTAAGCAACAAATTGAGGTAAATAAAGAAAGCGAAGCCACTGAAATAAGCGAAGATAAGCCTACTAAAAAAGGCAAAAACGCAAAAACTTTAGATTAGTATCTGGTTTGGTCATCGACACTAACTAAGTAAAAAGGACAGCACTGCTGTCCTTTTTATATATACAACCGGAGGCGTGTTGTATTTAAAAATAAATCAAATGGAGGTTCTGAACGGATTTGAACCGATGATGAGGCTTTTGCAGAGCCGTGCCTTACCAACTTGGCTACAGAACCAACAAACACAGTAATTATACAACAAACTGTGCTTTATTTGGCTTTAACTAAAAGTTTTAGTAAACTAATTTGCTTTTAGCCCGTTTAAGTTATTGCCGTTTAAAAAGTCTTTAACCGAAAGGATTTTTTTCCCGTCCTTTTGAATTAAAAGGACTTCAATAGAACCCTTTGCGCAGCCTATAAACATACGCTTAGTGCTAACTTCAATTAGACCGGGTTCTAAGGTTTTTTCAGACAACACGGCTTTAAAGACTTTAAAAATAGTGTTATTTTGCAAAAAGTAAGCACCTGGTTTATCGGCGTTTGCGTTGATTTGGGCAAGAACCTGAGTATTGTCTTGCATAAAATCAAGTTTTTCTAGTTTTTTTGCAGGTATATAGGCAAAAGTCGTGTCTTTTTCGCTTTGTTCAACTGGCTTGATTTTGTCTAAGTTTGTAAGAACTGAAATCAAAAGGTCTCCGCCTGTTTCTGCGAGTTTTTGATTTAAAGTAGTGAAATTATCTGTTTCTTTAATTTCTACTTCTACCTGACTATAGACAGGGCCTGCATCCATTTTTAAAACAGTTTGCATGATAGAAACACCTGTAGTTTTATCTCGGTTGTAGATTGCCCAAAAAACAGGAGCACCCCCTCTGTATTTCGGAAGCAGAGAAGTGTGAACATTGATTACTTCAAAAGAGTTTAGCACTTCTCTCGGTATCCACATCCCAAAAGAAGCAGTGATTAGTTTATCTGGAGTAAGTTTAAGCAGTTCTGGTAAAGTTTCTTTTAAGTTTGAGCTAAATATAACTTCTATACCATTTACTTTTGCAAACTCAATTAAACCATTAGTTTCTTTGTTGAACTTCGGCAAGTTTTTGACAACCAACGCCAAAACTTCGTGGTGAATTATCAGCTTGTTTAAAATTTCTTTAGTGAAGTTGTCATTTCCAAGCAGTATTAGTCTCATATTCCCTCTTTTATTAGTCTTATTTTAATATCGGAGTTTAACTGCATAAACTCTGTGCATTTTTCAACTAGATATTTGTAAATATCAGTTTTAGAAAATAGGCGAGTTCTCAAAATATAGGCATCTTTGTTTAAAATATGTTTAAAAAGTTCTTCTGGTTGCAAAAAGTTAACAACATCTAGTGTTTTTAAAAAACTGTATAGTTTTTTAAATAACTCAAATAGCGAAGTACCTTCGGCGTAGAGTAAATAAGTTTCGCCAAACGGAGCAAGCGCATGTTCTTTTCGGTAATTTTCTTCGCGTTTAAAAAACTCAGCGAAGTCCTTTGTAAGCAAAGTATCTAGTTCTGCAGATTTACTTTCTGAAATAAAGTAAACTTTAGCCTCTGTTGCGTGTTTCAAAGTTCTTGCTAACTTTAAATAATTTAAGTGATTAAAATACGGGTTTTTTGAGTTAAAAAGCAGTTCAGGTAAATACACGCAAATCGTTTTAACTGATTTTAAATAATCGATTGAGATATTTTCTAAATTAGAAAACACAATACAGTTTGTATTTTTAATTTCCTTTTTTTCTAAAAAGTCTTTAAGTATTTTTAAATCATTTGGCTTTGCTATATTTAATTTTTCTAAAAAATACTGATAGAAATACTGAGCACCCACGCTTAGTTTTAAAAACTCAGATTTTTGGCACACTTCACATTTAAGTTCTTTAGGTAAATATAAACTGCAAAACTGACAAAAATAACAAGACTGAACGCTGTCGTATCTAAGGTAGTCAAAACAACGCGGACACCTTAAAACATTTGCACACTCTGCACACTTAACAAAGTTAGCGTAAACCGTGTGGTCGGTTAAAAATAGTGTGTTTTTGTGATTAGCGAGATTATATTTTAAGTTAGCGAGAACTTCTTTTGAAACTAAAGAAAGGTCAGAGTTTTTAAGTAAATCAGCAATCAAAAATTGTTTAATTTCACCTAAATCTGCTAAGTAGTTTAAGTTTTTTGGCCTTGTTTTGTAGACTAAGTCAAAACTTGGAACTAAAGAAAAAACAGAAACTAAAAGACCTTTTAAATTAGCAATAATTTTAGCGGCTTCTGAGGTTAAAATACCCAAATCTGTAGTGCTTTCAAAAAAGTCATCAAGTAAAATTAGATGTTTTAAGCCATCAATATGTTGATACATTGCTTTTTCAAAACCAATGATAAGTGCAAACCCAGGTTTTTCAACTGCTTTTTCAAACTGCGCAACTTTAGCGTTGGTATTTAGTTTATCTACTGAGTAAATTAAAATATCTTCTGGTTTTAATAGACTGCTAAATAAATTAACAAAGTACTCTAAGTTAATTGAGTTTTTTAAACAAAGTAAAACTTTTTCGCCGTTTGTTTTAGCCAGGCTAACTTGGTTAAGTAAATTGTCAGTTGTATCAATTAAGTTAAACTCGATGCTTTTTTTGCTTATTTCAAGTGGTTCTGCAAAATAACTAAAAAAACGAGTTTTTTTAGTTTTACTTTGTTCTACTGTAAAGTAGTTTCTAACTAAGTTTTGTTTTTTTAAATTAGCAATTTCTTTTTGGTATTTTTGTTTTAAAGTTTTAGTTAAAGTTAACTCATGGTTTTTAAAAGGTAGATTAGTTTTAGTAGTTTTGTCAAGCAAGTGCAGTTTTTCAATCGCCTTTAAGTTAACTAAAGGTGAAACTACACTTAAAAATATATCAATTTTTGGCAAAAAACTTAACTTACTAAACTCTAAAAATAAACTAAACTGCTCATTAGATACAACAGGTCTTTTATCCAAAAACTTAGTGCAAAACTTAAGAGAACTACTGTCTTCTTTAGTTTCTGTTTTAATTTCTAAAATAAAACCTAAAACGGTAGACCCGGCGAAGTCTACTAAAACACGTTGCCCTAAAAACAACGCTTCTTCGTACTCTTTTCCTACTTTATAGGTGTATGTCTCTAAACTGCCCTTAAAACTACGGGCAATTAACACCGAGATAAAAAACATTATTTTAAGTTTTTCAGAATTTCATCTATTTTGTTGCCGTATTCCAGTACTGTGTCTATTTCAAATCTTAGTTCAGGAATTTTGCGGCAGTTTTTAGAAACAGTCAAAGCAAACTCGTGTCTGATTTGTGGGGTTTTTTTATCAAGCAGTTTTTGGGTATAGGCAGCTGTTTCCTTTTTGTTGTCAAAAATCATGTAAAAAACTTTCAAAACCGACAAGTCTTTTGAAAGTTTAACGTCAACTACGTTAATATATCCACTAATTTCGTCAACTATGGTTTTGTTAATGGCTTTTGCAATCTCTCTTTGAAAGTAAGACTGCATTCGCAAATGAGTCAAAGACATGTGCTTTTCCTATTGTGGTCTTTCAACTTCTTTTAAAACAGAAGCCTCTATGACGTCGTTTAGTTTAATGTCTGAAAAGTCTTTGATTTTAATACCACAGTCAAAGCCAGTTTTGACTTCTTTTGCGTCGTCTTTAAAACGGCGAAGTGTTTCAATTTCGCCTTCATAAACTACTTTGCCTTCGCGAAGCAAGCGAACTTTTGCGTCTCTGGTAATTGAACCTGACACCACAAAGCAACCAGCAATTATGTCTTTTTTGACTTTAAACAGTTCTCTGACTTCAGCAGAACCAAGTACTACTTCTTCGTATTCAGGTTCAAGCATTCCCTCTAGTGCTGCTTTGATGTCATCTTCTATTTGATAAATTATGTTGTAAGTTCTAATTTGTACACCTTTAGATTTCGCAAGGTCTCTGATTTGTGCAGACGGACGCACGTTGTAGGCAAGCAAAATAGAGCCTGAAGTATTGGCAAGCAAGACATCGGTTTCATTAATTTGGCCAACAGATTCGCGAACTACTGAGACTTCTAGACCTTCGTATTTTAAATTAGCAAGTAGTGCACGAATTGCTTCAATTGAACCGTTGACATCGCTTTTAATAATTAAGTTTAAAACTTTTTTCTCATTTGAAAGCAAATCTTCCAAAGATTTTGGTTTTGTGACTAAACTTTGGGTTTTTTCGCGGTTTGCGCGTTCAGTTGCTACTTGTTTTGCAGTTTTTTCGTTTTCAAAACAAATAAACTTATCACCTGGTTTCACAGAACTTTGTAGACCAGTAATTTCTACAGCGTCCGCTGGCTCTGCTTTCTTTAAACTTTTAGCGTTCGCGTCAACTATGGTTCTGACTTTACAGTAAGCGTTTCCAACTACTGCGTTATCGCCGACTTTAAGAGTTCCGTTGTCAACAATTACAGTCGCTACATTGCCGCGACCTTTGTCAACTCTGGCTTCAATTACAGTACCGCTGGCCTTGCGTTTAGGATTGGCTTTTAAGTCTTCAAGGTCAGCAACAAGCAAGATCATGTCAAGCAGTTCATCAATTCCTTGATTTTTCAAAGCAGAAATTTGGACAACTGGCACAGTTCCACCCCAGTTTTCAGTTAAAACTTCGTACTTAGCCAAATCCCCAAGTACGTTGTCAGGGTTCACACCTGGCTTGTCGCATTTGTTGATAGCCACGATCATCTTAACTCCGCAGGCCTTCACGTGGTCAATTGCTTCTTTGGTTTGTGGCATTACAGAATCATCTGCTGCCACAACTAAGACAACAATATCGGTAACTTTGGCACCACGTGCGCGCATTTCTGAAAATGCAGCGTGGCCAGGGGTGTCAATAAAAGTGATTTTTTGATTATTTTTAACTACTGAGTAAGCACCGATGTGTTGAGTAATCCCGCCAGCCTCGCCAGATGCCACTCTGGAATGGCGAATAGTGTCTAGTAGCGTAGTTTTTCCGTGGTCAACGTGGCCCATTACGGTCACAATTGGGGCACGTTTTACTAAATCTTTAGGGTCATCTGCTTGAATGTGTTCGTCAAACTGAATTAGTTCTTCTTTTTTATCTTCAACAACTTCGTATCCAAGTTCTTGGAAAATAATTGTCAAAGTGTCTTTATCTAATACTTGATTGACATTGGCAAAAATTTTAAAACTTAGACAAGTTTTAATAATTTCAATGGGGGAAATGCCGATTTGTTTAGCGTAGTCTGCAATGGTACTTGCCTGATTGTAGACAACTTTTTGGATTTTTTGTTTATTTTTGTTAACTTTAATACTCATTTTAACTCTCCTTTCCCTTGAAAATAAGTTTTTGAAACTCCAAGAAAAGTTCTTCTTGGACTTCTATTTTAGTTTGTCTAAAAATTGCTTTGGCGAATTTTAAAAAAGTAATTTTGCGTTTTTTTTAAATATAAAAGTCACTGTTTTTTTGTACTTGGTCTAAGTCTATCTTAACTTCGCCAGACTCAACAAAAAAACGAATTAAGTCGCACTTGGCAAATTTCTTTTTACTAACCACACAAGTGCGGGGGTTATTTAGCATCAGTATACTATTCCCTCTTCGTAGGCTTGAGTGGCTGATTTAATGTCTATCTTTTTCCATCTAATTGCGTTCATTGCCAAACGCACGTTTAAACCGGCTTTACCAATTGCAAGAGATAGTTGGTCGTCTTTTACAATTGCGGTTGCTGCTAGGTTTTCGGTGTCAATCGCTACAACTTTGACAATTTCTGCCGGAGTTAGCGCATTTTTAATTAAGTCTTCTGGGTTTTCTGAATACTTAAACAAATCAATGTTTTCGTTGTTAAGCGCACGGCGAACATTGCGGATACGAATACCGTTTTCGCCAATACAAGAACCAACCGGGTCAATGTTTTCACGGTTTGACTTAACACAAACTTTTGAGCGTTCTCCGGCTTCGCGAGATACACCAATTATTTCTACAATCCCTTCTTTGATTTCAGGAATTTCTTGTTCAAGTAGTCGCTCTACTAACTCGGGAGCTTTACGAGAAAGTTTTAAGTTTATTTCTCTTTCTTTAGAAACTGAGGTTAAAACAACTTTTAAGGTTTCGCCTTGATGAGGGTTTTCGGTCTCAAGTAGTTGGTCATAGGGAATAAATGCAGAAATGTCTCTGCCAACGTCTACGCGAATACCTTTTTCGTCAGTTGAAATTACACGCACACTAATAATTTGGCCAACTTGGTCTAAGAAATATTGAAAAATATTTTCTTGATTAAGGCCACGAATTAAAATATTAAACTGGTCTTTGACTTTTTTAGCGGCGTTGTAGCCAAACTTACGTGGGTCTACCTCTTCTTCAATGATGTCGCCAACTTTGGCACGTGGTTTCTTTTCGTGTGCTTTTTCTAAAGTAATTTGCGAAATTCTTTTGCCGTCAAAACGTTGAGCCTCTGAGTAACTTGAAACAACTAAGCGTTGTGTATAGACATTGACTTCTTTGCGCTCTTCGTTAATGTTTACACGACAAGACTCAACTCCGTGTTCAGAGCAGCAGCCTAGCTCAAGCGCTCTTTTAAAAGCATCCTTAACGCGTTCGCGGTCTACTTCGTAAAGTGTAGTGATGCGGTCAATTAGTTCAACTAAATCTTTTCTTTTCATATTTTTCTCCTTATTTTTTTTAAAAAAATTACTACTCAAGTGTAATATTTGAAAGATTTTGAAATTTAATTTTCAGAGTTTTTTTAACTGCTTTAATTTTAGTTTCAAAGTAGGCGTGTTCTTCGTCTAACTCAGTCAGTGTAGCGCAACCCTTAAACTGTGGTGAAGTGAAGCAAAGTGATTTACCTAAGTACTCAGTAAACTCAGCCTGGTTTTTAGCCCAAACATACAAGCCTTTTGACTCAACTAAAAAGCCGCGTGTTGTGCTTAGTTCTGGAAATGAAGTAGCCAAAGTTTCTGAAATCTCGCCCATTAAGTCTGAGTTAACGGAATTGGTGTCTAGAGTAATTGAGATGTAAGGTTCGCCAAACTCAGTGGTCTGTTTAACTGAAAGCACTTTGATTTTAAAAGTTTCTTCTACTTTTAATTTAATTTTTTCAAAAGTTTCTTGCAAAATAAACTCCTTTAATAAAATTGAGTGGCTCGGCCACTCAATTCAATGTATCTATTAACTTGCCTATAAAGTATAGCACAATCCCGCTGTTCTTTGGAATTTTTGGGTTTATATGCTTATTTTTGGTGTATTGTGTAAAACTTTGTAAAGTGAAGTGTTAAGTTAGTAATTTCTGAGAAGACAAAAAGCACTGCACTGAAGCCAAAAATAGTTAAAAATCCACGCCAGGTAATGTGGCGGAAGTTAACTAAACTAAATGCTTTACCACCAGGAATAAAAATCAAAGACATTTGCAAAGCAAAACAAACGATGACAGCAATATTTAAAAACCAGTTAGTTTTTTGTTTATAAAAAGGTTGCAAGCGGTTGCGAGTAGAATAGACAAACATAAACTGAGCAATACAAAGTGTGTAGAAAGCCGCGGTTGAACCAAACAACTCTTTAAACTGATTTAAAGTAAAACCATTGCCGTAGTAAGAAAGGTCTAAGTTAAGTGAACTTGCTACATGTGGAGCGATTGAGTGGTAAGCAATTAAGTATGCTGCGGTTGCAGCCAATCCAAGCACCACGCCTTGTGTAAAGATTAAAACACCTAGTCCATTTTTAAAGAAACCGGCTTTGGGGTCTCTTGGTTTTAACTTCATCACGTTTTTATCGGTTTTCTCAAAAGCAATCGCAATTCCGATAAATGAGTCTGTTGCTACGTTAATCCACAAAATTTGGGTTGAAGTAAAAGGTTCAAGTTCTTGTCTAAAGACAAATAGACCAATTAGAGAAATTACAAAAATTGTAATTAGTTCGCCAATATTTGAAGCAAGTAGAAAGTGCAGGGCTTTCTGGATATTTGAAAAAATCCCACGACCCTCTTTAACTGCTTTTAAAATAGTTGCGAAGTTATCGTCAGTTAAAATCATGTCAGCCGCGCTTTTTGCGACCTCTGTTCCAACTTTACCCATAGCGACCCCAATTTGAGCGGTCTTTAAAGCAGGGCCATCGTTGACACCATCTCCGGTCATTGAAATAATTTTGCCGTGTTTTTGCCAGGTTTCAACAATTCTAACTTTGTTTTCAGGCGAAACTCGTGCGTAGACTTTAATGCTTTTAATTTGCTCGAAAAACTTGTCATCTGTCATTTCATCTAACTCAACACCAGTAATTGCCAGGTCTGTATCAGACTCAATTATTTTTAAGTCTTTGGCAATAGCCTTTGCAGTTTGTATGTTGTCGCCAGTTATCATAATCGTTTGAATACCTGCAAGTTTTGCGTTTTCAATAGCAACTTTTACTTCTTCACGAGGTGGGTCTTGCATAGCAATTAAACCTAAGAAAGTAAGGTTGTTTTCTTCGTCAGTAGTGTATGTACTGTTAATGTCGGTTTCTTTAAAAGCAACTGCAAGTACTCGGTAGGCCTCATTTGCAAGCGCAGAAATAGCAGGACTTGCAGCATTCACATCTGCTGTGCTAGTACAGCGTTTCAGTAAAACTTCAGGAGCTCCTTTTACAATTAAGATTTTTTTGCCTTTGATTTGGTGAACTGTTGACATCAATTTACGCTCAGAGTCAAAAGCAAGTTCTGCAATTCGTGGGTACTTTTGTGTAAGAGTTGTAAAGTTAATTCCGTTGTTTTGTGCAAGTTCTACCAAGCAACTTTCAGTAGGGTCACCAACAACACAACCATCTATAATTTCGGAATCGTTTGAAACTGCAGCAAACTCAATCAACTGACTTAAATTAAGATTAGACAACTCAAGTTCTTCGGCTAAATAAGTTTCTCCTTTTAGCCAAAGTTTTTTAACAGTCATTTTATTTTTAGTAAGAGTTCCGGTTTTATCACTGCAAATTACCGAAGTTGCGCCAAGCGTTTCAACCGAAGTTAAAGTCTTTAAAATAGCCCCACGACGCGATAGTCTTTGCATTCCGGTTGCCAGAATTATTGTGATAATGGCAGGTAGACCTTCCGGAATTGCGGCAACCGCAATAGTAGATGCGAGAATCAACAGACTTAACCATTTTTGCGCACTAACTGTGGTTTCTGAAAAAATATAGGCTTCAGTGATGTTGACAGCAAATATCACAAAACATAGTAGAACTGCGGCTAGCCCGAGAAATTTTCCTAGTCTAGAAATTTGTTTCTGCAGTGGAGTTTCTTCAGATTTTGCGGCCTTTAGGGCGCTTGCAATTTTGCCAATTTCTGTTTTCATTGCAGTTTCTGCAACAACACCAACTGCACGGCCATATGTGACTACAGTTGAAGAAAAGCACATATTGCTGCGTTCTGCTAAAGGAGTTTTTGGGTCAATTAAAACAGAGGCATTTTTTAAAACTGGCAAAGTCTCACCAGTTAAACTAGATTCGTCTACTTTTAAAGAAAAACACTCAAATAAACGAATGTCTGCAGGCACTATGTCACCTGCTTTTAAAACAACAATGTCGCCAACTACTAAACTTGCTGACTCAATTTGCTTGATTTTACCGTCTCTTACCACAGTTGCATGTGGTTGGTTCAGTTTTTTAATGGCATCCAGAGACTTCTCAGCCTTCATTTCTTGAAGTAAGCCAAGTAAAGCGTTGGAAACTACAATTACTGCAATCACCCCGCCCTCTAAAAACTGGCCAACTACAAAAGAAAGCACTGAGGCTAAAATTAGAATTATAACCATCAAGTCTTTAAACTGAAGAAGTAGCCTAAAGAAAAATGAACGCTTTTTTTCTTTTACAAACTCGTTAAGTCCGTTTTTTTTAAGTCTAATGTTTGCTTCTGTTTGAGTTAAGCCAGACTTAAGATTGGTATTTAAATTTAATTTAATTTCTTTAATTGGTTTTAAAAAGTCTTCCATGTTATACCCCTTTTGCTTAAATGTCTTAGGCTCTGCAAATTTTACAAATGTTTGAATTTCTGAAGTAAATTAAAGCCTTTGTGTTTCTTTTCATACTAAAATTGGGGGGTGCAGCAACACACTAAAAAATAAAATAACCAAAAAATAGATTATGGGTTTCAATGTTTTTTCGTACTTTGGTTCTTTATATTCTTGCACAATAGATTCAGGTAAAACAAAAAAATTTGGATTGGTTTCTAATATTTTTTTGATACTTTCTTCTGCATATTTTTTAGATTTTTGTTCTTTTTTTAAACATTTTGAGTGTTGACGGTTATAGTAAGAAAATGTTGGTATAAAAATTAAAAACTTTAAAATGCTATACCCTTTTAAAATAAATATATAAATGTGATATTTAGATAAAAAAATAAATAAAACATTAGTAATAATATCAAAAAACAAGTTAAGAATGAAAAAATACGAATAGAACCACAATTTAGGCTTTAGCACATTGTTTTCTTTAAAAAATAGATTTTCTTTTACTAGTCTTCCTGCGAAAAACGAATTACAGCAGTGAATGGATATTATTTCAAGTTGCAAAATTTTTACATAAAAAATAATATTGAATATCAACGATGAAAACAATGCACTTGTTTCTTCCAGCCTAAGAATTTCCCTTATAATGCTAAATGAATTAAAAAAATCCATATTAAATAAAACCTTTTAAAAATTCAGAAGCAAAATTAAAAATTTGATCAATGGCACTATTTAGCAACGCTTTCCTTGCAATTGGGCCAGGAAGTACTTTTTTAATAGCTTTAGTAAATGATTTACCGAATGAATTAGTTATCCCTTGCACACCTTTGGCGCTAATTTTACCAACAGCACTATTTTGAATATTTTTTGTTAAAATATTGCTTAATTTGCTAGCAATTTTGTCTTTTAAAACATTCGCTTGATCACTAACATATGATGCTATTCCTGCCATTCCTGCTCCTATAATTCCAGAAATTGCTGCTGATTTGTAGTTTACCTTGTAAAAATCGCCACCATTATCAATTAAATCATCACCGATACTTCCTACAAAACTGGTAGCGCCACCTATCATTGCTGAAGCGAATGTGCCAATTCCAGAAGTTGCAGCAACACCACTAACTGCACCTAAAGCACCTGCGAGAAGCGCTTTCTTCCAATTTATTGTGCCATTTTCGGATTTTTGTTTATAACAACTATATCCAACGCCAGCAGCAGCTCCGATAATCGCGCCAATTATTATTGCACTTAAAAATAGTTGACCATCTTTATCAATGTAATTAACAGGGTTATTTTTACAGTAGCAAAATAAGTTGTTGGTAGATGAATATTCGTTTTCTACAAATAAAGGGTTGTCAATGTTTAGCCATCTACACCACTCAGGTACATAGTACCTGGTTGTGCAGTAATACATTTGACTTTCTTCGTCAAAATAGTATCCTTTGTATCTAAATGGGTTGATTTGAGCGAGATTATTTGCAGAATTATCAAAATAAACATAAGTATCACCATAAGCGTTACTTTCGTATCCCACTATTCTTTCGCCGTTTTCATCAACTATACCTAAAATATTTTGTAGACTATCTTTTAGATAAAAATAATTTTTTGTTTTGTCTAAAATAAATCCATAAAGTAGATTATCTTCATCATACAAAAAGTCTAGTCTGTAACTGTCTGAAATTTGTGAAACTAATTTATCGTCATCATAGTAGTAGTAAATTGTTTCGTCTGGTGTGATTTTTTTAATTCTAAGACCTTTATCGTCATATTCATAAGTAAAAGTATTGTCATCGCTATCCGTAAACTCAACTAATCTTCTGCCTTCAAATAAATATTGATTGCCTTTATATGACTTAGGGTTAAAAATGTTTTTATCGTCGTAAAAAATTTCGCTGCCATTTACCTTAACAAGCAAGTCCTTAATCTGACTTGAGTATTGATAAGTAGTATCACCATATTTTAAAATATTTCCGTTGCCGTCATACTGGATAGTTTTATCATCGTCTTTTGACAAAAATCCGCGAAAATCATACCTGTATGTGTGATTTTTAAAAATGTTGTCTTCAATTGACAAGACATTGCCTAGTACATCGGTCTCGTATGTGCGGCTAAGTTCAGTGGAATGTTTGAAACGGTGCAGTTCATTTGAAATTTGCTTAGAGATATATTTATGGTCATTTTCTCTTCTTTTGTAATCAAAAGTGGTAGACATAATGTTTTTACCAGCTTTATGTAAAACAATGTTTCTAAGCATGCCAAGTGTATCAAACTGTTTGTTTTGAGAAATACCGACAATTTCTTTTTTAAGTGCTTCAAGAGTTTTCTTTTCACAAAAAGCAGCTCTGAAAGCAAGCATCTCGATTTGGCCTTGCAATTCCATACAATCGGCTAGATAGCCTAAATTATAAGAGCTATAATCTGAAGTTAATTTTCTGCCAACTGATAACTTTAAGTTGTTGCCTAGTCCAGATTGACTAGAAATCCAAATATACTCACTATCGTCAAGAATTAGTCTAAAAGAAGTAGATTGAGTAAACCCGTATCCATTGCCTTCATTTACTTCTGTGAAAGAAAGCGCAACAAAATGCCAAGAATTGCAAGAAAACATTAAATTAGTTTCTTTAGTTTCACTTCCGTATTTTATAACTAACTTAGCGTCTTTGTTTTTAAATAAAGCAATTTTTTGATTTCTTTCGTCAATTGCTTCAAATAAATATTGCATGTCTTCTCTAGTGTCTGAAAACGCTCTAAATGAAATAGTTCCAGTTCCGTTAGTCAGAAAGTCATAAACCAACTCGTTGCCGTCTGCCACAAATGCGTATCTTTTACTTATGTTGTTGAAGTTAAATGTGCGGTCTTTGTCGTAATTTGAAACGTTTCTTGTGCTAAAATGACTAGGTTTTTGGCTAGTTAACGAAGTTACTGAGTTTTGCAGTGGGAAAATTTCAAAATCTTTTAAGTTTTGTTGAGTGATGTTAAAGTAAGTAGTTTGACTGAAATCAACAGTTCGGGTCTCTGCATCTACTAATTGATTGTCAATCAAATAATCCTTAGTAGCACGGTAATATCTTTTAATTTCTGGTACGTCAATATAGGTCTTTCCAGCAATATACAGACAAGTAACTTGCCCGTAGAAGTGGTAATAGCTACTTTTGCCGTTATATTCGTGGCCAATGTTGTAAACTAAATCAGCACCAAGGTCAAAGTTTATTCTTGGGTCTGCTTGCTGATAAACTTGAGTATGCCCATTTAAAGAAAAAGCGAACTCAGAAACTTCAGAATACCCTTGTCCGTCTGCTCTATTGAAAAAAGAAAGCGCAACAAAGTTCCACTCTTTTTCTTTTATTGAAAAATCACTAGTTAAAATATCGAGTGTCTTTCCGGCGAAATCAACTACCTTTAAAGTGATTTTGCCGTATTGCAAGTATAGTCCAATGCTGTCGTAAGCATCGTTGTCTTTACAACTAAACAGACATTGATAGTAATTTCCGTATTCAGTTTGTTTAAACCAAAACTGAATACCGCCGTTTTCTAAAGAAAAAGGACTTGGCATATCTAATTTGTAGCTAAGCATTTTTTTGTTATCTAATTTAACATAAGGAATTATGCCTTCTAGATAAGTGTCTAGTTCAATAGGTTTTTCGTCCTTGTGTTCAATTGATTTAAGTAAATTGCCTTTTTTATTGGTTAAGTTAGAATCATCACTAAAAATACCAATATATGATCTTTCACCCGCAAACGCCTCAACAATAGTTTCAGGGTAAGAACCTTTGGAGCGTTCAACTGTGTCGTATGCAAAATTTAAATTATGTTTATCTACAGTAATTGATTTACGGTTAACATTACCTAAATTATCGTGTGACTTGTTGATTTCTATACCTGGATTTTGGATTTTTATAATTTCACCGTCTTCGTCGTAAAAAAACTCTTTAATCTTTGCACTGTTTTTGTCAAAAACCGCAATAATTTGGCCTTCTTCGTTGTATTGATATTTAAATCTTAAAGACTTTTTATTATCTTTTTGGTAGTAAAGTGAGTATAGTAAATTGTCTGAATTGTATTCAAACAAGTAAGCATCTCCTTTTGTTCCAAATTTGATGCTTAATAAACTATTTAAAATTGGCGAGTATTCGTAGATAAATATTGGGGTTTTATTTATTAAAATTTGTGAGATATTGCCTAAATCATCATATTTAAACTCATATTCTGAGCCATTTTTTAACTTTATTTTAATTAAATCTTGCTTTTCATTGTATTCGTATACCGCGTGCGCAGATAAATTATTTAAAGTGGTTTTAAAGTTTTTAATCGTGCTGTCTTCGTTGTATTCAGTTAAAGAAACTACACCAAGTGAGTTTACCGCTTTGGTGATTCTGCCTAAACTGTCGTATTCAAAAGTTTTTTTATTTTGCAGTTCATCTATTTCTCCGATTAACATCCTGCCGTCTTTAGTCCAGTTTTTTTCAACTTTTAAAATGTTTTCACCATCTGCTGAAGAAACTGTTGTAGACAATACATTAGATTTATGAAAATCACAATATTTGTTTTTTAAAAACACACCATAGGGGTATTTAACTAAAGCAACATTGCCTTCTTTGTTGTAGTAGTATTTAGTCGCAGCTCCTTCTGGGCTTGTGACACTTTCTGGAAAATTATTTGCATTGTGTTTAACTTGGACGCCAATAGAGCCACTTAAAATATCTTTGGGGTTGCCAGACTTGTCGTATGCATAAAAAGCACCAAATGCTTTTTTAAATACTTGAATTCCACCAATCTCAATTGAAGCGTTTCCTGTAAACAACACGCTCAATTCAATTGAATCAAAAGTTTTAGTAGCAGAAACTCCTAGAGTCATTAAGTCAAAGTTTTCGTCTATCATTTCTTTTTTAAATACATCGTTGTCTTCGCCACCAGCGGCCAGTCTTACTTCAACCTTTGATTTATCTGTTTTTGGCGTTAATTGTCTACCCCAGATCGCTACAAAAATTTCGTCAGTTGCGATGCCACTAACCGGAATATTAAAAGTTAAACTACCGCTGTCTCCGGTAGTTTTTACAAGATAAACGCTATCCTTTAAGAAGTTTTTTAAAAAACCAGGTTTTAAATCTACTTTCTGAACATCAACTCCGTTTTTGGCAAAATCAGCAATAGCAGACTTAAATAAATTATTTTTTTGGTCTAAAACAGAAACAGGTGTGCTTTTGGAAAGCAGTTGTTTGGTTTCGTGGTGGTATTCAGTTTCAACTGCGTTCATTTGACTGTCAAATTCAAAAAGCGGAAAATCTTTATCGTCAAAAAACACATAACTTTGCTCTGGTTTTGCAGGGTTTGCTAAATTAGTTATGGTAGTTTTTCTGTCTTCGTATGTTATTGTGTTTTTGTTTCTTTCAGTTAAGGAATCGCCAAAAACTTCAGCAAATTCAACTACTTTGGCGTCTACAAATCTGTAAACAAGACCACGTTTTGAAATCGCGTTAAAAAGCGTGATTTGATTGTCAAGGTAAATAATTTTTAACTCAGAAATTATTGTGTTATTTTGTTTGTGTGTAACTTTTGTTAACTTGCTATTTTCATACTCAAGAGTTGCAAAATAAACTTTTTTATCGTCCTGAAAGTAAGCAACTTCAGAAATAAAGTCGCTAGTTTTTTTAAAAATTATTTTGCCACCATACTTATTTACAATTCTTTTTTCAACGTCTACAAAATCAAAAAGAAGCCTCTCGCCGTTTATTCCTATCATTTCACTAGGATAGTTAATGCTAATTGGTTCTTCAAAAATTGTTTTATTTCCGTATTTATCTTTAATTTCAAAACCTGACTTTAAAAGATATTCATCGGAAAAGTTATGTACTTCTGCTTGAGTCTCTGGATTTTTAAAATCAGGTTTTAGATACTCATCAACAGAGCCATCTGCGTTAAAAACAGAAATTTTGCCTTCAGTACTTTGAATCTTAGTAAAATAATTTAGTTTAAAGCCTTTGCCAAAGAAATCTTTTTCGTCTTTGTTTTGGTGATTGTAGATTAAACTAGTTTTAATTGGGCCGCTTCCAACATTTTCAATTAAGGGAATAATAATGTGAAAATTAGCGTCGTTCTTGTTGATATTGACATTAGTTTTTACTAAACTATCAAGGGAATGAGTTAAAAATTTACAGTAACCTTTAAGTCCTTTGTTTGCCATTTTTACTCCTTTTTAAAATACCTTTATGCAGTTATTTACTTCTTTTAGTAAGTTTTCGCTTAAATACGGTCCAACTTCAATCAAATCAACAAATCTTTTGAATTTTTCAAAATAAAGTTGTTTTAAAGTATCTTTATTTTTTGCTTGTTTTCTTTAGTTATATCTAAAGAAAACTCAGCGAGCAAATCAATATCTGAGTCTAGTCTTTCGGTGCCTTGCGCAAAAGAACCAAAAATATACAAATGTTTAACTCCAAATTGAATAAGCAAAAGTTTATCATTCATCAAGGTTTGAAAGATTTCTTTAAAAGTTAGTTTCTTTAAATTTTGATAATAAGATTTATCTTGCTTTTTACTTTCTAATATGAATTTAGTAATATAGCAAACTAAATTATTTGAACTATCTAAAATATATAATTCACTTAGTTCTTTTAATACGGTTTCATTAAAAACCAACGCAGGAATGCCAACCTTTACTAACGAATAGTTTAAAAACATCAAACTAATCAAAAACCTATATTCGGTATCTAATTCCACCATTGTTTGAAAGGTTTTATGTGAAAAAATAATTAAGTTTTCTAATGAATTTTCAACACAAGTCTTGAAAAATAAATTGGTTAGTCTTGTAATTAGGTCTGCAGACAGTTCTTCTTCTTTTAAGATATAGAAAAATTTCTTCAATAGACTAGAAGAAAAAATATTTTGATTATTGCAAAGCAAATAAAAATAGGCGTCATACGAACTTTTTATTTTCTCTTCTAATTTAGTTTGCACATCAGTTTCCATATAAATAATTTGTTTAAATAAAGTGTGCCTAAAATCGTAGCCAAGATAATGAAAATACTTTTCAATAAATTGAGCGAGTTTTTTTCTTATAATCAATTCTGTGCCAGACTCAATATTAAAATTCATAATTAAAACCTCTTTTTTGTTTTTAACTGGACAACCTTTTCAAAATTATTATATCAAGCACTGCACCTATAAAGTTTAAATGTCTTTTTTTATAAAAAAACTACCAAATGTGAAGTTGACACTTCATTGATTTTTGGTAGTTTTAAGTTTATTTTTAAATTAAAAAAGGCGAAATCTCTTTAAATAAGCTATTGACTTATCTTTGAGACATAGCTTTCAGTTCTGCAAGCAGTTTAACTAAGTCTGTGTAAATTTTGGCGTCTTGTCCGTCTTGCGGGTCTTTAAAGTATTTGCCAATTTGATAAAGTTGACGGTAGTTTTCAATAGTTCCGGTCTTAGCGCCAAAAACTTGGCCATAAACTAATGAAAAAATACTACTAATTGCTGGATGGATGTTTGCACCATCTTTTGAAATAAAGTCAACTAAGTATCTAGACCATTTAGAGACCGCTTCATATAAGTTTTTGTCGCCACCTTGTCTTAACTCAGTAGTGTAAGATTTATTTCCAACTTTTAAAACTAAGCCCAAAATAAACTCATGAATATTTTGAAATGCTTTAACATTATCTTGATATTGTTGAAAGGCTTTGGCTTTTTCTGCTGTATCTTGGATTTTATCTATATTTTTTTGGGCAAAGTTATGAAAAAACTTGCCAATTGAGTCAAACGCTGCTTTAAGTGCATCTTGAATTTTTTCTTGTTTAAGTAGCTTTTGAACTGCTAAAACTGCTTTATTTAAAGCGTTTTGCGCTGCTTTGAAATTAGCAATTTCTGCGTCAATTTTACTTTGTTCAACTACATTGCCTGCGCTAATTTGGTCTTTTAAGTTACTTAGTTTACTTTGACTTAACTTCAAAGCGTAGATGTTTTTGCCAAGTTCAACAAAACTAGGAAAAAGCGCTACAACTTCTTGCCAAGCACCAAGGCTTGGCAGTTTTGGAAATAAGGCTTGTACTTGCTTTAAAAGCAAGTCAATTGATTTTTGGTTAAGTTCACTTTTAATAAAGTTAATTACTTGTTTTTTGTATTCAGGGTCTTCTTTGCCATCTTTTTTGAAAACAAAATTATCATCAATTAGTTTAGCAATCCCATCTGCAGTTAGTAGACTAAGTAGTTTTGAAAAATCAAAACTTTGTAATTTAGGTACAGGTTGTTTTAAGGCTTTTTGAATTGTGTTGTAAAGGTCGATGTAGTTTTCAAGAATACCTGGGCTTTCTAAAGTTAATTTTTCAGGGAAAACTAACTCACCTTTTTCGTTTTTAAATTGAGAAATAAGTTTGCCAAATACACCATCACTTGGAAGTTCGCCGTCTTTGATTTTATCAAGGCCAAGTTTAGAAATTTGGTTTTCAATTAACTTAATAATGGTGCTAAGCACTGGGATTTTTTCGTAAATCTCTTTGGCTTTGGCAGTAAACTCTGCTTTTTTTAAAGTTTCTTCAAGTTGTTGATATTGAGCAAGTTTTGAAGCGTCTAGTTTAGCAACAGTAAATAAAAAAGTATGCGTAAGTTCACCGGCTGTAGCGGTTAACTCAACTTCCACGTCTTTAGTTTGACGGTAAATTTGAACTTCTAGACCTGATAATTTAGCGGCTACTTTGCCTTTAGTGATTTCATAACTAATTTCGGTGTCACCTAACTTAGCGGGTAGCGCGAAGTTTTTATCAACTCGACCACTTGGCACCGCAAGTTTAGATAAATCAAGAGTATCTGCTGGTTTTTGGGGTTCTTTTTTACAAGACGCTACTAAAAAAGCAGATAAAACTAAGGTAATTAAAAATAATATTTTTTTCATAATTTTGCTCTCCTTTATTATTACAAGGTAGGTTAATATGTGAATTTGTGTTCACAAATATTATACATCAGCCTGATTTTGACCAGGTTCCGCTTTTTCAATATAACGGCATTTTGGGAAACCTGTGCAACCTTTGAAAAACCCATATACAGATTTTCTTAAAATCAGTGGTTTTTCACATTTTGGACAAGGCTCGTCTAAAATTTGGGCAAACTTCTTAGACGGCATTTTAGTCTCAGCAACTGCTAAAGTCTCCATAAATTCACGGTAGAATTTAGTTAAAAACTCAACTTTGTCAATATCGGCGTGCGCGATTTCGTCAAGTTCTGTCTCCATTTTAGAAGTGTAGGCAGGATCCATTAGTTTAACAAAATACTCGTCAAACGAAGAGACTAAATCAAAGGCCAGATCGGTTGGAATAAATTGGCGTTTTTCAACGTTGATGTAAACACGGCTTTTTAGAGTTTCAATAATTTGGGCGTAGGTAGAAGGGCGGCCAATTCCCAGTTCTTCCATTTTTTTAATCAAAGAACCTTCGTTGTATCTAGCCGGTGGCTGGGTTTGTTTTTCATCAATTGCTAGTTTTGCGTCAATTTCTTGACCTAACTCAAAAATTGGCAAGACTTTGTCTTCAATTTTTTCGTCAAGCACGCGGTGTCCTTTAAACTGACACACACTTTCGTGTGCCTGAAATAAATGGCTGTTTTTAGCCAAAGTCACAGTTTTGTTTTTAAAAACAGCAGCAGCCAAATTAGCAGCCAACGCTCGGTTGTAAATTAGTATATAGATTTTAAGTTGATCAGGCGTTAAAAAACTAGCCATGGCAGCAGGTGTGTTGTAAACCGAAACCGGGCGAATCGCTTCGTGTGCGTCTTGCGCAGCGGCTTGGTTTTTCTTAACTGGATACACACCCAAATATTCAGTTCCGTAAGTTTTTTCAATGTAGTCTTTAGCCTCTTGAATAAAAGCGCTAGACACTCTAGTTGAGTCTGTTCGCATGTAGGTAATTAAACCAGTTAGTCCACTAGTTGTTTCCACACCTTCGTATAGGCTTTGTGCAACCTGCATGGCTTTTTTGGCAGACCAACCTAGTTTATTTGCAACTTCTTGTTGAAAAGAAGAGGTGGTGTGTGCTGGTTTTGGATAAGTTTTAGTCTCACTTTCCTGAATGTCTTTAACGAAATAAAGTGGAGTGGCTTCTCGCTCTACTTTTTCTTTAATTTCTTTAGTAACTTCGTGTTTTTTAACAGAAATATAGGGAGCCTCAAAACTCTGGCCTACTAATTTTAAGTCAAAGTAAGTCTCCGGCACAAAAGCCTTAATTTCTTTTTCACGAAGTACAATTAGTTTTAAAACCACAGTCTGCACACGACCGGCTGACTTGCCGCCAATCTTTTGTCTGGCAAGTTTAGATAATTTAAAGCCAATAATTCGGTCAACCATGCGTCTAGATTCTTGTGAGTCTACTAGTTTCATGTCAATTTGTCTAGGTTCATCTAAAGCCTTTTTAACCGCTTGTTTTGTGATTTCGTTAAAAACTATACGAATTGTATCGCTTTTATCTAGACCTAGGACTTCCGCTAAATGCCAGGCAATACTTTCACCTTCTCTATCGGGGTCGGATGCCAAATAGACTTTGGCGCCCTTGGCTGCTTTTTTTAAGTCAGAGACAATTTTTCTAGATTTGGTAATTAAAGTGTAGAGTGGCTCAAAATTATTTTCAATGCCGATGCCAAGTCCACCTGGTCCCGCGATTTTTAAGTCGCGGATGTGTCCTTTTGAAGAAAGAACATTAAAACTATCGGCTAAATAACCAGAAATTGTTTTTGCTTTAGTTGGAGATTCAACAATAATTAAGTCTTTCATTTAAAAACCTCTAAAACAAATAATAACACAATTAGACTTCAATGCTTGGCAAATCAAAATAAAGTTTGCCAATTTTACCGTTTTGGATGTCTTTAATTAAAAAAACATATACTCGCTCGTAATCCGGCTCTTTTCCTTTAAGGACAGCACCAGTTTTTTGGCAAAGTGAGTCAAGCAGTTCAATTACGCTTTTGCTTTCATCAACTCCATATTTGTTTTTAATCAGACCTGGGAAATATTTAGTTATATATTTAAGTGCGTAGATGCAAACCTCATCAAGTGGCAAAATTTCTTTAGGAATAGAACCAAGTAGTGCTAAGTTTAAAGCCGAGTTTTGCTCAAGTTTTGGCCAAAGCAGACCTGGGGTGTCAAATAAATCAAACTCAGGGTTTAGTCGGTAAAGCGTAATTAGTCTAGTGACACCTGCTTTGTTTTCTACGTTTGCAACTTTCTTTGCCGAAAAACGATTGACTAAACTAGACTTGCCAACATTTGGAGTACCTGCAATTAACGCAGTGATTTTGTTATTTTGAATTCCTTTTTTTGCGCGTTTTTCAAAAATAGACGGAGCAACGGTTTTTTTAATAAAGTTATAAAGACCGCTAATTCCAGAGCCAGTCAGTCCGTTTACTTTAAAAGAAAAGTAGCCTTTTTCTTTTAAAGTAGATATTGTCTTTTCTAAATGTTTGTTTTCTACTAAATCTGTTTTGTTTAACAAAAAAACCACTGGTTTGTTTTGAAATATTTCCGTAAGTTTTGGATTGATTGACGAAAAAGGCATTCTGGCATCCAAAACGTGAATTAAGATATCGATGTTTTTCTGAATTTTTTCAATTTCACGAAAAGCCATTGCCATGTGGCCGGGATACCAGTTGATTTCCACTAAATCACCTCGCCAATGATTTTCTGCACAAATAAAGTGCCTGATCTTGAGTCTTGAGAATTTCTAAAGTTATCGCCAAAAAATAAATAAGTGTTTGGCTTTACTCGGTATTTACCTGGCTCATTTGTTTTACCTAAAGTATATTTCTGCATATTAGTGATTTCAAAGTCGCTAAACCTGATAAAGCCAAGTGGTGTGACTACTTTATTTTCTACTTTTAGGTCATAATTAGAAATTTCTACAGTGTCTCCAGGCAAAGCGTAGATTCTTTTAATTACGTTAAAGGTTTTGCCGCTGTTTGTTTTTACCGAAAGTACGTAAACTCTGCCGCGAACTGGCTGAATGCGAAAAGTTTTAATGGCGACTATCTGACCGTCTTCATAAGTCGGTCGCATTGACGTGCCTGCTACTCTGACTAAAGAAAATAAAATGATAGACAGCAGGATAATTAGAAAAGCAATCGCCACAGAAACAGGCTCAAGCGCCTTTCTTATCCTTTGATACTTAGATAAGTTTAAAGTATTAAAGTAAGTTTTGTTTTTAATTTCTTTAATTTGAAAGTAAATATTTTTTGCGCAATACGGCAAGTAAAAAATTAAAAAAACTAAACCAACTATAAATTGCGAGTTGGTATAATTTTGTTTAATTAAAAATAAAGTTAGTAAGGTAAGTGGTAGCACAAAAAGAGAAACTAAATTAGTATAAGCAAATAGTTTATGTGCACGCGTTGCTTGAATTGGGCTAGGTAGGGTATGTTTGATTTCCATAAGTTAAATTAAAAGTTTTTCAAAATTTCTTCAAGTCTAACTGAGTTAACTTGGACTTTAGATGGTTTATTTGGACCTTCTGCAGGTGCACAAATTCCAAAGCGCACAAAATCAGCGACGTATTTTTGAGCAGCGTTAAAACCTACTGCGAAATTTCTTTGAATGGCGTTAATCGATGCACTTTGTTCTTTGACGACAAACCTTGCAATTTCTTTAAAAAGTGGACCGATTTCGGTAGTTTGTTTTGCGCCAAAGTTACTTGCTAGTTTATCTGAACTAATTTCTGGCTCTTGTCTGGCGTAGTTAGTTTTAATGTAGTCAATTGCTGAAAACAACTCTTCATCTGAAATATATGCGCCTTGTAGACGAACAACTGTGTCTAGTTCTTTGAAAAGCATATCACCGCGGCCAAGCAAACGTTCGCAACCGGTTTCGTCAATTATAGTAGAGGAGTCTGTGTGTGTTGCGACTTTAAAGCCAATTCTGGTTGGAATATTTGCCTTAATTGTGCCTTTTACAACATCTGTAGTTGGACGTTGGGTGGCCACAATTAAGTGAATTCCGGCGGCTCTGGCTTTTTGGGTCAGTCTTTGGATTTTTGCCTCAACTTCTTGGCCATATTGCACTATTAGCTCTGCTAACTCTTCGATAACTATAACAATATAGGGCATTTTGTCGCCAAAAACTGTCTTGTTTTCCACGCGCGCGTTGTAGTTTTCAATGTTTTTGCATTTAGCCTCGTCCCAAAATACTTTAAAACGACGATCCATTTCACTAATTGCCCAACTCAAAACAGCGGTTGCTTTCTTAGGGTCGGTAATTACTTTGGTAAGTAAGTGTGGCAAACCTTCATAAGGTTTTAGTTCAACAACTTTAGGGTCTATTAAAATTAGTTTTAACTCATCTGGTGAGTTTTTTAAAATTAAGGAAGTAATAATAGTGTTTACGCAAACTGACTTACCTGAGTTAGTAGCGCCGGCTATTAAGCCATGTGGCATTTTAGTAATATCTAGGTTTATGATTTTACCATCAATGTCGATACCAAGTGGGACCACTAACTTATTTTCAGGTGCTCTGAATTCGTTTTCGTGAATTACATTTGAGTAATTTACGATTTCTGGGTTGATATTTGGCACCTCAACACCGATGTAGGGTTTACCTGGAATTGGAGTTTGCATACGAATAGAAGTCACAGACAAATTCATTTGCAGGTTATGAATTAGTGAGTTATAGCGGCTAACATTAGTTTTGCTGTCTGGCTCAATTTCGTATCTAGTTACAGTTGGTCCTTTAATTGAGTTTACAACTTTACCTGTAAACCCGAGTTCAACGATAGTGTTATCAATAATTTTAATTTGTTCAAGCAACCAGTCTGGTTTATCGTTTAGACTTAAATTAGACTTGTGAAATAAGTTAAGTGGAACAAAGTATTCGCCTTCCTTTGGTTTTGCTGGTTGGCTTTGCAGGTAAGTCTCTGCTTGAACTGTGGTTTCGCTTGGCATTGGTGAAACTTCTTTAGAGATAGTAGGTTCAATTGATGGACTTTTAGTTGTAGTTTGAATAAAACCACGCACTGAGTTTAAAATATCGGCATCCGAGTTTGCAGAAGTTGCACTGACGCTTGGTTTTTGAAACTCACGAAAATTAGTTTGGACTGCGCTTTGTTCTTGAAAGTAAGCAGGTTCCTGAGTTTTAGCCTTAGTGATTTTAACTTGGTTGTCTGCAACTCCGGCTGCTTGAAACTCAGCACTACTTTTGAAAGTTTCTGGCTCAAATGTTACGCTGTGGACTTCATCAAGTTGTTTAGAGGGATCTTCTACAACCACTTCTACAAAACTAGTTCTAGGTTTTTGCTTGCGAAAAATTGGTGAAATTGTGGTGCCTGTGTTAGTTTTCTCTGGTTTTCTTTGACTAGCCTGATAAATTTGCTCTTGACCGTCTGTGGGAATACTTAAGATGTTGTTAAACTCATAATACGCGTTTCCGTATTTATCAATAATTTCGTTTTGTGTCATTTTTTTGTCAGCCACACTACGGAAAGCCTCGTATTTTTCCAAGGCATCAAAACCTTCGCCAACTATTGCTTTTGGATTTGAAATGTTTTTAACATTTCTACCAGTTCCAGGAGACGCCACTATAGAAGGTGTGAACTCCTCTGCTTCTCTAAGTCCATTTAGCGGGGCAAATTGGTGAATTTTGAATTTTTTAAATTGTTGGTTTTTAGTTAGTTTTTTAACTTTTTTACGCCAGAAACACATAATTATTTTGCTCCTTTTTCATTGTTTTGATTAACTTGTTTGTAAAGTTCTTCAAAAAACTCTTTATCAGTTTCAAAAAACATATCATTGTTAAACATTTTTTTAGAGTAAATTTTGTAAGTCTCTTCACCGGTAATTTTAATAATTTCGTAGCCGATTTTGTCAAAAATCTTGTCAATCAACTTATCAAAAGTCAAAGTTTTTATCCAATAAAGCGGATTAAAAAGTCTGGTTTTAGAATAAGCCTTGAGAGGCGCGGCACCGGCAAGTTTGGAATCGTCAATTTCACTTTTAACTGATCTAAACTGATCTATTCGCTTCAAAGTCAGACCTCTAAATAAACTAAAGATTTTGGCCGACATCATTTCGTCAATTCTAGCAGCTACATAACTTGCAAACAAAATAGTTTCATCAATTGTCAGCTCAAGATATGGTTTTTTTGATTTTGGAAAGTAAAGCGAAGTAATGTCAAAGGCCAGTTGTTTAGAAAGGGTGTAAGCAAACCCGATTTGTCCTTGTTCTTTTTTGGCAACTTTATCGGTTTTATAGAGTTGCAAAGTTGCAACAATTGCTCTTTGCACATCGGTTTGCATATCTTTTTTGGCTTTTTTGACGCGAGTTTTTTTGTTTATCGCAATTAAACATGCGTAAATGTAGAAAAGCAACATCAAAAAGAAACCCAGCGCCACACCGGATAACATCATTAAGATAGATGAAATTAAATTTTCGGGGGCAAACGCTTTGCCTAAAGTAAAATATATTGTTGCCTGCATACATTATATTATATAATATTAAGACGTCTTTTTAAGACATTTTAAAGAAAGTAAATGAACAGAAAAAAAGAAATAATTAAACTGGATTTAGCATTTTTAATTCGCTATATGGGAGACGCTTTGCTTTACCCATTTATGTTTTTATATTTCCAAAGTCTGGGATATAAAAACGACCAAATTAGCTATATTTTAATTATTTTTCCACTGGTTTCTATATTTATTAACCCGTTTTGGACATATTTTGCAAAAAACATCAATAGAAATATCTTTTTAATTGTGCTGTTAACAGCACTTGAAACTGGAGCAATTTTAGCCTTTGTTTTCTTTACTAAAAATATTTACATTGTCGCTTTAATTTCTTTAGCAATTGCTATTTTCAGTCAACCAATTTACTTGCTTTTAGATTCTTTTGCAGGTGGTTTTTGCGAAAACAATGGCTATGAGTTTGCAAATATCCGAATATTTGGTGCAATTGGCTACGCCTTACTTTGTGTAGTTGGTGGTTTAGTTGCAGATTACTTTGGTTTCAAAGTTTCTTTTTTGTCAGCAGTTGCTTTGTTTGTTTTAGCAGGAGTTTTAATTTTTTTAATTAAGCCAATTAAGTTTACCAAAAGTGCGAAATTTGCTGGAAAAACTCAGTTAAAACTACTTTTCAAAAACAAAAAGTTTTGGGTATTTACCATTATTTTTGTCTTATTTATGAGCACTTTTAAGGTTTTTGACCAATTTCAACCAGACTACTTTTCGGTAGTAGGTTCAATCAATAAGTCTTGGTATGGCGCAATTTTAACTGGTTTTGTGGTGGTGGAAACTATCTTTATTTTTCTACTTGCTAGATACTTTAAAGAAGTGGACTCTTACTTGCTTTTTGGAGTTGCGGTTGCCCTTACCTTGTTTAGGTTTTTTGTCTATATCTCTACTGACAATATTTACGCAATAATTGCAGTAACTCTGCTTAGAAGTGTGTCAATGGCGATATTTATCTTTGTTTACTTTAAACTACTATTCAGCCTTGTTGCCCCAAATAACTTTAATTTCTCAGTCATAATTATTAACTCACTGGTCAATGTTTTGTTTATTATTTTTAATATTTTTGCCGGAAAATTGACTAAAAATCACGACTATTTTTACTTCTTTTTAATATGTATTGCGCTGTGCGGGGTTGCTTTTTTAATCTACGCGCGTGATATAATGAAAAAGATTGAAAAGGAATATTTTGATATCAATGTTAACACCTGGTCAGGTATATAAGTTTGAAATAATTAAAAAAACTGACATCGCTTATATGGCGAAGAATTTTTTTGATGAAGAAATTTATTTCCTGCATTTTAATGAAAGTGAGCACACTGATTTCAAACCAGGTGATGAGGCTGAACTTTATCTTTTTATAGATAGTAAAAAAAGACCTGCTTTGACTGTCAAAAAACCAATCATTCAAAACGGTGAAATGGGTTTCTTAAAAGTAGTTAGTAGAGTTGATGACCTTGGTGTATTTTTGGATAATGGGGTTGCTAAGCACTTGCTACTTTCTAAGGATACTTTGGGTGAAGACCGAGAAATCTGGCCACAAGTTGGCGACTACGTACATGTAAAGCAGTTTTTTGAAAAAAGATTAGTTGCCAAAATAGTTTTTCCGATTAAAATTTCTGAAGATAAGTTCAGTGAAATGGAAATAGTGAACGCTCATGTTATTAACATCGGAAAAGACGGAATTAACTTACTTACTCCCAACTTAGTTAAGTTGTTTGTACACAAGTCATGTATCATTGAAAAAGTCAGATTAGGTCAAGAAATGGCAGTCGTCATCCGTAGGCGAAACTTTGATGGCTACAACTGCACACTAAAAGAACTAAATAAGATTGATATTTTTAATCTAAAAGCAAAAGAAATTCTTGCCTATATTAAAAAACAACCAACTCAAACTATTAAAAATAAACTTACGGCTGAACTTGTTGAAAATGAGTTTAAAGTTTCAAACCGTAGATTTAAAGAAATTTTGCACTATATGCTTGAAAAAAATCTAATTAAAATTGAAAAAGGAATTGTTAAATTAACAGGTGAGCACCATGGCTAAAAAATTTGTTTCAAAAATTACTGATATGGATGTAGATTTTGGTAAATGGTACCAAGACCTTTGTGTTGAGGCTAAGTTAATGTCTTACTCAGACACACAAGGCTTCATAATCTATCGTCCATACGGCTACGCAATTTGGGAAAAAATTAAAGAATTTTTAAATGCAAACTTCAAAGCAACTGGACACAGCAATGTCTACATGCCAATGTTAATTCCAGAAAGTTTATTTCAAAAAGAAAAGGACCACATTGTGGGGTTTGCACCGGAAACTGCGACAGTTACAACCGCTGGTAGCAAAGCTTTAGAAGAAAATCTAATCGTTCGTCCAACTTCAGAGGTTCTGTTTACTTCGCACTTTGCAAGTGTTGTTGAAAGCTACAAAGACTTGCCATTAAAATACAATCAATGGTGTTCAGTTGTACGTTGGGAAAAAACTACTAAACCTTTTCTACGTGGTCGTGAGTTTTTATGGCAAGAAGGACACACAGTTCACGAAACTGCAAAAGAGGCTAAACAAGAAACTCAAAAAATGCTAAAAGTCTATGAAAAACTCGGTAAAGACTTACTGGCTATTCCTTTTGTATCTGGTAAAAAGACCGAAAAAGAAAAGTTTGCAGGTGCAGAGGCAACATATACAATTGAGGCTATAATGCACGACGGCAAAGCCTTGCAATCTGGGACTTCTCACTATTTTGGTGATGGATTCACTAAAGCCTTTGGCGTGAACTTCCAAGATAAAAACAATAAACTTTGTGCACCTTATCAAACTTCTTGGGGAGTAACAACTAGGTTAATTGGTGCGGTTATTATGGTGCACGGCGACAACGATGGACTGGTTTTACCGCCATATCTTGCGCCAACTCAAGTAGTTGCGGTACCTGTTCTTCCAGATAAACTAGACAAAACACTGGTTGATTTAGTAATTAAAGCAATTAAAAAATCAAAATTAAGTTACGAAGTTGATGAAAGTGATAAATCTCACGGCTTTAAATTCGCGGAAAGTGAAATGAAAGGTATTCCTTTTAGAGTTGAATTTGGACCAAACGACTTAAAAGAAAACTCAGTAATTGTATTCAAAAGAAATACTCGCACTAAAACTAAAGTTTTAATTTCAGAGCTAAGTAGTTTCTTAAAATCAGAAATTAAAGTTATGCACAAAGAAATGTATGAGCGTGCACTTGAACACTTAAACTCAAATATTCGCCACGCTAAAAATTATGCTGAGTTTAAAACTTTGATTGAGCGAGGTGGATATGTTTCTATTGACATTAATAAATCTGCTGAAGAAATCATTAAAACAGACACAACAGCAACCGCGAGAGTTATTAGCAAAGAAAAACCAGAACTCACATTTTGTCCTGTTACTGGCAAAAAAGTAAATTACAGAGTGCTATTTGCCAAGGCTTATTAGTGAAACGAGATTTTCTCACTACTTTGTTTAAAAATATATAACAACATTAAGAGAAATAAATAAAATATTTTGTAAAAGAAATACATAATTTCCGTGTCAAAACTGTTTCCGGAAATTGGAAGTAATAATAGAAAATAAGTAAAGTTACCTTTTAAAAAACTAGAAATAATTGTAAAAATAATAAAAAAGGCTTGGATAATGAAAATCACTTGCCTTTTTTTATTTTTGACGAAAATCAAAATAAAGAGCAAAAGGTACAAGCTATCTATTGGTGTTAAAAACAAAGTTTTAAACTGATTGTATGTCAAAACTGGATATTTAGACAATTGAAAGAAAATAAAGGAAAGCGAAATAAAAAAGAGTGAGTATAAAAAAATAAGCGCAAAATAAAATACTAACTTTGCAGTGTAGACCACTTTTCTTTTTACAAAAGGTATTAGTTGTTTAATGTGTTGCTCATCATGATTGATGGTCAAAAGCCCTGTTGTGATAATTAGAAATATTTTTAGAATTTGGATATATACGCTAAAAATTTGAGTGGTTTTTTCGCTTTGTTTTAAAAACACATCTTTGTCTGCGAAGTTAGGGGAATATATCAAAAAGAAAAGCGGCAAAAAGATCAGTGCGGAAGTAAAAATTAACACCTTTGCTTTCTTGTCAAAATAAGTGTTAAAAATATAGTTCAACATAGTGTTATCTTTCTTGTTATAAAACTGCTAAATATTTTTGGGTTGTGCGAAATTATTAACACAGTTTTGTCTTTAGTTTCTTGTTTTAAAATTTCAACGATTTTCTGTTTTTTCTCAGGATCAAATCCAGAAAGAGGTTCGTCTAAAATCAAAACTTCTGAGTCTCCGATAAGAGTCGCTAAAAAGGCTAGTTTTTGTTTATTTCCTTTTGATAAGTTTTTAGTTTCTATATCTAAAGGCAGTTCTAAAAAGTCTATGTGTTTTTTATTAACATAACCTTTTTTAGTCTTTGCTATAATTTCAAGATACTCACTTGCCTTTAAATTTCTTGGCAAATCTGCTTTTTCGGCTAGATAGGAAATCGGTTTATCTGTCTTTATTAAAACACCAGATTTTGGTTTAATAAAACCAATTAAAAGATAAATTAAAGTTGTTTTTCCGCTACCGTTTTCACCTATTATTAAGACCTTTTCGCCTGCTTTAATTTCCAAATTATAAGGTTTTTTAATATAAGGAACTATTACATCTTTAAGCATAAATACTTCTTTTAAATTAGAGTTCATAAGTATTTACCCAACCTTTATCTTTAATGTTTTCAAAGTCTAAATAACCTTCAAAATCGCATCTGATATCTCTTTTTAAACAGTTTTGATATATAGTTTTTTTGTCATTATCTAGTTTAACAGTGGCAATAATAACTGGTTCTAAAACAGGAATCGCTAACTTTGAGTTTGTAAAAAAGAAAGTAGTTTCTTGTTTGTTGTTTTTGCTGACTGCGTATTTATCATCTTTTAATAAACTAAAATAAAACTCAGCAGTATCAGAGATAAAGTCTGTCAAAAACTTAACTTCAAAATTAGTGCCAGTTTTAAAAAAATCCTGTTCAATTTGGATTTTTTTAAAACTAAAAAGTACATCTTGCGAGTCAAACTTATCGGCTTGTGCGATTTTAAATTTGCCAAGTTCTAAGTTTAAAACTTGATTAGTAATAAAGGTGATTCGAAGTGTTGTAAACTCTTCGCTATCTGCAAGCAGTTTTGGAGTAAAAAACTCTAAAGTGATTTTAAATAAGTTTCTTTTCTGGTTTAAGAAACTTTTTCTCATCTTAATTTCTTTAAATTCAAGAGTTAGTTCATTCTTACTATTTAGCCTAGTTAGACGAAAATACTTGATATTCCTTATTGAGATTTTAGTTGTTTTAGAGTCAGTATAAAGATAAATTTTAAACTTTCCGTTAGCACGATATATCACACTTCTTTGTTCTTTAATTAAATAAAGACGTTCTGTATTCTTTAAAAGTAGACTAGTAAAAGAATAAACACCGAATATATAGACAAGGATTACTACGCTAAAAAGCAGTACAAGTACTGCTTTTTTCATAGTTTTGCACTCGTAGTGTGAACTATTTTAGTTGTTTCAGATACCTTTAAAAGATTGTGAATTTGGGCAAAGGTACTTACCAGTAAATCGCTTTGTCTGGCTATTTTAACACCATCTTCAGTGTCTACAAATATCAAAATAAATGGGCTATAAGTTTGCCATAAATTAAGTGCAGGTTCTCTTCTTTTAACTACGAAGTTCACTCTTTTATTTTGTTCCATTTTTTCGTAGCTGTAATCTGAATTACCTAAAAGCATTTTAATGTCTTTAACTTTATCGGCGTATTCTTTTAAAATTGAAAAAGAAAATTCATATACTTTTAATTGATAATCTACGCGGTCTTGATAATTTCTGCTGTCATAAGTTACGTTAACTGAGTATTCTAAAGCAAAAGGTTTTGCAATTAAGCTAGACTGAATTATTTGAACTAACCCAATTTCTAAAGATAAACTTTTGTTATTTTTAAAATTAAGTACTAAAAGACTTGAGTCAAAAGTAACATTCTTCTTAAATTCATCAACTATTGAAACTGTTAAAATATTTTGAAAATATTTAGTATTCTTGCTGTTTATTTGAACCTCTTCTGGACCTCTGTATCTTGTCTCAAGGTGTTTGGCCTGAATTGATTCACTTGTATTTTTGTCTTTTAAATAAATACCTTTAATTTTATCGGTACTTAAAAACCAAGGACTTTTTCGGTTAGTATAAAGATAAAAGTTTTGTCTGTTTTTATACTCAGTAAAAACACTAGTTTGTTTAATTGTTTTAACTTTGAAGTTTTTTGGAACTAAATACACAGTAATTAACACTACACAAACTATTAAAATTGCCAAAATTGGTGTTAGAAAAACTAGGTGCTTTAATTTTGTTTTCTTTGTCATCTAGTAGTCTCTTTCTATTCTATAAGAAATGTAGATACCAGTGTGTTCTACAAATTGAAACTCACCCCAGTCTTTGTATATCCAAAAAACACTACGAGTTGCGTATCCATTAAAAAGATAACCGTATCCCATTTTTCTAACCACCAGTTTACAGCCTGGTTCTATTTTAATAGTTTTGGTTTCTTTATTTTTTTCGGATTTACTTTTTTCTAGTTTATTTTCAAGTTTACTTTCAACACCTGCTTCGCCTTTTGCGCTAAGCGGTGATTTGGTTGGTGTACTAATAGTACCGCTCATACTCATTTTAAAAGAACCGCTTTGTGTATACTTTTCGCTTTCCTCAACGATTCTCTCTGTTGTAATTTCTTGTACTGTACTAGTTGAACCTTGATTAGAAAATTCAGATACAACTTGTAAAACAAAAGAAACCTTTTTTGCATAATTAAGATAATATACATACTCTTTATTTATATGCCTATATGAGGTGTTTCGTTTTGCGATCTCTAATCTAGCCCTTTCATTTTTATCTTCGTCTGACAACTTCTTTTTTGGTTCTTCTGTATAAAAGTTAATCAATTTTGCTGTTTTATCTAGCATGTAAAAACGAACATATGGATATAGATTTGTTTTTGCGCTTGCTTTGCTTGGATATAAAACACTTAAAAACAGTATGCTTACTAAAATAAACGAAACAAGTAAATAAAGTTTTTTCATAAATATCACCTCGACAATATATTTATATGAAAATCTTTTTTTACTTAAAAAAGTTAAAGAGTCAAAAAAATAAAATTCTTTAATTAAAACAACTTTAATAATTTTAACTAATTAAATTTTTGTATATTATTTTGTTTTACAGTCAATGCTCAGCATTTTCAATGTGTTTCCTTGATTTTTTATAAAATTATTTAACCTTTTTATATGTGGTCTAACATTTTGTAACATCTACCTTGCTGACTGTTTTGTTGTATTTTTTAGTCAAAAGTGCCACAGTTTCAACGTGTGCGGTATATGGAAACATATCAAAACCTTTTATTGAAGTAATTTCATATTCTTCTGAAAGCATTTTTAAGTCTTTAACTAAAGTTTCAACATTACAAGAAACATAAACCACATTTCTTGGTTTTTTTGCGCAAATAAACCTACACACTGTTTCGCCCAGTCCGGTTCTTGGTGGGTCAAATAACATGACATCAAAATCATGCTTTTTATAGTCAACCCAAGTTAAAACATTTGAAACCATGGCTTTAACGTTTGGTATTTTGTTTTCATATATGTTTTTCTTTAAAGCCAAAACTTGGTCTTTAATTAACTCAACACAATACACTTCTTTGACTTTACTTGCAAGTTCAAGACCAAAAACACCAACTCCAGAAAATGCATCTAAAAGGATGTCAGTTGGTCTAAATATTTCAAAGTCTTTAATGTATGCAATTATGTTTTGAAATGTATGGTAGTTTAACTGAAAGAAAGAGTTAGCAGTAACATAGTAATTTTTATTTAAAAAGTTAGTGTTAAAAAAGTATTGGCCCTTAAGTAATCTATAGTCAGCCTCATGCTGTTTTGTGTTTTTGTCTTTATAGACAAAAACACCAAACTGTTTAAGTGAAAACTCGGAACTATAAATTAAGTTAGTAAGTTCTTTGAAATTATAATCACCGTAAAAATGTAAGTTAACTGCTAAATCTGAGTTAGTTGCTTTACGTACAGAAACTGCAAACAGACCAAACGGTTTTTTATCTACTACTGGAAAGTTAACTTCACTTAGCGTTATTTTAAAATAATTTAAAAAACTAGTGATTAACTCGTCTTGTGAAATTAAGTTATTGGTCGGTTCAACTAAATTAGTGTTCGGCCTATATAGTCCCCATTCAATTGCTTTATTGATTTGTTTAAACAAAACTGTAGTTTCATTGCGATAATTTAAAGGATTTATAGCACCTTCGAAGTGTTTGAAAGTTTTGGGGTTGATGTGTTTTCTTAGTTTTCCTTTAACATGGAAAACTATTTTTTTGTATTTATATTCGAGTGTTGCCGGATAAGTTAGGTGGATTAGAGGAAGCCCTATAGTTTCTGGAAAACTTGTCGAAACCTCGGCTCTTTTTGGCGACCTTTGAATAATTTTAAGAATTTTGCCAACAAGCGCACCACGATTGTTTTTCGCAATTTTTGCTTCTACTTCTTCGCCTTCTGTAGCCCCATATATGTAGACTGGTTGGTTATTTAAGTAAGCGATGCCTTCACCATCATTGCCAGTTTTTAAAATATTTAATTTTACTATTTCTTTTCTATCCATACGCAAACTCTTTCACCCATTTCAAAAGGCAAGACAAACTTAGTTAGGGAAAAATTTTTAACTAAATTAACTAATTTAGTTTTCCTAAACTCATCAATTTCCTCAGCGGCTTTTGTCGCTTTATAGAAACACATCTTGCCACCTTTAGTTAATTTCGGTAAAGCATACTTAACTAACAAAGTAAGATCAGTAACTGCACGGGCTGTCACTAAATCAACTGAAACTCCTTTAATGTTTTCAACTCTGTCGTTAATAACTTTTAGATTGGTCAGATTTAGTTCATCTTTAACTAATGTTAAAAACCTTGCTTTTTTGCCAATAGACTCAGTTAAAATAACTTCAACGCTTGGGAAAAATAAAGCAATGATAATACCTGGAAACCCCGCACCTGAGCCAATATCTAAAATAGACTTAACCTTAATAAAGTCATATTTTTTAAAAAAAGGTAAAATGGAGTCTAGAACATGTTTAACTAAAAACTCAGTTTTATCAACGATTCTAGTTAAATTAACTTTTTTATTTTCTTCAATTAAAAGTGAGTAATACTTGTCAATTTTCAAAACTAGCTCATCTGTTAATTCAATGTTAAATTTACTAAAAATGTCTTTCATGATTATCTTTTCTCTTTACTTTTTTGAATATAGATAGAAAGAATTTGAATATCACTTGGATTAACTCCGAGTATCCTTGAGGCTTGTCCTAAAGTTTTTGGTTTAACTTTTTCTAATTTTTCTCTACATTCAAAGGCCAAGTTAGCAACTTGGCTGTAGTCAATGTCTGCAGGAATTTTGAAGTTTTCAAGGAACTTGAACTTCTCAGCAGTCTTGATTTCCTTTAAGATGTAGCCTTCGTATTTAATTTGTATCTCTGCAGCAAGTTTTACTTCTTCTGGAAATTTTTCTTTTATAAAAGGACTTAAAACCTTTAAATTAACCTCTGGTCTTTTAAGTAAATTTGCTAAAGAAATAGACTCATAAAGCGATACATTATATTTAGAAAGATGGTTTAAAACCGACTTAATTGGTGTTATTTTTGTGTTTGTTAAAATCTCGGTTAATCGCTTAACAAGACCCTTTTTAAGTAAATATTTTTGATACGTTTCGATATCTATCAGACCCCGATTATATGCAATTTCAGACAGTCTAAAGTCAGCGTTATCATCTCTTAAAAGTAGTCTATACTCGGCACGAGATGTCAGCATTCTATAAGGTTCATCAGCTCCCTTGGTAACTATGTCGTCAATCAACACCCCAGTATAGGCCTCGTTTCTTTTTAAAATAAGCGGTTCAATGTTATCTATTTTAGCAGCAGCGTTTGTGCCTGCAATCAAACCTTGACAAGCTGCCTCTTCGTATCCAGAAGTTCCGTTGATTTGACCTGCAGTAAATAGGTTTTTAAGGATTTTGGTTTCTAAAGACAAATATAGTTGAAAAGGATTGATAGCATCGTATTCAATTGCGTAGCCGTATCTAATGATTTTGCCTGTCTCAAATCCAGGTAAACTTGAAACTAACTTTCTTTGCACAAAACGCGGAAGTGATGTAGAAAGGCCTTGTAAGTAGGTTAAGTTGTTTTTAATACTTTCAGGTTCTACAAAAATTTGATGAATATCTTTTTCTTTGAATCTGACAATCTTGTCTTCAATTGAAGGGCAATATCTAGGACCTCTACCTTCAATTACTCCTGAATACAGTGGTGAATATTTTAGATTTTCCAAAATCGTCTCTTTAGTATTCATGGTAGTATGGAGAGTATGCAGATTTAAATTTGCTTTGTGCTTCGCTTTTGTGTAGTATGAAAATCTAAGTTCTGGGTTGTTCTCATCTTGATTTGCAAGTTCAGTAAAGTCAATTGAGTTTGAGTCAATTCTTGGCGGAGTTCCAGTTTTTAGTCTAACGATTTCAAAACCTGCCTTTCTCAAAGACTCAGAAATTCCTGAAGTTGTGCGTTTGCCGTCAGGTCCAGTTTGATAAGTCTCACTGCCTATCAAAATTCGTGATGCTAAATAGGTACCTGTTGTCAATACAACGGTTTTGGCAAAATACTTTATGTTGCTTTCAGTAACTGCACCGACTACTGTTTGGTTTTCAACTAGTAACCCAGTTGCGTATTCGTGCAGGAAAACTATGTTTTTTAGTTTCTTTAATTCTTTTAACATGTTTTTCGGATAAATTTCTTTGTCAATTTGTGCACGAAGTGCCCAAACACCAGGACCCTTAGACGAGTTTAGCCTACGCATTTGAATGGTGGCGCTATCTGCAACTTTGGCCATCAAACCACCCAGTGCGTCAATTTCTCGCACTAAAACACCCTTCGCAGGTCCACCAATTGACGGATTGCAGGGAAGGGTGGCAATTTGAGATTTATCTCCTGTGATAAATAAAACTGACTTGCCTAAACGAGAAAGGGCAGCGGCGGCCTCAATACCGGCATGCCCTGCCCCAATTACGATTGAGTCAAATATGCGATTATTTAACTGCATTTTCGATAAAATCCACTAAATCTGCTTTGGTGAATTTTAATTTTTCGCGAATTTCGGCTTCAGATGAACTTAGTCCAAAATTATTTATTCCAAAAACATGAGGTGTGTATTTATACCAAGAATAAGCAGAGCCTGCTTCTACTGCTACAATTTTAGCGTTGCCTAAAATTTCTGCTTGCTCAGATTTAGTAAGTCTGTCAAACAAAAAACAAGAAGGCATTGAAACTACGCGCACACCTTGACCTTTAGTTTCAAGGACTTTTGCCGCTTCAATTGCTAAAGTAACTTCTGAACCAGTTGCAATTAAAGTAAGTGAAAGTTTGTTTTGCTCAGGCTTAATAATGTAGGCACCTTTTTGAATGTCTAGTTGAGAGTTTGGGTTTTCAAGTACGTTTTGGCGAGTTAAAACCAAAACTGAAGGAAAGTCATTTTCAGAAAGCATTAACTTATAAGCCGCCAAAGTTTCTTTATAGTCACATGGTCTAATCACGTTTACATTTGGCATACATCTAAGTTGAGTAAGATGTTCAATTGGTTGATGGGTTGGCCCGTCTTCGCCTAAAAATACAGAATCATGGGTAAAAATATACATTACTGGCAGTTTTTGCAGAGCAGATAGACGGATTGCTGGAAGCATATAATTAGAAAAAACAAAAAAACCAGAGACAAAAGGTCTAAGTACACCGGTTTGTGCGATCCCATTGGCAATTGCTGCCATTGAGTGTTCGCGAACTCCGAAGTTTAAGTTGCGACCAAGTCTGTTGGTGTGATCAAAATCACCGTCTACTCCTTTTACACAAGTTGACGAAGAAAGGTCTGCGGACCCACCAAATAATGCAGGAACTTGGCTAGAAATATAGGTCAATATGTCACCGGAAGACTTGCGAGTTGCTTGTTTCTCAGGGATTTTGGCGAGCAATTTGCTTAAATCAAAGTCTAGACTTTGCTTTTTAAGTGGTTTTAATTTAGAATAGACAGTGTATTTTTCCAGACCTCTTTTTAAGAAATTATCTTGAAAATGTTTGTAAACCAGCGGATCTACTTCAAATGGTTTTAATTGGTATCCAAGTTTTTCAGCAAGTAAGTCGCGTTCAAGTGCACCAAGTGGAGAGCCATGAACTTTGTTGGTAGCCTCTTTTGTTGCACCTTGTCCAATTGTGGTTTTCATTTCAATAACTGTAGGAAGTTCTGATTCTTTAGCCACGCGGATTGCTTCTAAAAACTCAGCCTTGTCGTATGGGTTTGTAACTAAAATATAGTTCCAACCATCTGCTAAGAACTTTAATTTAAAATTAGTTTCACATGTTAAAGAAGTCGGACCATCTAATTGAATGTCGTTTGAGTCAAACAACATAATTAACTTATTTAGTTTAAGTCGGCCGGCTAAAGAAATCGCTTCCATAGCCACACCTTCTTGCAGATCTCCGTCTCCACATAAGCAGTATGTATAGTAATCAGTGTATGCGGGTCCATTTACTTTGTTTAAATGAGCCTCCGCAATTGCTGAACCTACTGCCATTGCAACACCTTGGCCAAGTGGACCAGTTGTTGCCTCAACTCCTGGAGTTTCTCTAAATTCAGGGTGTCCAGGTGTGTTTCCGGGTCTGCGAAAGTTCTTTAAGTTATCAATTGTTAAATCAAATCCTGCAAGATGCAAAAGTGAGTAAAGTAGAGCAGAGCCGTGTCCAGCAGATAAATAAAAACGGTCACGGTTTGCCCAAAGTGGATCTTTTGGGTTTTGATTGATTGCGTAGTTGTAAAGATAGTAAACAGGAGCGGCTGCCCCTAAAACTATCCCAGGATGGCCTGAGTTGACGTTGTTAATGGTGTCAACCCCAAGCATTTTTAGGGTATCTATGCAAAGTTTATCTAAATCTTTTTCAGTTTTCATTATTTTTCTTTAGATTCTTTGGCTATTGGTTCTTCAACTTCAACAGGTTCTACTGTTTTGTCTGCCGAGTTTGCGGCAACTTCTTGATTTAACACAGTTTTTTTATATTCCTCAGTTTCTGCTTCTAAGACTTTGAAGTTATCTTCTCCAACTAAGGCTAAAATGTTTGTAAAAAACTTATTGTGAAGTGCTGACATTTTTTTAGTAATTTGGCGAGAAATTCCAAAAACTAGACCAAAAACAACAATCAAAAGCCCGATTAGCACCCAAAATGACCAAGATTTAACTTGTGGGAACTTAGAAGAAAGCACAGCAATAGTAGTGGCGGCTGCAATAAATCCAATTAAAATACCTAAAAATACCGGAATAAATATGCGGTTTTTAATTGAGTTAATCCCGTCTGCGTACGCCAAGTATTCAGCGTTAACGTCTTGCTCGTAAAGTCTTTTAATTGAACCTGTTTCAAAGTAAGCCTGGTCTATTAAAAGTCTTGCGGTTTGAGGAGTAATGTCCCAAACTTTAAGTAGACCTTTTTTGTGCCAAATGGCTTTCTCAGATTCAGTCATAAAGTAAATTTCTAGAGTTCTTTTGTCGATTTGTTGAGTGTAGGCAGGCACTCTGTCAGTTAAATTGAATTTCATAAATCCTCCTTACTAGGGTTTAAAAAATGTTTCCTTTTAAAGACCATTGGCCACAGTGGCTATACCCTGATGGCTGCTTCAATCAAGACCTGACCCGTTCAGATAAGTCAATCGGCCAATGGCTTTTAAAAGGAAACATCTAAAGTCTTTGCCTTTACAGGCGTTTAAAGAATTTTTTTAACAACTCACCGGCTTCATCTACCTTAACAAAAGTTAATTTAGTGTGAGCAGTGGGTTGCAGAAAAATCTCTTTTCTGATTTTTTGACTAAAAACTGTCGGGTCTTTGGCCAAAAAAATACATTCTTTTATTCTAGCAACAGCAATCGCTGCCGCACAGAGCACACAAGGCTCAAGTGTCGATATCATCACGCAGTCTTCTAGTTTCCAAGTTTTAAGACGTTTGGTGGCTTTTTTTAAAGCAGTGATTTCTGCGTGTCCAAAAATATCGTGTTTGTGTTCTTTGGTGTTATAGCCAGTTGCAACAATTTCACCATCTTTCAAAATTAGCGCACCAACTGGCACTTCTGCACAAGCCAGGGCTTTTTTGGCAAGCCTAAGAGCGTGTGCAAAATGTTTATTTCTATTTTCCTGGTTTTTGTTCAATATTGTAGCGTTTGTTGAACTTATCTACACGACCTTGAGCTTGGACAAATTGTTGTGTTCCTGTGTAGAAAGCGTGGCATTGTGAACATGTATCTACCTTAATTTCTTTGGCAGTAGATTGAGTTTTGAACTTAGAACCACAAGTTGAACAAATAACTTCAACTTCATTAAATTCAGGATGAATTGCTTTTTTCATGTGTATAAACTCCTTTTTTGGTAGCAGTCTACCATTATTTTAACACATCCGTCTTACTTTAAAGTAAGTCGGATGTGTATTTATGCTATTTTGGTTGGTTAATAAACTAAGCGTTTTTATCGTCAGTAACTTTGGTGTAGTTAAACTCAGTTTCTTTTAAAATTCCGGTTCCGGCTGGAATTAGTCCACCAATGATGACATTTTCTTTTAGACCTTTTAGTTGGTCAGGTCTAGAAGAAATCGCGGCGTCTGTCAGAATTCTGGTGGTTTCTTGGAAGGAAGCGGCTGACAAGAACGAGTCGTTTGAAAGTGAGGCTCTGGTAATTCCAAGTAACATACGTTTTCCGATTGCAGGGCGTGTGCCTTGTTCAAAAGCCACGCGGTTGGCTCTCAGGAAGTCTGAGTTTGAAACCACGATACCTGGAAGTAAGTTAGTGTCACCTTCATGGATAATCATAATGCGTTTCAGCATTTGTCTAATGATGATTTCAATGTGTTTATCTTGAATGTCTACACCTTGTGATTGATAAACTTTACGAACTTCTGCCAAGATGTAGTTAGAAACGGTTAAAGTATCGGTTACTCTAAGTAGTTCTTTAGGGTGAATTGAACCCGGAGTTAACGAAGTTCCTGGTTGTACAGAATCCCCAACTTTAACTAAAATATCGGCGTTTGACTCAATTGAGTAAGTGTGAGTTTTGCCTTGACGGTCTTCAATAACCACGCTAGGCTGGCCGTATTGTGGACGACTAATTTGGCTAACTTTACCAAAATACTCAGAAATTACAGATTTTCCTTTTGGAGTTCTAGCCTCAAAAAGTTCCTGAATACGAGGAAGACCTTGAGTAATGTCGGATGCTGATGCCACACCACCGGTGTGGAAAGTACGCATCGTTAACTGAGTACCAGGTTCACCAATAGATTGCGCAGCAACTACACCAACGGCTTCTCCGACTTCTACAATTGAGTTAGTTGCTAAGTTTAGACCATAGCACTTCACACAAAGTCCGTCAATTGCAGAACATGTTAAGTTAGTTCTGATTTTAAACTCAGAGTAGTTTTCAGCAATCTTAGCCGCGGTCTCTTGAGTAATCAGTTCGTTTCTGTCAACTATTAGTAGATTGTTTTTGTCATACGCCTTTTGAGCAGCAAAACGGCCGTGTAGTCGTTCTTCCAAACTGCAGACTACTTTTTGGTCTTTATCAAGTATATCTTTGACAAACACCCCGTTTTCAGTACCACAGTCTTCAAGTGTAATAATTACGCCTTGGGCAACGTCTACAAGTCGGCGAGTTAAATAACCAGATTGTGCGGTTTTCAAAGCCGTGTCAGTTGAACCTTTGCGGGCACCGTGGGTTGAGATAAAGAACTCAGAAACAGTCAAACCTTCTTTAAATGATGATTTAACTGGAACTTCAATTTGCTCACCCTTAGGGTTATTTAAAATACCCCTCATTCCGGCTAATTGGACGAAGTTTTGAATGTTACCACGAGCACCTGAATCAGACATTACGTAAATTGGGTTTTCGCGGTTAAGTTCTTGCTCAAGTCCGCGAGAAATTTCGGTTTTAGTGTTTTCCCAAACGTTGATAATTTGTCGAGAACGACCTTTGTCGGTCAACATACCCATGTTAAAGTAGTTAGTAATTTGCTCAATTTTAGCCTGAGATTCTTTTAAAATAGCGGCTTTATTTGAGTAAACCTTGATGTCGTCGTAAGAAATTGTAACAGCAGAGACAGTTGAGTATTTAAAGCCCAGGTCTTTTAAGTCATCTAGCATCACAGAAGTTCTTGTAACATCGTAGTGTTTAAAGACAGTGTCAATAATTTTTCCTAAAAACGACTTTTTAAAAGGTTCAGGTAGTGGTTGGTCTTTAGTTTGAGCAAAATAAACTTTTGGGTCTTTGTTGCAGTCAAGTAAGTAAGATTGAGGAACCCCTTGGGTTAAGTTATACTCAGTTGGTTCGTTTAAATAAAAGAAACCATCTGGCATAATTTCGTTAAAAATTAACTTACCTAAAGTAGTAATTAGCAGTTTGCCTTGAATGTCTGCAGTAAAACGACGATTAAGAATTTGTGGACGCACCAAAATTCTGGTGTGGTAGTCAATGATACCTGCACTTTGTGCGTTTTTAGCCTCGTCAATTGAAGAAATTAGCATACCTTCATTTCTGTGTTGATGAGTTTTAGGGTCAGACTCAATATAGCGCTCTTCGGTTGTCAAGAAGTAGTTTCCCAAGACCATGTCTTGAGAAGGTGTAACAACTGGTTTTCCGTCTTTTGGGTTTAAGATGTTGTTAGAAGCCAGCATAAGTAGACTAGCCTCAGCCTGCGCTTCTGGTGAAAGCGGCAAGTGCACGGCCATTTGGTCACCGTCAAAGTCGGCGTTAAATGCAGTTGTTGCCAAAGGATGCAGACGAATGGCTTTACCGTCAATTAGTTTTGGCTCAAACGCTTGGATTGACAAGCGGTGCAAAGTAGGTGCACGGTTTAAAAGCACTGGGTGTTCGCGCACTACTTCTTCCAGAACTTGCCAAACTTCTTTAGTTCGGTTGTCATACATTTCAACGGCTTTTTGGCGAGTTACTTCTAAGTTTTCTTGCAGGCGGTTAATTACAAACGGCTTAAATAAAGTAATTGCCATTTCACGCGGAATTCCAGCCTGATACATCTTTAGGTTTGGACCCACGATAATTACGGAACGACCTGAGTAGTCAACGCGTTTACCAAGCAAGTTTTGACGGAAACGTCCTTGTTTACCACGAAGCAAATCAGAAAGTGATTTAAGCGGGCGGGCATTTGAAGCGAGCGCTTTTTTGTTTCCGCGTTTTGAGTTGTCAAATAGTGAGTCAACGGCTTCTTGAATTAAACGTTTTTCGTTTTTAAGAATTAGTGAGGTTGTAAACTGGTCAAGTTCTTTTTTTAACCTATTGTTACGATTAATTATTTTGCAGTAAAGGTCGTTAAGGTCAGTTGTTGCAAAACGGCCACCGTCTAGTTGGACCATCGGACGAAGGTCTGGCGGGATTACCGGGATTACCGGCATAACAATCCACTCAGGGCGGTTGTCAGATGAGTAGAAGGCTTCCACGATTTCCAGACGTTTGATGATGTTTTGACGTTTTTGTTTAGTAGAAGTGCGGAATTTCTTGCGAAGTACGCGGATTTCGTGGTCTAAATCAAGCGCTTTTAAAAGGGTTTGAATGGCCTCAGCACCAGTTTGCGCCTGAAAGCGGCCATAGTACTCTTCGTTAATTGCGGCGTAGTCTTGTTCTGACAAGATTTGTTTGCGTTTAAGTGGAGTGTTGCCAGGGTCTGTTACGATGTAGGCTGCGTAGTTGACAACCTCTTCTAATGATTTGGCCTTAATTCCAAGTAAAATCGCAAGTCTAGATGGTGAGTTTTTGAAAAACCAAGTATGCACTACTGGACTTTTTAGTTCAATGTGTCCCATTCTTTCGCGGCGAACAAGAGACTCAGTAATCTCAATTCCACATTTTTGACAAATTTGGCCTTTGTTGCCACTTTGTTTCTTACCACATGCACATTGAAAGTCTTTAGTTGGCCCGAATATTTTTTCGCAAAACAACCCACCAACTTCAGGTTTGGCAGTTCGGTAGTTAATGGTTTCATGAGACTTAACTTCACCGTAAGACCAAGTTCTGATTTCATCTGGTGAGGCTAAGCGAATTCGCATGTGGCGGTATAGTTTAGAGCCAGTGATATGAGTGTCGTCAACTGATTTTAAACGTTCAGCGACGTTGATTTCAGCAACCTTAGTTTGTGAAGAAACCAAGTCTAGTTTTTCGTCAAAATCAGCCTCAGTTAACGGAGTTTGACCGTAGAAGACAAAAAGTTGGTTAGTTTCGGCTAACAAGAAATCATCGTCTTTTAAAATTTGAAATAAGTTAGAGCGAGGTGAGGTTAAGATTGACTTAAGGTCAGTAAATCCACTTTCTTTGAAAAACTTAATGACTTCGGCTTCGGTAAATAGTTGTTGAATTTTTTCAGGTAAATAGTTTTTAGTCAAAAGCGTTTTAATGTCTTTCAGTACGTCTTCTGAGCACTCAGAAAAGATACTTTGGTATTGAGAAACTGAAAATAAGTTTAAATCACCCAAAGTGTGAACGGCGATATTTTTTAAGAACTCTTTTGTTTCTTCAGAAATGATTTTAATGTCTTTAATGCTTTGTTTTTCGTAGGCTTTTAACATTTTTAAATACCTCCATTACTGCGGGCAGGCTTTAAGTCAAGCAGTGATTTAACGGCGTCATTCTCGCCAGTTTCTGAGTTAATTAACTCAACGTAAATACCAAGGGCTTGCAGTTCTCGGGTCAGCACGTGGAAAGACTCAGGAAGAGAAGGTCGCGGAATTAAGTTGCCTTGAGTGATTGCAGAGTAGGCTTTGTTTCTGCCAACTTTGTCGTCTGATTTAATAGTTAGCATTTCTTGAAGGACGTGTGCGGCACCATAACCATACAGCGCCCAAACTTCCATTTCCCCTAGTTTTTGGCCACCATTTTGGGCTTTACCACCCATAGGTTGTTGAGTTACTAAAGTATAAGGTCCGACGTTTCTAGCGTGTAGTTTGTCGTCTACCATGTGCGATAACTTAATCATGTACATCACACCAACTGAAACTGGATTTCTAAAAGGCTCACCAGTTCTGCCGTCATAAAGCGTCATCTTGCCGTTTATTGGTAGGTTTGCTTCTTTTAAGATATCGACAAGATCGGCGTTCTCAACACCATCGAAAACTGGAGTTGCGATTTTAATTCCAAGTTTTTTAGCAGCATATCCTAGATGCAACTCTAAGATTTGGCCGATGTTCATACGAGAAGGTACACCAAGCGGGTTTAGCATGATGTCTACAGGTGTTCCGTCTGCCATGTATGGCATGTCTTCGCGTGGCACAACAATAGAGATAACACCTTTGTTTCCGTGGCGACCAGCCATTTTATCGCCTTCTCTGATTTTTCTTTTTTTAGCAATAAAAACTTTGATTTGTTCATTTACAGAAGGAGGTAGTTGGTCTTTGTTTTTCTTAGAAAAGTATTGGATTTTTTGAACAATTCCGCCACCACCATGTGGAACGCGAAGAGAAGTGTCTCTATATTCTTTGGATTTTTCGCCAATAATCTCTTGAATTAGTTTTTCAGCAGGAGAAGGCTCTGCTCCACCTTTAGGGGTAATTTTACCAACTAAAATATCACCTTCTTTAACTTCAGAACCAAGTAGAATAACACCTTTTTGGTCAAGTTTAGCCACAGCCTGGCGGTTCGCATTTGGAACTTCGTTGGTAAACTCTTCTTTTCCGATGTTGTTGCGAAGGTCTCTGGTTTGAATTTGGTATTCATCAATATGCACAGAAGTGTAGACATCGTTTTTAACTAAGTCTTCAGAAATGATAACGGCGTCTTCAAAGTTATAGCCTTCCCAAGTCATGAAAGCAACTGTAACGTTGCGACCAAGTGCAAGCTCTGCGTTGTCGGTAGAAGGACCGTCGGCAATAGTTTCGTTTAGGTCAACCCAGTCGCCAACGTTTACAATCGGTTTTTGAACGATAGAAGTATTTTGGTTTGAGCGTTCGTAGTTAATTAACGTGTAGACATCGGTGTCAGCCAGACCATATTTATAGATTTTAATGGCTTGCTCTGCTGTCCAGTCTGAGTTTGGTGCAAACAAGATTTCACCGTCGTATTTAATGGTTTTCTCAGGAATTGGAAGAACATCTATGCGTTTGGCGTCCACGTATACCGCGTATCCTGCGTTTTTAGCAACCACAGAAGTACCTGAGTTTTTAGCAGCGCGATACTCAATTCCAGTTCCAACAAGAGGTGCTTCTGGTTTGATAACTGGCACAGCCTGGCGTTGCATGTTGGCACCCATTAAACAACGAGACGCCTCGTCGTGTTCAAGGAAAGGAATAGTAGCAGTCGCCACAGACACGATTTGTTTAGAAGAGACGTCCATATATTCAACGTCTTCGCGGGCAAAAATTCCGGTTTCACCGCGTAATCTACCAGTAACTGTTGGTTCTTTAATAGTTCCGTCTGGGTTTAACTCAGTCGCGGCTGAGGCAATTACAGCGTTGTATTCCTCGTCTGCAGTTAAATAAAGGTGGTGATCTACTACTTTTGGCACGCACACTCCGTTGACTTTATTTGTGCGGTCAAGTTTAAAGTAAGGAGTTTGAATAAATCCATATTTGTCAATTTTGGCATAAGAAGAAAGTGAAGAAATCAACCCAATTGATTGTCCTTCTGGGGTTTCAATTGGACAAATTCGGCCGTAGTGAGAAGCGTGAACGTCTCTGACTTCAATACCCGCGCGGTCGCGAGAAATACCACCGCTTCCAAGTGCGGATACACGGCGTTTTTGAGTAAGTTCAGCCAAAGGGTTGGTCTGGTCCATGAACTGAGACAATTGAGATGAACCGAAAAACGCATTAAGTACAGTTGTAAGCGGTTTAGTGTTCATAATTGCCGGAATAGTGATGTCTGCAAAAGACTTAACCGACATTTTGTCTTTAATGTTTTTCTCGGCTCTAGCCATACCAATTCTAAATTGGTTGGCAAGCAGTTCACCGATTAGTCGTACACGACGGTTTCCAAGGTGGTCAATGTCGTCGGTTTGCCCGATGTTTTCATATAAGTTCAAAAAGTAAGAAATACCAGCAACGATGTCTGAAACCGTAATATAGGTTTTAGCCTCGCGGCTGTCGTTACCAATTACACGAATTGCTTGAGATACACCTAAATCAGTTCTCTTAACAACGTCTAGAATTTCAGCGTAGACAGGTTGTCTTTGTGCAGGTTTTTCAAAAACGTTGCCAGTTAAAAAGTAGTTTAAGACTTTTTCGTCAAGTCCATTTCTAAGTTCACGAAGAGTTCTTAGAACTTGCTCGTCAATTTGAGTACCGGCGTCAAAAACGACTTCGCCAGTTTTGATGTTGTAAATTGGCTCTGTAGTAACCAACTGCACGTGGTCGCCTTCGCCAACATACTCAGTTAACACAGCCGCTTTGTCGATATTTTGCAGAGAGTTATCGGCAGAAATAACTTCTTTTCTAAATAAATGACGGTTGGCGTCAAGTATTTTTAAAGCATCTTCATCAAGTAAAGTGTTGGCAGCAATGACTACTTTGTCTTTTGCATCTTTTAAGTCAGCAGCAAGATATGTGTTTTTAACGCGGCTAAGTACGTCTAGTTTTTGGTTAAACTTATAGCGTCCAACTCCAAGTAGGTTGTAGCGGCGAATGTCAAATAGACGTTGGCGAATTAACTCGCGTGCGCCTGAAACTGGAATAATTTCGCCTTGTCTTAGTCTGGAAACGATTTCAACTACTGCGTCGTCTGAAGTTTTGGTTACGTCTTTCTCAAGAGTTTCTTTAAGTTGCTCTGACTTAAATAGTTTGTCAATTTCTTTGTTTGAAGATACACCAAGGGCTTTAATAAAAGTAGTTAGCGAGATTTTTTTAGAGCGGTCTAATTTTGCCCAAAGAAGTTCTTTGTTGCCCTCTTCAAACTCAACCCAAGCACCACGGGTTGGAATCATTTGGCCAGAGTAGATAACTTTGTTGATTTTTTTGTTGATGTCTTTTGTGTAATAAACTCCACTTGAACGCACGATTTGTGAAACCACCACACGTTCAGCACCGTTGATGATAAAAGTAGCAGTTGGAGTCATTGAAGGCATTTCTGTCAACAAGACTTTTGCTTCTCTAAGTTCACCGGTGATGCAGTTTTCTAACTTCACATCAGCCATCACTTGTGCTGAGTAGGTGATGTCTCTAGTTTTAGATTCAGCAATTGTGAAATTAGGTTCTTGAACTTCAACGCTTTCAAAGTACAGTTTAATGTCGCCGTTATTTCCTTCAATTGGTGAAAGTTCTTTTAGCAATTCAAGTAAGTCTGATTTGATAAATTTTTCAAAAGACTGCGTTTGAATTTCAATCAAGTCTGGCAAGTCAACATCGTACATCATTTTTGAGTAATTACGACGTTCGGTTTTTTTGCCATATTTTATGTTTTTAAAACTCATTTTTCCTCCAGTTTCTGTGCTTTTATTATATATAATATATAACTCGTTTTTTTGATTAGCGCATATACGAAAAAATCATACCACAAATTGGATTTTTTACCAAATAAAAACTATTGGCCGATTTTGTTTTTTGGTGAAAAAAATGACCCGGTTTTGAAAAACCTAGGCCATAATTTAGGGGTAAATTAGGTTGTTTTTAAGTCGTTATTCAGACAACATTTGAATTTCTTTAAGATAAATGTCTGGGTTAGTACCTACAGGGGTTTCCAAAATTTTTGGAATGTCTAAAAATTCTGGGTTTTGAACAATTGCTTTAAGGGGTTCAAGGCCAATTTTGCCTTTACCAATGTTAGCATGGCGGTCTTTGTGCGAAGACAGGCCATGTAGTGAATCGTTGATGTGAAATAAAAATAATTTATCCATGCCGACTACATTTTTAAACTCAGCAAAAACTTCGGCTTGATGGTCTTTAATGTCATAGCCTGCGTCAAAAATATGGCAAGTGTCGATGCACACGCCTAAATCTGGGTCTGGATAGGTGTGAATAATTTCGGCGATTTCCGTAAAAGTAATTCCGACTTCGCTACCTTTGCCGGCCATGGTTTCCACGGCAATTTTGATTTCTAGATTATTGTCGTGTACATATTTAATTAACAGATTTACGGCTTTTGCAACTTGTTTTAAAGAAAGCGAGCGGTCTTGAGTTAAAGCAGATCCTGGATGGAGCACAAACATGCCAGCACCAAGTTCATGAGAACGTTTTAGTTCGCTTGAAAAAAAGTCAACAGACCTTTGCCATTTTGCTAAGTCCAGAGAAGCAAGATTGGCAATATACGGAGCGTGGACTACAAAGTTTTGCTTAGGGATTGACAAAGCCTTGAGTTCGGCTATACCCTCTTTGGCAAAGCAAAGTTCGGTGTTTGTACGAAAAGTGCTTTGTGGTGGGCCTGTGAAAATCATTAAAGCAGTAGCTTGGTTATGTTTAACTTCTGCGATCGTGCCTTTTAGATAGTCTGGTTTTTTAAAAGAGTTGTGTGAACCCAGGTTAAAGTTTTTCATATTTTTTACCCTTTTCCTTTTTTAAACTGAGCACGAAAGTGCTTGACTTTAGCGGCTTTGATGGCTTTTTCAATGGCTTTTTTGTTTTGTTTTTTATAGTTTGGCTTAACTTTCGTTGGTTTTTTAACGGTTTTAACGGCAGCAATAATTAACTCGCTTTGTTTTAATTTAGGTTTTTTTAACTCCAAAATCTCACCGTTTTTGACTTTAAGTTCAATAAACGGTGAGTTTTGCATTTGGTAGTTGTAAAGTCGGCGCTTATCTAAATCAGTATAAATTGTGTAGACTTCGCCTGAGCGGTTGAATCTCGCAGTTCTGCCTTGTCGGTGTTCAAAAATTGCTTTGGTTTTAGGTACATCTAAGTTAAAAACATGACTGAAGTTTAGGTCAATTCCGCGAGAAAGCAAGTCAGTAGCGACCACTACTGAGTATTTTTCTTGAGTTAGGTCTTTATAAATTCTTTGGCGGTCTTTTAAATCTAGATTGCCAGAAATTAAAACAGTGTTGGGAATTTCTTTTACAATTTCTCTGTAAACTTTTTCAAGTTCTGATTTTTTTGAAACAAAAACCAGTGCTGTATATGGATTTTTTGCTTTCAGCAAAGCAACTAAAGTTTTGATTTCTTCGCCATTTTCTGCTCTGGCGATATAGTGCTTTAAGTTAAGGTGTGTGCTTGTTTCTTCTAGCATTAAAAAGGAGCCAAAAAAAGCCTTGATAAAAGGTTTCATAGACTTTTTAACAGTGGCTGACACCAAGATAAAACGGGCTTTTTTAAAGTAAGAAAAAACTTGGTTAAGTTCATCCATAAACTCAACTTCAAACATGAAGTCAGCCTCGTCTGTGACTAAAAACTTAAACTCAGCCTGATTAAAAGTACCTGATTTGATTAACTCAGTAGCTTTTTTTGGAGTTAATATAAAGATTTGTTTACCAGTTAAACTTGGTTTTTTGGCGTCTAAATAAACTTTTTTGGCAAATAAATGTTCAAAAACTAACGTTGTTTGCAAACAAAGTTCAGTAGTTGGACACAAAATTAAGGCTTTGTCTTCTGGTTTTAAACTAAGGTAGAGCGGAACTAAATAAGCAAAAGTTTTGCCAACTCCAGTTTTAGCCGAAATTACAACGTTGGCTTTTTGTTTTAAAATTGTGTCTATTACTCTTTTTTGAAAAGCGGTAAACTCAGATATATTTAATTTTTGTGAAATTTCTGTAAACTCTTTCATCTCTTTAATTTTAACTTATTTTAAAAGCATTTGAAACTGATTTTAAAATTACTCTGCTTTAAAAAAACCACTATTTAAGTCGCTTTTTGGTTTAATTTCTCTAAAGTTAGAAAGACCAACGCCAAATAGGCGAATTGGCACGTCAATTTCTAGTTTTTCTTTAATGAAGTCTTCAAGGGCATTTTGAATGTCAAAAGCGCTAGAAATAAAGTATGTTAAAGTTTTTGCACGAGTATAAGTTTTAAAGTTAGCGGTTTTGAACTTAAAGTTAACAGTTTTTGCCTCAAGTCCAAAGTTTTCAAGTTGGGCGGCTAAATCTTGGTAAATTTGTTTGATTTTAGCAATAATTGCTTCAAGCGAGTCTACTACGTAGTTTAAGGTTACTTCTCTTGACATACTTTTAGGAACACTTGTTTGATATGGTTCAATAAAGTCTTTAGAGCGTCCAGAAACTGCTGCCATAGTTTCTAAAAGATGTTGCGGACGGTAAAGTTCTGCCAACTTTCTTTGATTGTCTTTTTTAACAAAATCAGCAAGAGTATAGATTCCAAGTTCTTGTAGTGCTGCGGTTGTGGATTTACCAAACCCATATAGTTTGCCAAGTGGCATTCCGTGAATTTTACTTTCAATTTCAGTGCGGTAAAGTGTAGAAATTCCTAAAGGTTTATCTAAGTCAGAAGCGATTTTGGCCAAATACAAAGTCTCTGAAATTCCAATTGACACAGGTAGTCTATAGGTGTCCATTAAATGTTTTTGAATTTGTTTGGCAAGTTCAAGTGGTTCAATATCGCGAGTTTCTAAGTAATCTGTAAAGTCAACATAAGCCTCGTCAATTGAAGCAATTTGTATTCTGTTGGTAAAAGTAAACAAATAGTCAAAAAATAGATTAGAAAAATGCTTGTATAGTTTAAAGTCAGTGGGAACTATTACAATTTTTGGGTATTTTCGCTTAGCCTCAACAATCGTCATTCCAGACTTTATTTCAAAGCGGCGAGCAGAATAAGATGAAGTTGAAACAACTCCTTTGTTTAAGTGAGACTGGTCTGAACCCACGACAAAAACAGTGTGTCTAAGATAAGGTTCTTTTATCATGTGACACGCTGCGAAAAACTGGTCTAAATCTAAATGAAAAATATAGGTTTTTTTCATTCTGCTCCTTTAAATATGGTAAAATAGAAAAGTAATTGCGAGGTGAATGCTGTGGCTGAAGATAAAAAAGTTGAAAATCTAGAAATCGAACTAACTGGTTCTTTAAAAAAAGAACTAAAAGAAGA